>NZ_CP092334.1:3996717-4297234 GCF_018595685.2 Flavihumibacter rivuli
TCATCATTGCGCAATTGGTGAACCTGCAGTTATTCTCCAGTAAGTATAAGGCGCTTGCGCTTAATAATGCCGTATACCCAAAAGTGAAGTACCCGGACAGGGGGATCATTTATGACCGTAAGGGAAGGGCTATCCTGAACAATACCATCATGTATGACCTGGAAGTCACCCCTTCCCAGGTAAAAGGCGTGGATACTTTCCTGCTATGCCGCTTGCTGGAGATCGACACAGCAGAATTCAAGAAAAGGATCATTACATCCATTATCAAGAACGGACGTTACCGTCCAAGTGTATTTGAGGACCTGCTTCCCGAGAGTGTACATGCCCGCCTGGAAGAGAATATTTACAAGTTCCCCGGCTTCAGCCTGGTGGAGCGTCCTGTGCGTACCTATCCATTCAAGGCTGCTGCCCATATCATGGGGTATATCGGCGAGGCCGACTCCAGCATCATCAAGCGTTCTGATGGCTTTTACCGCCTCGGTGATTATGTTGGGAGAAGCGGACTGGAACAGTACTATGAGAAAGTGTTGATGGGTAAGCGGGGTGTGGAGTACATGATCAAGGACAACAAGAACAGGTTGGTGGGCAAATATGAGAATGGGCAGTTCGATACGGCGGCTGTGGCGGGAAGGAACCTCCGGACCTATATAGACGTTGAGGTACAACAGCTGGCTGAGAAACTGATGACGAACAAGGTGGGTGCGGTTGTGGCCATCGAACCCAAGACGGGTGGTATCATAGCCATGACTTCCGGACCCAACTATGACCCCAACCTGCTGACCGGACCCGAGAAGCAAAAGAACTTCAACAAGCTTTTCCTTGATGTGAGCAGTCCTTTGCTGAACAGGGCGATCAAGGGCCAGTATCCTCCAGGTTCTACCTTTAAGCCCTTGGGTGCCCTGGTAGCGCTGGATGAAGGGGTGATCACACCTTCGTTTGGTATAGGTTGCGGAGGTGCTTATTATGGATGTGCGCGCCCGGTAAAATGTACCCACTCCGGTGGCGGACATGCTGCCAACCTGCGCCTGGCCATCGCCAACTCCTGTAACTCCTACTTCTCCCATATCTACCGGTTAGCAGTAGACGCTGATAAATTCGGTGGCGTGAAGAAGGGCTACCAGCACTGGAAAGAATACATGAATGCATTTGACCTGGGCGTAAGGGTAGGGGTCGACCTGCCGAGTGAGGATAAGGGTAATATCCCCGACTCCTCCGTTTACAATAAGGTCTATCGCAATTCCTGGAATTCCTGTACCAACCTCACCCTCGGCATTGGCCAGGATATGATGTTGTCGACCCCGCTACAGTTGGCCAATGCCATGTGCATCATCGCCAACAAAGGCTATTACTATACGCCGCATTTTGTGGAGAAGTTCGATAACGAGACCAAGGAGGATACCCTGCTGAACAAATACAGGGTAAAGCATGAACCTTTGACCCGGATCCCTGATGAGGCCTTTGAGGCAGTAATCGCCGGTATGCAGGATGTGGTGGAGATCGGTACGGCCAGGGTGGCGAAGATCCCGGGTATCAATGTATGTGCCAAAACAGGTACGGCAGAGAACTACAGGGTGATCGACGGAAAGCGCACCAAGCTGAAGGATAACTCCGTATTCGTATGCTTTGCCCCAAGGGAGAATCCAAAGATCGCAATCGCGGTGATCGTGGAGAACGCCGGTTTCGGTGCAACATGGGCAGGACCCATTGCCGCCCTGATGATGGAGAAATACCTGAATGATACCCTTCGCCCGGAAAGGGTGAAGGAAGTGGATAGGATCGCCAGTGCTAACCTAATGCCGGGTTGGCTGGTAAGGGAGCAGTTCAAGCAGGATTCCATCAGGGCTTATAACTGGTACAAGCTCACAAAGGATTCTACCGTGTTGAGGCGCTTCATGAGGTCTGGCCAGCCTAAGCTCGATACAGGCAAGGCGCCGAAACCAAAGCCGCCAATAGGACGCGTGGCCTTCCTGAAGCCGGAAGCTATCCTGCCGGAAAAACAAAAACATAAACAGCAAGCTACATAGGTAACGTGTATGAGTCAGCGAAAACCTGAAATATCAAAAGGGGTAGATTGGTTGGTGGTATGGTTGTATATCATCCTGGTGGTGATCGGTATTACCAGCATCTTCGCCACCACCTACCGGGAAGGCGATCCAGTTATCTCCACCTTCCTTTCCCTAAAAACAGATTACAGCAGGCAATTGCTGTATTTCGCTATTGGCGGGGTTTTAGCCACCTTTATCCTGCTGACGGACAGTAAATTCTTTACCGCTACGGCAAACCTGTGGTATGCTTTCGGTATCCTGCTCTTGTTATTGGTATTCCCTTTCCATACGGAAGTGAAGGGAACCAAATCCATCATCAGGTTCGGTAGTTTCCAATTGCAGCCGGCAGAGTTGTGTAAGGTCTTTGTGAACCTGGCATTGGCCAAGTACTTGTCCAGGGTGGAGACAGATTTCACTAAGACCAAATCCCAGTTGATCGCAGCTTCCATAGCTGTTGTTCCAGCGCTGATCTCCATTTTACAAAGTGAGACAGGGTTGGCATTGGTGTATTTTTCCTTCTTCCTGGTAATGTTCCGGGAAGGTTTGCCTGCTGCCGTGTTGGTGATCGGCTTTTCGTTGGCGGTGTTGGTAGTGGCAACACTATTGGTGGAACCCAATACCCTGGCCATTATCCTTACAGTTATTGCTGCATTTGCCATCTATCTCTTGAGGAGGCAGATCAAGCGAAGGCGGCGGATCCTCGTTACCATTGTAGGGATTTGGTTTGTTTGTGTAGGTATCCAGCGTTTTGCAGTGCCTTTTATTTTTGAGAATGTATTACAACCTTACCAGGTGAAACGGATCTATGATACGATTGGTAAGGATTATGTGCCAAAGGATGCGGCAACGGCCATGGAGATCGAGCAGAAAGACCAGGGCAAGAAAAAGGATGATGGGGATTACAACGTTAAGCAAAGTAAGATCGCCATTGGAAGTGGCGGGTTCATTGGAAAGGGCTTGCTGAAGGGTACGCAAACACGTTACGATTTTGTGCCGGAACAGCGGACGGACTTTATCTTTTGTACCATAGGGGAGGGTTTTGGTTTTGTGGGGAGTATCATATTGCTGGGTATTTATTTCCTGCTACTGATGCGGATCATTACCATAGCAGAACGGCAACGAAGTGTTTTCAGCCGATGTTATGCCTATGGGGTGGCCTCCGTGCTGTTCTTCCATATAGCCATCAATATTTGCATGACCATCGGCCTTGCCCCGGTTATCGGTATTCCCCTGCCCTTCATCAGTTATGGTGGTACGGCCCTGCTCACCTTTACTGTCCTGCTTTTCATTTTAGTGCGCCTGGATGCTGACCGTCAGATGGTATTGCGATAAAGCAGGCTGGCGCACGCTACAGTGAAGGTATTTTGTAGCGTAGATGGTACTGTAACGAACCTTCTTCTTGCCATTATAACCAATTGTGCTGGTAGGGTTCAGGGGGTTCGGCCAAAATGCCGAAATTTGCCATTCCAAAAAATAAGCATGAAAGTCATTCCCCTTTCCGAAGGTTCCTTTACGATAGATAAGTCAAAGCTGTTCGTGCCTTTCGACACGGAAAGGGATGACCTGCAGGAACGTTCCATCGGGAGTTTATTGGTAGAGGTCCAGCCCTTTGTTGTGGTAACCTCCGAAGATGTATTGTTGCTGGATGCCGGCCTGGGCTTCGAACGCCATGGGGTGCTGCAGGTCCACCAGAACCTGATGGATGCGGGTATTAACCCGGGTGAGGTAACGAAGATATTAATGACCCACCTCCATAAGGACCATGCCGGAGGGGTGAGTAAACTCAATGAACAAACCCGGCATTATGAATTGGCTTTTCCCAACGCTAAATACTACATCCAGAAAAAGGAACTGGAATTTGCTTTCGAAAAAGGCTTCCCTTCCTATATCCCCCACGAGATAGAAATGCTGAAGGATAGCCCGAATGTAGTGCTGCTGGATGGTGATGGGGTGATCAATGGGTATATCAAGTACCAGGTGGTGGGCGGCCATTGTCCTTTCCACCAGGTGTTCTGGATCGTGGATGGAGGGGAGACGGTTTTCTTTGGTGGGGATGTAGCCCCCCAATTACAGCAGATGAAGAGCCGATTTGTAGCCAAGTACGACTATGATGGCAAACGCTGTATGGAATTGCGGCAGGAATGGTGGCAGAGGGGGCAGCAGGAAGGTTGGGAGTTCCTGTTCTACCATGATATCAAGACACCGGTTTATAAGGCTGGATAAAAAAGGAAGGTTATCCCCGTCCTCCTTCACCCTAACGGTGAGGGTCAGTTGATATTTTTTCTCCGTTCCATTTTCCTTTCCATCAGTTCCCGCTGTATGTGGCTGTAGAATTCTTTTTCTGCCTTGAAGAATTCATTGGCTTTATCGGGGTTAAGCGCCTTGCTGAATTCCGGATGGTACTTTTTGCGGATGGCGAGTAATTTCTCCTCGCGCTCCAATTCATTATTTCCGTCGCGGTACTGCAGTTGGGTAGACCTGAACTCTTCGGTATACTTGTTGTAAACCGGCCAGAATCGTTGAGCTTCCTCTGTAGAAAGGTTCAGTCTCCTTGTGAGGTAGGCCACTTTCAGCGCTTCCAGTCTTGCCTTCTGTTCAGGCTTGGGCTGTGCAAGGCCTGCTGCTGAAAGGGTGAATAGAAAAGTAATGAGTATAAAAAATCTTTTCATTGTCGTTAGTTGATCGTTGATGATGGTTTGGCCGAATGTTCACTCAGGTATTGCTGCAACACATCATCACTTATGTCTTCCAATAAATAGTGTACATCCGACTCATTCAATTTTACTGAACTGGCAATCGTGTTCTCCTGGAGCAGGTCGGCCTGCGGGTCGATGAATTCCTGGATGGCTTCCTCGCTCAACTGGCTGATCTCCTTTTCTACCTGGTGGGTGGCACTCACTTCGGCCAGTGCACCGGACTGGTTATCCTTGTTGGTGTACCACCAGCCGCTAATGGCCAGGGCCCCGGTCAGGATGGCGGCTGCGGCATAACGAAGCCACCTGTTGGTGAAACTGATCACCTTGCCGGCGGGCTTAATCTTATCGATCAGCTGCGAAGGCAGTTTCCCGAAGTATCCATCCGGCACCTGATAGGTAGGCTTGTTTTTCAGGGATTGCAGCAGGGGTGAAAGGTTTTCCAACTCTTCATTGACCACCTCAATGGCTTTTGCCCCTTCCACAATGGTGTCAGGAAGGGAATCAAAATAGTCATCCGGTACCTGGTAAGGATTTGTTTTTCCAATGTTTTCCAGTGCTGGGGGCAATTGTTCTTCTTGTCCCGCTTCCATGGTCCTGATCCTGGATAGGATATTGGTGGCCAGGTTATCGAAATATCCTTCGGGAACGGAGAAGGGCGCATCATTGACAGCTTTTGGGCTGTTGCCGGAAGCAACTGCATTCCCATCCTGCCGAAGATGACCGATCATTTGCAGGGGGAAGG
Organism: Flavihumibacter rivuli; assembly: GCF_018595685.2. Classification (NCBI taxonomy): domain Bacteria; kingdom Pseudomonadati; phylum Bacteroidota; class Chitinophagia; order Chitinophagales; family Chitinophagaceae; genus Flavihumibacter; species Flavihumibacter rivuli. The sequence goes on from NZ_CP092334.1 coordinate 4,002,201, forward strand.
CATCGAAATAACCTTCGGGAACGGAATAAGGCAGCTGCCGTGGCTGTTGGGCCACCAGCTTGCTGATCATTTCCAATTCCTGTTGTATTTGTTCTGCCTGGTTCATTGCCTGTTAGACTATAGAAAAGTTAAAAAGTTTAATGGTTCAGTAGGTAATCCTCAATTTTTTTTACCGCATGATGGTAGGAGGCTTTCAGCGCCCCTTCCGAGGTCTCCAGGACCTTGCTCATTTCCTCATAGGGCATCTCGTCATAATACCGCAGGTTGAAAACGATGCGCTGTTTTTCCGGCAAGCGCTGGATGGCCAGTTGCAACTTCCACTCTGCTTTTTTGCCATCAAAATCCTTATCCGCCATTACCCTATTGCTCAGGCCTTCCTCCACATCGCCCAGTGGTACGGAGGCTTTCCTTTTCTGCTGTTCCAGGAAGTTCAGGCATTCATTTGTTGCGATCCTGTATAGCCAGGTATACAACTGGGCGTCTTCCCGGAAATTGGCCAGGCCATTCCATACCCTGATAAAAACATTTTGCAGCACATCATTGGCATCCTCATGATCCACCACCATGCGCCTGATATGCCAATAAAGGCGCTCCTGGTACTTCCGGATGATGGCCGTAAAAGCCTTTTCCCTCGTATCCTGTTCCCTGAATTGAAGCAGCAATTCCTGGTCTTGGTGACTGGTGGACATAAAGTTCGTATCGTTTGTTAGGAATTAGACCAATGCCTAAGTTAAAGGTTTAACCGGAAGGCAGGATAACAAAAAAGGGCTGTCGCACAGACAGCCCTTAGTATGATGAATACCTTTTTTATTTCCTTGCCATTGCCTTTTCAGCAGCAGCCACAATATGGCTCACGCCAAGGCCGTACTTCTCGAGCAGTTGGGTTGGGGTGCCACTTTCCCCGAAGGTATCGTTGGTGCCAACGAATTCGATAGGGGTGGGCAGGTTCAGGGCCGCGGTGCGGGCAATGCTTTCGCCCAGGCCGCCCAGGATATTGTGTTCTTCCACTGTAACCGCGCAACGGGTCTTGGCCAATGACGCCAGGATGGTCTTTTCATCCAGCGGCTTAATGGTGTGTACATTCACCACCTCAACACTGTGGCCTTTTTCCTGCAGTTGGCGGGCCGCTTCAATAGCGTGCCATACCATATGGCCGCAGGCAAAAATGCTTACATCCGTTCCTTCATTGAAAACCTGTGCCTTGCCGATCTCAAAAGGCATGCCTTCGGTAAAGATGGGCCATACCGGGCGGCCAAAGCGCAGGTAAACCGGACCTTCGAATTCTGCTATGGCAAGGGTGGCAGCCTTGGTCTGGGCATAATCACAAGGAACGATCACCGTCATGCCGGGCAGCATTTTCATCATGCCGATATCTTCCAGGATCTGGTGGGTGGCGCCGTCTTCCCCGAGGGTAAGGCCGGCATGGGATGCACAGATCTTCACGTTCTTGCCTGAATAGGCAACAGATTGACGGATCTGGTCATATACCCTGCCGGTAGAAAAGTTGGCAAAAGTGGTCGTGAAAGGGATCTTGCCGCCAATGGTAAGACCGGCTGCAATACCGATCATATTGGCTTCCGCAATACCACACTGAATGAAACGATCCGGATTTTCCTTGATGAACTGGTTCAGTTTCAGGGAGCCGGCTAAGTCAGCTGTCAGTGCTACCACATTGGGATTGGTCCTTCCCAATTCAGTCATTCCATCGCCAAAACCACTCCTGGTATCTTTTTTACCTGTAACCTGGATATCTTGTAAGGTCATGTTGTTTGGGTTTCAATTTTTCAAAAGCGGAACAAAGGTAGGGGCTGGAGCTTAAATCCGCCATCGTTTCCCCTTTTTTACCTTAATTAAGGCTGGCGTTCTGCTCGGTATGAAGGGTTTCATCCTCCTTCAACTTCAGCTCCCATTGCCAGGCCGTACGCATCATATCCTCCAGGTTGTATTTTATTACCCAACCCAGTTCATTCACCGCATGTTCATTATTGGCATAGATCGCAATAACATCACCCGGGCGCCTTGGGCCGATCGTATAATTCAATGGAACACCGCTTACCTTTTCAAAGGCCTGGATGGCTTCCAATACGGTTACCCCATTGCCGGTACCCAGGTTGAAGACTTCGCATTTCTTCTTGGACACTCCTTTTTCCAGGTATTGGAGGGCAAGGGTATGCGCATGGGCGATGTCTGAAACATGGATGAAGTCGCGGAGGCAACTGCCATCCCGGGTGTCGTAGTCATTCCCATAAACGGTCATTTGACCGATCTTGCCAATGGCGCTTTGGGTAATGGCAGGCACCAGGTTGGCGGGGCGGCCTATTGGCATTTCACCGATCAGGTTGCTCGGGTGTGCACCCACCGGGTTGAAATAGCGCAAAAGGATACATTGTGTTGGGTTTACTTTCGCATATTCACTGATGATCTGTTCCCCCATCTGCTTGGTATAGCCATAAGGCGATTCAGCAGGTTTGGGAGGCGTCTGTTCGGTAACCGGGATTTGATCCGGGTTGCCATATACTGTACAGGAAGAAGAGAATACGAAGTTCGGAACATTGAACTCCTGCACACATTTAAGGAGGTTGAGCAATGAAACAATATTGTTTTCGAAATACATCAGGGGTTGTTCCACAGATTCCCCTACTGCCTTATAGGCTGCAAAATGGATGATACCGGTAATGTCCTCATTCTCCTGGAAGATGGCATGCGTGTCATCAAAATTGCAGAGGTCTACTTTGTAGTTCTTGATCTTCCTGCCTGTGATCTTTTCCACGCCTTCCAGGATCCTTAGTGATGACCTGGAATTGTTGTCGACAGATATAACATCAAAGCCGTTTTCAATAAGGTCAACAATGGTATGTGACCCTATGAACCCACAGCCTCCGGTTACAAGAATTTTACTCATGGTTGGTTTAATTGGTTATTTGGTATTGACCTGTTGGATTATTTACTGGAGTTTTCGTTGAGTACTCCCATGATATACTGGCCATAGCCGCTCTTGAGCAATGGCGTGGCAATGGCCTTGAGTTGTTCATCATTGATGAACCCTTTTCTCCAGGCGATCTCTTCGATACAGGCGATCTTAATGCCCTGGCGTTGCTCTATGACCTGGACAAACTGGGAAGCCTGCATCAGGGAATCGAAGGTGCCGGTATCCAGCCAGGCAGTTCCCCTGTCCATGATGGATACCTTTAATTTTCCACGGCGGAGGTATTCCCGGTTCACATCCGTGATCTCGTATTCCCCGCGGGCACTGGGACTAAGGTTCCGGGCTATCTCCACCACTTCATTATCATAAAAGTAAAGTCCGGGCACGGCATAATTGCTTTTGGGTTTTGCCGGTTTTTCTTCAATGGAGATCACCTGCCTGTTCCTGTCGAACTCCACTACGCCATAGCGTTCCGGGTCGCTTACATGGTAAGCATAGACGATGCCGCCGTCAGGGTTGGTATTGCCTTCCAGTTGTTCACCAAGGCCACTACCATAAAAAATGTTATCCCCCAGGACGAGGGCTACCTTATCCTTGCCTATAAAGGGGGCGCCAATGACAAAAGCCTGGGCAAGGCCATTGGGTGCCGCTTGTTCGGCATATTGGATGCTGAGGCCGATCTGGCTGCCATCGCCCAGTAAGCGCTGGAAAAGGGGCAGGTCATGAGGGGTGGAAATGACCAGGATCTCCCTGATGCCAGCAAGCATCAATGTTGACAATGGATAGTAGATCATGGGTTTGTCGTAAACCGGCATGATCTGCTTGCTGATCGCATAGGTAATGGGGTGCAACCTGGTTCCTGAGCCCCCGGCCAGGATAATGCCTTTCATAATATAAAGTCTTGTTGGTCTGTAAAATCGCCCCAAGATAACCTCTTTTTGACAGCCTTCAGTGTAAAAAAGGCATAAAAAAAGCCCGCCGAATGGCGGGCTAAGTATCAAAACAAGGCTTTTATGATGTAGTAGACTGCTGCAGCGAAGACAGCACTAACCGGAATGGTCAGGATCCAGGCCCAGAGCAGGTTGATAGTAACACCCCATCTCACTGCCGACAGACGCTTGGTAGCACCAACGCCGATAATGGCACCGGTAATGGTGTGGGTGGTACTAACCGGGATACCGAGGTGTTCGGTCAGGTAAAGGGTAGCAGCACCGGCAGTTTCAGCGGCAACGCCTTCGAGCGGGGTTACCTTGGTGATGCGGGTACCCATGGTCTTCACGATCTTCCAACCCCCACTGAGCGTTCCCAGGCCAATGGCAGTAAAGCTGGCGATGGGAACCCATCCATATGCATTGACGAAAGCGTTGAAGTCCATTTCATTACCCTTCATTTTTTCGTGGTAGATGATGGCGGCACCGATGATACCCATGATCTTCTGGGCATCGTTACCACCATGACCAAGACTAAAGAGGGCGGAAGACACCAACTGTAACCTGCGGAACCATTTGTCAGCCTTGTATGGCGTGACCTTCCGGCAGATATTCAGGATGATGACCGTGATGATATAGGCGACGATCATACCTACGATCGGGGCCATGAAAATAAACAGGAAGGTAGGGATCACTTTTGCGTAGTTGATCACATCTTCCCCATTCTTGGCCAGTCCACCTGCATGGGCAATGGCAGCACCCATGAAACCACCCAATAAGGTATGGGAGGAACTGGATGGGATACCGAACCACCAGGTGAGCAGGTTCCAGCCAATGGCAGCGATCAGGCCGGCACAGATCACTTCCAATGTAATGAAGTTCTCGTGCACCGATTTGGCAATGGTATTACCGATCTTGAATTCGCCTACAATGTATTTGGAAACAAAGAAAGCCGCGAAGTTGAAAACCGCAGCCCAAAGCACCGCCTGGAATGGCGTAAGTACCTTGGTAGAAACGATGGTGGCGATGGAATTGGCCGCATCATGGAATCCATTGATGTAATCGAAAACCAACGCCAGAATAATAATTATGACGAGAAAGGTCATGTTGTATTATTTTTTAGGAAGGATGGGGGCCGATAAGCTGTGTTATGCTTATGGGTTGCTGAGAAATGAAAAATAGTTAGCGTTTAGCCACATTTCCACATCTTCACATCCTCTCATTATTATTAGGCGTATTTGATAATGATGGACTCGATCACGTTGGCAGCGTCTTCGCACTTATCGGTCACGATCTCCATAACCTGGTAGATCTCGCGCTTCTTGATCACTTCCTTGGCATCTGGCTCTGTTTCAAACAAGCGATCGATGCTGAGGTCGAAAATATCGTCGGCCTGGTTCTCGATGCTGTTTACTTTTACCAGGGCATCAGTGATCTGGCGCATATTCTTCATATTGCGCAGTTCAATTACGGCGTTTTTGATCTGCTCAGCACCTTGTTCGATCAGGTCAGCCATTTTCTGGATGCCCGGATCGTTGGGGTTAACCTTATAGAAATTGATCTTCTTGGCAGAAGCGAAGATGTAGTCGGCAATATCATCCAGGGCGGTTGCCAGGTAGTGGATATCCTCGCGGTCGAATGGGGTGATAAAGTTCCTTCCCAATTCGGTGAAGATCTTGTGGGTCAGGTCGTCGTTAACGTGTTCCAGGTCTTCCATCTTGGCGATCAGGCTCGCCCTTTTGTCAAAATCGGTTTCGCTAACCACGTCTTTCATCAGTCGGCCCATTTTGGCCACTGTGTTGGCTACTTCTTCAAACAAGGAATAGAAAACTTTATCCTTGGGGGTGAATAGTTTTAGGATGTTAAGAGCCATAGTAAAAATTTGCGCAAAAATACTCCCCTTATATGGTTGATATAGCTCCCGGGTGTTTGGTAATAATTTCTTAACATAGGAGTTCATTCCGGCTGAAAATCAAGCCGGGAAAGATTTTTATCGGCTTGTGTGATTTTTGTCACTGGATATGTTGTTAACACAAACATCATCAAAAGTTAATATTGGTAATGATTTCTTAACACCAACTCGACCTACCTGCCAGATGCGGAAGGCTACCTTTGCGCGCTGTTAATAATTACTTCATATGAAATTAACATTGGACTCTGGGTGGTTAGCGAAAATGGCAATAATATTATCGGTTGCACTTTTTCAATCCTACACTGCAGGTGCACAGGACACCCTTAAGACAGCAAAGCCACAGCCACCAAAAAAGTGGTATGAGACTTTCAGCATCAGGGGTTATGCACAAGTGCGCTACAACAGGCTTCTGGAGACAAACCCTAAACTCAAATGCGAACAATGCGACCGCAGTTGGGGCGAGAATGGCGGATTCTTCCTCCGCCGGATAAGGGTGATCATTAGTGGTAATATCTCTGACAGGGTTTACTTGTATATCCAGCCTGACTTTGCTTCATCCGCTTCAACTACGGGTCTTCATTTCGGCCAGATCAGGGATGCCTATTTTGATGTGGCCTTTGACAAGAAAAAAGAGTTCAGGGTAAGGCTTGGCCAGAGTAAGGTGCCTTTTGGGTTTGAGAATATGCAGAGTAGCCAGAACCGATTGCCCCTTGACCGTAATGATGCCTTGAATAGTCCCTTATCCAATGAGCGGGACCTGGGTGCATTCCTGTACTGGGCACCTGCCGAAAAGCGGGAACTACTGGCGAGTTTGGTGAGTGATGGATTGAAGGGTTCCGGAGATTATGGTATCGTTGGATTCGGTCTATATAATGGTCAGACTGCCAACCGTCCGGAACTGAATAACTCCCCACATGTGGTAGGTCGTTTTACCTGGCCAACCAAACTGAAGAATGGCCAGATTATTGAAGCAGGTATCCAGGCGTATACAGGTAAATATGTTGTTTCTGATACTTCCAGGGGTGTAAAAGTTGTCAATCCCAATGGATCTTACAAAGATGAGCGCGTTGGCCTGACCTTTGTTTTGTATCCCCAACCCTTTGGTATCCAGGCTGAATACAATTGGGGAACTGGTCCCGAATATGACCCTGCAACCAATTCTATCCGTCAAACCGGCTTGAATGGGGGCTACATCCTGGCAAGCTATATGCTTAAGCCCGGAAATCATGTCCTCATACCCTTCAGCAGGTTCCAATACTATGATGGCGGCAAGAAGCACGAGTTGGATACCAGGTCATACGGTGTAAAGGAGTTTGAGCTTGGGGTAGAGTGGCAGGTGAACAGGAACTTCGAATTTGTGGCCATGTATACCATATCAGACCGTCGTTTTGAGGATGGGAGGACACCTGTCAATCACCAGAATGGACGCCTGCTGAGGCTCCAGGCCCAGGTGAATTTTTAAATAGCATTTTCAGCCGTTTAAGAATAAGCAGGTTGTACCGGATAGGTATAACCTGCTTGCTTTTATGTATTCTATGGAATGGACTTAGCTTTATTTCAACTACATTATTATATGTTACTAATTCATATGGCCAGGCTACGAATTGCCTTTTTCATCATTCTTCTGCTGTCGCTGGCCGGTTTGGAGGCCAGAGCCCAATTCCTCATGGATATGGTGGATACCAGCAAGGATATGGGTAAGAATATGCTTGGCCTTTACCAGAAATACAATTACCTCCGTATCAGCGGCTATATCCAGCCCCAATTTCAATGGATACAGGAAAAGGGGGCAAAAACATATAGCGGGCCTGATTTTCCCGCTAATTCAAACAATCGCTTCATGCTCAGGCGGGGTCGTTTCCGTTTTGACTACGCAAGGTTCAATAAGGATGATAAGGCTTCCGTTCATTTTGTGATCCAGATAGATGGTACAGAGCGCGGTGTATTTATCCGCGATCTTTGGGGTCGGGTATACGAGAACAAGTTTGAGGTCTTTGGTCTGGCCATGGGTATGTTTGCCAGGCCTTTCGGGTATGAAGTAAACCTTTCTTCGCAAGACAGGGAGTCTCCTGAAAGGGGCCGGATGTCCCAGATCCTGATGAAAACAGAGCGCGACCTGGGTGCCATGCTGAGTTTTGAACCGAGAAAGAAGGGCCATAAATGGAGCTGGTTAAAGATCGACGCAGGGATTTTTAATGGACAGGGATTAGCGGGACCGGCAGAGTATGATTCTTATAAGGATTTTATTACCAGGGCCAGTGTGAAACCAAGGAAAGTAGGGAACAGTGTTAAACTATCTGGTGGATTGTCTTACCTGAATGGTGGTTTTGTGGAAAATTCAAAGTACCGCTATACCATGGCCAGTGAAAATGGCAAGCCTTTATACCAGGTCGATTCATCAGGGTCCAATGTTGGGTCAAAGGCACCGCGGAAATATGCCGGGGCAGATATCCAATGGGAACTCAAGCGCGGCAAGGGTTCAACCATCCTTAGGGCCGAATATTGGAAAGGTACCCAATCTTCCACAGCCCAGACCAGTGAAACCCCGGGAGTCCCGCCAGGTGATCCAATTTATGTCAGGCCTTTCAATGGGGCATTCTTCTATTTACTTCATTCCATTGGGAAACACCAGTTGGGGGTGAAATACGATTGGTATGACCCTAATACAAAAGTGTCCGGAACACAGATCAATAAGGAAGCCGGCAATTTCACCAGTGCAGATATCCGCTACAACACACTTGGTGCAGGCTATATCTATTATATGAGTGATAACCTGAAGCTGGTGTTATGGTATGATTGGGTGAAGAATGAAAGCACTTCGTTGAACGGCTTCGAGAAAGACCTGAAAGATAATGTACTGACTTGCAGGTTGCAATTCAAATTCTAATCCTTTCAAGAGGGTTGGTAACATTCCGGTAATACTGGCGTCACAATTCGTTAATCCTCGATTAACAGGGCGGTAACATTGGGCTGGTAGTTTTGCGCACAAATAAATTACCTTAGTTGTGAGCAAAAAATTACTCAGTCTGTTGTTGTTGGTGTTGGTGGCTTACCTGCCGGTGTTGGCACAAACAACAGTTAAACTCAGTGGTAAAGTAATCAATACCCGTAATGAAGCTGTTCCAGGCGCAACAGTTATCATCCCTGGCACCCAGCGTAAGACCGCAGCCGATGTAGAAGGACGTTTTTCTTTCTTGTTGGAAGTTGGCAAGAAATATACGATCCAGGTTTCCAGTGCCGGCTATAGCTCCAAATCTTTAGAAGATGTTGAAGTAAAGGCGGGTGATGACAATACTGTTACCGTAGTGCTGGAAACCAAGTCTGAATTGGGAGAAGTAGTGGTAAGGACCTCTGTGAAAAAGGAAACCACCAGCGCCCTGATCAACCTCCAAAGGAATAATACGGCAGTATCCAGCGGTATTGCGGCCGACCTGATCAAGCGGACTCCTGACCGTACTACCGGCGAAGTACTGAAGCGCGTAAGTGGTGCCAGTATACAGGATAATAAATTTGTGATCGTTCGTGGTTTGAGTGACCGTTATAACGCAGCATTCATCAATAATGCACAGTTACCAAGCTCTGAACCTGACAGGAAGGCTTTCTCTTTCGATGTGATCCCCGCCAATATGATTGATAATATCATTATCAACAAAACGGCTACTCCTGAGCTGACCGGTGAGTTTGCAGGTGGTCTGATACAGGTTCAAACAAAGGATGTCCCTTCCAGGAATTTCCTTTCCATAGGTGCCCAGTTAGGTTTCAATACCAACTCTGCATTCAAGGATTTTACCAGCAATCCCCGTAGCAGTACTGACTGGCTGGGTTGGGATAATGGTAACCGTAAGTTGCCAGCAGGCTTTCCCGCCACCAGGGTGGAATATGCAGGTTTGACAACCGACCAGCAGGTAGAAAAATCCAAACTCTTCAATGACCAGGTTTACCAGCAACAGACTGTTACTGCCCTGCCCATCCAGCAATACAATATTTCCTACGGTTCTGCCAAAAGCCTGAAGAATGATGCGAAACTTGGTTTCATCGCTTCTGTGGTTTACCGTAATGCCCAATTGCGTTATGATGTAAGCCGCCAGTTCAACCAGGCCGATGGTACCCCCATCTTTAATTTCCTCGATAACCAGAACAGGTACCAGACCAATATCGGGGCCCTTGTTAACCTTACCTACTCCCAGAAGAACAATAAGATTTCCTTCAAGAATATTTTCAACAGGTTCTTTGATGATAACTTCTTCGAGCGAAATGGGTTTAACACCAACAGGAACCAGGATATTAACTTTTATTCTTCCTTCCTGAACCAACGTAGTTTTTACAGCGGCCAGCTGGAGGGTGATCACCAGTTGAACTGGAAGCGCATCAAGTTCAGGTGGAATGCCGGTTATTCACTGGTAACCCGTACACAGCCTGACCTTAGGACACAGCAGTATGTAAAATCCAGCACTGCGAATGAGTTTGAGATCGACCCCGATGATACCCGTCGATTTTTTTCTGACCTGAAAGACCATACCCTGACCGCTTCCGGTGCCTTTACTGTACCGTTTGAGTTGTTCAAACAGAAGCACAACCTTAAGTTCGGCGGATCTTCCATTGTTCGTTTCAGGGACTTCAACTCACGCATCTTCCGCTATATTGAGACCCCGCCGATCGAGTCATTCGATAAAGACCTGGCCTCCCTGCCATTTGATAAGATCTTCCTTACTGACAATATCCGCAGGGGTGGATTCGTGTTGGATGAGTTCACCAACTCGCAGGATAAGTATTATGGGATCTCCGCGATCAACTCCGGCTTCCTTTTATTTGATAACAAACTCAGTGATGATATCAGGTTGGTATGGGGTGCTAGATTGGAGTTCTTTGAGCAATACCTGAACACGGAATTGGACGCCAAGGAAGTAAACCTCAACACAGAAACATGGGACTTCCTTCCTTCACTTAACCTGACCTGGTCGCTGAATACCAGGAATAACCTCCGTTTCGCAGCTTTCCAAACGGTTGCCCGTCCGGAGTTTCGTGAGATCGCGCCTTTCGCGTTCTTCGATTATGAAGCGAACTATGGTGTATCCGGTAATCCTGACCTGAAGCGTACCAAGATCCTGAACCTTGACCTGCGTTATGAAATGTATCCAGCAGCTGGTGAGACCTTCAGCATTGGGGCATTTTACAAGAGCTTCACTGACCCGATCGAATTCAGGCTTGACCCGGGTTCCAATGCGGACCGTCGTTTGTACTTCTACCAGAATGCCGGAAGTGCCAATACCTATGGTGCGGAACTGGAGATCAGGAAGAATATGGGCTTCCTCAGCAAGGGTAGCCAGTTCTGGAAGAATGTGACCGCCTTTGGTAACCTAACCTACCTCTTCTCCGATGTAAGTTTCCCGGATGAGGTTTCCGGCCAGCCCGTGAACAGTAACCGTCCTATCCAGGGCCAGTCGCCTTACCTGATCAATGCGGGTATCCAGTATTCTTCTGAGAAATACCTGAATGCCACCATCTTGTATAACCGAATCGGACCCCGCCTGGCATTGGTAGGGAATACCGAATTCCCTGATATCTATGAACGCCCCCGTCATTTGCTGGATTTCCAGTTGTCAAAGCGTATCCTGGATAAGAAGGGAGAACTGAAACTTACCTTCTCAGATATCCTGAATAATCCTATCTACCTCTATGAGAATGTAGGTGGCAGCAAGGAGTTCAATGGCAATGACAGGATGTTCAGCAGCTATCGTCCGGGTTCCACCATCTCTGTAGGCTTTACTTATGATTTCGACCTGAAAAAATAACATAGCAACCTAAACTGAAAACAAAAAAATTAAACGCGATCTGATATGAAATTGCTTAAACAAATAACCATTGCAGCGATCAGTGCCTTGTCTTTCGCTTCTTGTATAAAAGTGGAAGTAGGTGATGAACAAGTGACTAATCCGCCTGTAGACCCTAATTCCAATGTGCTTACCGGAACTATTGACCAGAGCACTACCCTGAAAAAGGGAACATGGATCCTGAAGGGATATGTATATGTGAACAATGGCGCTATCCTTACCATTGAGCCAGGCACTATCATTAAAAGTGATGTTACCCTGAAGGGAGCCCTGATCATTGAGCGTGGTTCTAAATTGATTGCTGAAGGAACCCCTTCAGAACCTATCGTGTTTACCTCTGGAAAAGCTCCCGGCGAGCGCAGTCCTGGTGATTGGGGTGGTGTTATCCTGTTAGGTAATGCCCCTACCAACAGGCCTACTTCACCTGCTCCGATCGTGGAAGGCGGTGTTAACCGTCCTTATGGCGGAACCGTAGCGAATGACAATAGCGGCAGTTTGAAATATGTGCGCATTGAATTCTCTGGTATTGCGGCTGAACCCGGCTCCGAGATCAATGGCCTTACCCTTGCCGGTGTAGGTTCAGGGACTACCATTGAGAATGTCCAGGTTTCCTACGGTGCTGACGATGCATTCGAATTCTTTGGGGGAACAGTGAATTGTAAGAACCTGGTAGCAATTGGAACCATGGATGATGACTATGATTTTGATTTCGGTTATGTGGGTAAGATCCAGTATGCCGTTGCCCTTCGCGATAAGCCTTCTGATACTGACCAGGCTAATGGTATAGAGTGTGACAATAACGGAGCGGGTGACCTGGTAGAGCCTTTTACCCGTCCTGTCCTTTCCAACCTTACCCTGATCGGACCTTATGATACCACTGGATCTTCTTCCAACCACGGCTTTAGCAACCGTTGGAGAAGGGCTACCCGTTTTGTCCTGCGCAACTCCATCCTCATGGGACATAGGAAGGCCGGCTTCTCCATGGAGTCTGCGGCTACTGCACAGGCTTATAAGGATGGTTTGTCTGAGTTCAAGAACAATATCGTTGCTGTTTATGCCAAGCCTTACAATGCGCAGGATGCTGCTGCACAGGGTGTGATGTCCAGTGCTGACATCAAGACCAAAGCAGAAACTGTAGACGGTTGTCGCACTTTCGCTTCCCGTGATGATGTTCAGTTGACGGACCCATTCAACCTGACTGCTCCTAATTTCCTTCCCAAGGCTGGTTCTCCTGCCTTGACTGGCACAGACTTTACAGGATTGGATAACTTTTTCACCCCCACTACCTTCGTAGGCGCATTTGGTACGACCAACTGGCTGCAAGGCTGGACAAGTTTTAACCCGAAGTCTAACGTTTATTAATAAGTTTCACCTTTAATCCAAACCGTTCCGGGTTTCCGGAACGGTTTCTGTTTTTAGTCTATGAAGCGTTTGTTGTATTCTATACTGTCCATGCTTTCCATGTTGGCTATGGCATGCGGTGAAAGGCCGGATGGTCGCGTGAAGGGTGCAAGCTTGTACCCCGAGCTGGTGCTGACAGACAGTGTGCAGGTGATCTATTATGACACCCTTGGCGAGGAAAGGAATTTCACCTTTTTCAGTAGTACGGACACTTCCATCATTGCACCTGTCGTGAAGGATGCCAGTGCAATGACCATTGATACGACCACCTGCCCAAAAGAAGGGAAGATCTATTGTTTCGTAAAAGGGAATATCTATACCACCATTTATTTTTCTACAGGAAAGGGAGGCTGTTCCCCTCATTTCCGTTGCATCAGGGATGCGCAGTTGTATTGTTTTTCCATGTCCGAAAGATCGAGGGAATTGTTGACCGGCAAGCGGTCCAGTGCAGTTAGGCCCTAAGGCATTTCTTCATGATTCGCTAATCTTCACACAATACTGGCTTAACATGACCATACTATTTTTGTTCCAGCAGTAGTCAATGAATTGGTCAATACTGTTGAGCATCAAGATCAAGATTTTTTCTCATGCAGTAGCCAGGGTATTTCCATATCCTGGCTTTTTTGCCGGTATATGCACCGTCGCTGTCGTATGGATATTCCTTTAGCTGTCTGGTCAAATTAAAATGGGGCATCCGCAAGATCGGATACCCCATTTTAGTTTTTATGCTGAATGGTTAACTCAGGGCAAGTGTGAAACCTATGGTCGTTCCTACATCCGGTTTACTGCGCACATGCATACTTTCTCCATGTGCCTCCACAATGTGTTTACAGATGGCAAGACCAAGTCCTGTGCCCCCCTTGTCGCGGCTCCTGGCTTTATCGGTCCGGTAAAAACGCTCGAAGATCCGAAGGAGGTGTTCTTCTTCTATGCCGATGCCGTCATCGCTGATCTCGATCAGGGCCTTGTCCAGGTCTGTTTTGTAGATGCTCACTACAATTGACCCGCCCGGTTTTCCATATTTGGTAGCGTTCTCAATCAAGTTGATCAATACCTGCCTGATCTTTTCCTTATCTGCAAATACATTTACCGGAGATTCACAGCCTTTCTTGATGGAAGCCATGATCTCCTTCTGGTTGATCTTGATCGAGAGGGATTCCATTACTTCCCTTATCAGGTCCTGGATAACGAAATGCTGCTTGTACAGGACTTGCTCGCCCCTTTCCAGCCTGGATATCTCATCAAGGTCGTTCATCAGGTTAACCAAACGGTCAACATTGCGGCTGGTGTTTTCGAGGAATTTCTTTCGGATGTCCGGGTTGTCCATTGCACCTCCCAGCAATGTGTCCACATATCCCTGGATAGCGAAAATGGGTGTCTTGAATTCGTGCGCCAGGTTCTGGAGGAATTCCTTGCGGAAGGCTTCGTTTTTTTTCAACAATTCAATTTCCCCCTGCCTTTGTTGTGCCCACTTCTCCACATCCTGGCTAACCTCATCGATGCTCTTTTGGGGTACGACATACTTATTGTAGAACTCTTCCCTTTTGGTTGCCTTGGTTTGGTAGATAAACTTGTAAATGAGCTTTATCCTGCGGTATATGAATTGTTGGAGAAAATAAAAGATCAGCAGGTAAGCAACAAGGAAAAGAACGGCAAAGGATGCCAGCGCGATCTGCCATGACTTCAAAAGGATCAGGTTGGCCAATCCAACCAGCAGTGAGATGGAGAAAGCATTGATGGCCGCTACCTGCCTGGGGGAAAGGTTTTTCAGATTAAACATGGTATGGCTAATATAGCGCTAAAGGTGGAAAGGTTCAGAGGTCAAATTTGTAGCCCACACCCTTCACCGTAGTGATGCAATCGAGTCCCAGTTTTTGCCGGATCTTTCGGATATGTACATCTATGGTGCGGTCCCCTACAATCACTTCATTGCCCCAAACCTGGTTCAGGATCTCATTGCGGAGGAATACCCTGCCCGGCCTTGAGGCGAGAAGGTAAAGTAGTTCGAACTCTTTCTTGGCCAGCAGGATCTCATTGCCATCTACTTCCACCACGAATTTTACCGGGTCGATAACAATATTGGCAACTTTCAGAATGCCATTGTTATCGGACTCCTTCTTCTGTATTCTTCGGAAAAGGGCATTCACCCTGCTGAGCAGTAATTTGGGACTGATAGGCTTGTTTACATAGTCGTCTGCCCCGGTATCCAGACCCTTCATCTGGGAACTTTCATCACTGAGGGCGGTCAGGAAAATGATCAGGGTATCCTTAAAAGCCGGCTGGGTGCGGAGGATCTCACAAACCTCCACGCCGCTTCTTTTAGGCATCATGATATCCAGGATAATGAGGTCGGGTTTTACGGTCTTGGCCTTGGCTAGTGCTTCATCTCCATCCTTTGCTGTGTATACTTCGTAGCCTTCGTTGACCAGGTTATACTGGATGATCTCCAGGATATCGGGTTCGTCGTCGGCTATCAGGATCTTTTTGCCCTTGTTGTCCATTAACAATTTATTTACGCAAAGTTAACCACCCGTCATATCGGTAGCGTCCTGCCTTAATTATGAAATTGTTAACTGGTTGAGCCTGTTAACTTAAGGTTATGACCATGGATATACGAAGACCCCTAGTTTTGTCGTTATGGTCATGCCTATGGTTAGAAATCTACTCTTTTTACTTTTGTTTGGCAGCGCCTCGGCGGGACTTGCCCAGGCCGGAAGGCCCGATTATCCTGTGGATAAGGGTCGCCTGCTGTTCCATGAAAACCTGGATAAAGAGCAGGAAAAGTTGTTCAATTTCAATGGTGCCAAAGTAAGGGGTATTGTACCCCTTGGACATGATGAATCCATCAATTCCCAGATCAGGTATGCCCTTACCGACCAGGTAGATGCCCTCCAGAAACAGTTTGAGCTGGATTCAGCCCTGGGCGATAATGCCAAGAAAAAATACCTGAAGGGTTTGGAGATCCTCGTGAAAACCTACGGCAGTTCCACCAATAGGAGGGAATTTTCCCCGGTTTTGGGTCCCTCGATTGTATCGGCCTTTGATGCGGCGGTTACCCTCGACAGGAGGAACAAGAGTATTGAACCTATTGTACAGGGGAATACCTACTGGGTGGGAAAGATCATCGTGGACTGTTTCTCCTATCCCGAGAATATTGGGGTGCCGGCCAGCAGGAAAGTGCTGACCACCAAATTCCTGAACCAGTACCCTGACCGGATCATGCCCTACCTGAGGTCAAATATTACTTACCCCGGCCGTGATAGCCTCATTGCGGTAGTGGCGCGTAGGGATCCCCGTAAGGTGTATGATTATGCCGCGGCCAATGATGCCCTGGCCAGGTATATCAGGATCCATCCCGATCCCGTGGTGAAGGTGATCGCCGAGATGGCCTCCAGCAAAAGCGGCCAGCAGTACTTCCCCTTCATTGATGAAATCTACAGGGGTAAGATGACCCTGGACGACCTGGACAAGGTCAAGGATAATGACCAGGAATACTATAAACTGATGGTCAAAACCCGCCTTTCCTATACCGCCAGGTTGTTGCAGAAGGATACCCCAATGGAAATGCAGGCCCTGATCCAAAAGATGGGCGACAAGGCAAGGAATTATTACATCTCTGAAATAAACGGTTTGCACAATTCGCCTGACCCTGTAAGGTTCAAACGGATCGAAAACCTGAATCCCCAGGAACTCTACTACCTCTGTGTGTTGGGTGAGGATGAGATCTACACCTCCAGCTATCGTGGCGTGTTCAAAAGGATCATCCAGAAACTCAAGGGTGTACCCACAGACAGTCTTTTCATGAGCGTGAACTTTGATTATTTCCGGAAGTTCATCAAAATGGCAGCAGCGTACAATGAGTTGGATACCCTGCTTAAACTCATGCCGGACTCCAATGCTACGGTGCTCATGAAGTCGTTCATGTTCGGCCTGGAGAAAAGCACCAACCTCGACAATGTGGAAGACGCAGTGGATGTGGCCGATGCTTACAGCAGTATTGTGGAGAAGAACAAGGAGTTGGCCGCTTCCATGCTACAGGAAGCCAGGTGGAACTATGATCGTTGCCAAAAGAATGGCGACCTGAATGGCCAAAAGATCTACTTCATAGAGAAGACCCTTTTTGAATCCGCAGATTCTTCCAATAATATCAACCTGTCCACAACATTGGGCATTGCACCGGTATATACAGTTGACTATAACAGCCTGACTGATTCAGCCGGAAGGGTGGTGCAACAAGTGTTCTTCTATGGTGATGATGATAAGGACGGGCAGAATTCCTATGCGAATTTCATGACCCTGTTCAGGGGTAAAGCGGACTGGTCCATCCAGGAGAACCCGGATTATGTGACCATCAAATCCACCAAGGGTAAGCCGGTTTGGATCTTCGCCAATAAACCCTTGTATGGCGAGGATGATCCTGATGCCAAAGCCCAGGAGAAACTTGCGGAATACCTGGCCAAGAACAACCTGGAGCCTACCATCTTCATCCACCGTGGCCATAGTTACCATGTGAAATCATCACTGGCACAGATCATGCCCAGCGCAAGGGTGGTGATCCTTGGATCCTGTGGAGGCTATAATAACCTGAACGATGTGCTGACCATCAGCAATGATGCGCATATTATTTCTTCCAAGCAGATCGGTACAAGAACAGTGAACGAGCCTATCCTGAATGCGATCAATACCTCGCTGCGCAATGGTAAGAATATCGACTGGATCCCGATGTGGCGCGACCTGAGCAAACTCTTTACCGGTGAAAGCAAGGAGCGCTTCGATGACTATATTCCTCCCTATAAAAACCTCGGTGCCATTTTCATCAAGGCCTACCGCAACCAGACGGCGGAATAGGGTAGGGTTCAATGCATTTTCCTGACTCATAACCCTGTGCCTGAATTGGAGGATATCCATGTTAACGGTACAGGGTTTTGTCTTAACAAAAAGACTTTATTCTAAGACCTATCTTTGCCTGATGGCATCTGTCCCGGTACGTAATAAAATATTCGACTTTAGTTTACTCCGCAGGGTTTTGCAACTCGCGGCGCCCTATAAACGAAGGGTTTACCTTTCCCTGACCCTCGCCATTTTATTGGCACTTCTATCTCCCCTACGCCCTTACCTCATCCAGGTGACGGTCAATAATTATATCAAGAATGGGCTGCTGGATTGGGTGGTAAGGATCACCATCATCCAGGTAGTGTTCCTGGCCATCGAAACCCTGTTCAGGTTCATGTTCTCCTTTACCACAGCCTGGTTGGGTCAAACCGTGGTTAAGGACCTGAGGGTAAAAGTGTTCAATAAGGTCATCCGCCTGAATCTCTCGCAGTTCGACAAAACCCCGATCGGCACCCTTACCACCAGGACCATTAATGATATTGAATCCATCAATGATATATTCAGTGACGGGTTGATCCCCATTGTGGCCGACCTGCTTTCCATCATCTCGGTGCTAATCGTCATGTTTGCCGTGGATTGGAAGCTGGCACTGGTGAGTCTTGCGCCCTTCCCGATCCTGATCATTGCCACCTATGTGTTCAAGGAAAGCGTGAACCGCTCTTTTATCAGGGTGAGGAATGCCGTGGCAGCATTGAATGCTTTCGTGCAAGAACATATTACGGGGATCCAGGTGGTGCAGGCCTTTGCGGCAGAGGACAGGGAATTGAAGAAATTCCAGCACATCAACAGGGAACATAGGAATGCCAATATCAAGGCCATTTTTGCCTATTCGGTTTTCTTTCCTGTAGTGGAAATCGTATTGGCCGTATCAACGGGGCTCCTGGTTTGGTGGGGGGCCAGTAAGGCCATCCTTTTGCCGGAACAGGAAGCAGCAGCCATGGCAGGCAAAATGATCTCCTTTATTCTTTATTTGAACCTGCTCTTCCGCCCCTTGCGCATGATCGCGGATAAGTTCAATACCCTCCAGATGGGCATGGTCGCCAGCGAAAGGGTATTCAAGGTGCTGGATAACGATGATTTTATTAACCAAGAGGGTAGTTATGCGCCAGGTAAGGCAATCGGTAAGATCGAATTCGACCATGTTTGGTTTGGCTACAATCCTGAGCAGTATGTACTAAAGAATATCAATTTTACGGTTGAGCCAGGGGAGACGGTTGCCCTTGTAGGGCATACAGGTAGCGGCAAGACCTCCATCATTAGCCTCCTGAACCGCCTCTACCATATCCAGAAAGGGCAGATCAGGATCGATGGGGTGCCTATTGAA
Source organism: Flavihumibacter rivuli (assembly GCF_018595685.2). Lineage (NCBI taxonomy): Bacteria > Pseudomonadati > Bacteroidota > Chitinophagia > Chitinophagales > Chitinophagaceae > Flavihumibacter > Flavihumibacter rivuli. The sequence continues at coordinate 4,021,417 of NZ_CP092334.1, forward strand.
GAATATAAACTGGATGCCCTGAGAAAGCAGACCGGGGTGGTGCTGCAGGATGTATTCCTTTTCTCGGGCTCGGTCCTGGACAATATTACTTTAAGGAATCCCGAAATCAGTCGTGAACAGGTGGAGAGAGCCGCAAAGCTTATCGGGGTGCATGACTTTATTCTCCAGCTACCCGGTGGTTACGATTATAAGGTGATGGAGCGGGGAAGCACCCTTTCCCTGGGTCAGCGACAGTTATTGTCCTTTATCAGGGCTTTATTGTATGATCCTTCCATCCTGATCCTGGATGAAGCCACTTCCAGTGTGGATACGGAGAGCGAGAAACTGATCCAGCATGCCATCGATACCCTGATCGCCGGTCGTACGGCCATCGTAATCGCCCACCGGCTTTCCACTATCCGCCGGGCCGATAAGATCATTGTGCTGGATAAGGGCGAGATCCGGGAGATGGGCAACCATGAATCGCTGATGGAGCAGCAGGGGTATTATTATAAATTATACCAGAGCCAGTTTGAAAAGATGGAGAAGGCGGGGTAGGAGGGTATGTGGAAACCCACCTACGCTAAAGCTTCGGCGGGCGCGGTGTGGATATGTGAAAATGTGATCCTTACACCAACCTGGGCCATCTAACCATTAAATAAATAATTCCTAACCCCATTGGGGTCTCCCTAAGGGGCTGCTATGTACCCACATGTTCACCTCAGCAGGGTCTCCCGCAGGGGACCCTGATGAATAGTAGGAGAGAAATTCATCGGAAGTCCTATGCGACCACGCCCGCTGGCGTGATGAGATGAGGTATCCCCCGTCGCCCCCTTTGGTCATCAAACACAACGGGGGCGGTCCTAAATGATCTGCGCCGTTGATTGTAACGATGCAATTCTATTGTGCGCCGCTGTTGTGTGTTATCACCAACAGCTCATATATTCCTTCGCTAAGGGTATGGCAGAGGAGCTTTGGCTTTAAAGCTAACCAGCCTGTAAAGACCTAAGCTTGCCCTGGAAATCCTGGTTGGGCAGGCGCGGATTCCTGGAGCAGGGCCGGAATAGGGCAGGAGTGTTTGATATTTTCTTAACTGTTTGATTATTAAATGATTGAGTCTGATTTCTGCGTTTTATGCCGGTTTTTCCCTGCGGGTTTTTGGGCAGGATCAGGGGCATTCCGGGAAATCTGGCAGGTATTTTCAAAAATTCCCAATTCCCCAATTCCAAAATTTCTCCATTCCCCCCTCCCTCCTTATCTTTGCGCAAAATTTTAGACCCGCATGGCAAGGAAAAGCGTCAAATCTTTACTGGTAGCGGCTTTCAGCGCAGTTTTAATGTTTTTGGGAACTTCTGTTATGGCGAATGAAGGCGGTGAAGGAGGCCATGGAGAGGGTCAGCAGCAGGAATTCAACGCCGGTGAGGCGATCCTGCACCACATTGCCGATTCACATGAATGGCATTTCTTTACCATCGGTGAAAAGCATTTTACTATTCCCCTTCCGGTGATCGTTTACTCTCCCCAACGTGGGCTGAGCATGTTCTCTTCTTCCCATTTCCACCATGGTGAAGCGGTTCATGAAGGGTACAAGCTGGAGCATGACCATATCCTTGCGGTTAAGGAAGACGGTACTGTTGATGAGTCAGTGAAGGTGTACGATTTTTCCATGACCAAGAATGTGGTGCAGATGCTGATCGCGATTGTTGTGCTGATCTGGATCATGATGGCTGTTGCTAAGAAGTACCAGCAGAATGGTGCGGGCAAAGCACCCACAGGGCTCCAGAACGCCATTGAGCCGATCATCACCTTTGTTCGTGATGATGTGGCCAAGCCCAACCTGGGCCATAAGTACCAGAAGTACCTTCCCTACCTGTTGACTGTGTTTTTCTTCATCCTGATCAATAATATTTTTGGCTTGTTGCCTGGTGCGGCGAACGTAACCGGTAATATCGCCTTCACGGCCCTGCTGGCGCTGATCTCCCTGATCGTGATCCTGTTCAGCACCAACGGCCATTTCTGGGGCCATATCTTCTGGCCTCCCGGTGTGCCTTTCCTGGTGAAGCTGATCCTTATCCCGGTTGAACTGCTGGGTGTGTTCATCAAGCCAGCCGCCCTCATGATCCGTCTTTTCGCGAACATGACCGCCGGCCACATCGTAATCCTGAGCTTCGTTTCCCTGATCTTCATATTCGGACAAATGAGCACTGTAGCCGGCTGGGGTTTCTCTCCGGTATCCATTGCCTTCTCCGTTTTCATTTATGTGATCGAAGTGCTGGTGGCCTTTATCCAGGCCTTCATCTTCACCAACCTGACTGCGGTATTCATTGGCCAGGCGTTTGAAGGAGAGCACCATCACGATGATGCACATGGACACGAAACAGCAAAAGCACATTAATCTTTTTTTATAAACAACAAAACACAATTTGTATGTCAATCATGAACATCCTGTTGGAAGTAGGCATGGCTCAGTTGGGTGGTGCTATTGGTGCTGGTCTGGCAGCTATCGGTGCTGGTATCGGTATCGGACAAATCGGTAAAGGTGCCGTTGAGTCTATCGCTCGTCAGCCAGAAGCCGCTAACGACATTCGTGGTAACATGATCCTGACTGCAGCGTTCATCGAGGGTGTTGCCCTGTTCGCTGTGATCGCGGGTCTGCTGGCCGTTCTGACCAAGTAATCCACGTAAAAAGAATACTGCATCCAAAGCACAGGGCGGAGGATGCAGTTATTTCGCTTTTTGACCACGGAATTGTGTTAATTGTCAACTTTTAAGTAAATAATATGGAATTGTTACTGCCTGCCTTAGGTTATTTCGTTTGGACCCTGGTTGCTTTCCTGATCGTATTCTTCATCCTGAAGAAGTTTGCCTGGAAGCCGATCATCTCTACCCTCAATGAGCGTGAGAAGAATATTGCTGATTCTATCGCTACTGCCGAGAAGGTGAAAATGGAAATGGCCCAGCTGCAGAGCGAGAACGAAGCCCTGATGGTTAAAGCCCGCGAAGAGCGTGCCCAGATGCTGAAAGAAGCTAAGGAAACCAAGGATCGTATCATCAATGAAGCGAAGGAGCAGGCGAAGCTGGAAGCGAACAAGATCATTACTGATGCCCAGGCTTCCATCCAGCAGCAGAAGAATGCCGCCCTTACCGATATCAAGAACAGCATCGGCAACATGGTTATCGAAGTAGCTGAGAAAGTGATCCGCAAGGAGCTGTCCAATAAGGCAGACCAGGAGCAGTATATCCGCACCCTGGCCAACGACCTGACAGCAAACCAGAACTAAAAGAACCTAAAGAATAATTGTAAGATGCGTAATTCACGTGTTGCCCATAGATATGCCAAGGCCCTGATGGACCTCGCTGTTGAGACCAACCAGGTGGAAGCAGTGATGCAAGATATTGCTGCCATCCAGGCTGTGACCAATGCAGAACTTCGCCAGGTTCTGTTGTCACCCATTATCAAGCATGATAAGAAGGTGAGCATTTTCAAGGCTATTTTTGAAGGAAAGATCAGTTCCCTGACCCAGTCCTTCTTTAATCTTGTCTTTACCAAGGGCAGGGAAACTTCGCTGACTGAGATCAATGAAGCCTTCCACGCACTGTACCGCAAGATGAAAGGTATTGCTGTACTCGAGTTGACAACAGCTGTGCCGATTTCAGAGGAGATGAAGGAGAACATCAGGAAAGGGTTGGAGTCCAGGCCCCGATTTCAGGGCAAGACTTTAGAAGTCAGGGAAAAAGTGGATCCGGACATCCTGGGAGGATTTGTGCTTCAGGTAGAAGATATTCTTTATGATGCCAGCATCCGCCACGACCTCCAGGTGATCAAACAACAGTTTGTTGAAAACATGTACGTTCAGAAAATCAGATAATAAAAAAGTAAACCATCAAAATAAGATAACATGGTAGACATTAAACCAGAAGAAATATCAGCGATACTGCGCCAGCAGTTGAGCAATTTCAACACTTCGGCTGAGCTGGAGGAAGTTGGTACGGTTTTGCAGGTGGGTGACGGTATTGCCCGCGTGTACGGCCTTGGTAACGTACGTTCCGGTGAGCTGGTTGAATTTGCTAATGGCGTTAAGGCCATTGCGTTGAACCTCGAAGAAGATAATGTGGGTGTGGTATTGATGGGTGAATCTTCCGAGATCAAGGAAGGCGACAAGGTTCGCCGTACCGGTAAGATCGCATCTATTAAAGTGGGCGAAGGTCTGGTAGGCCGTGTTATCAACACCTTGGGTGAGCCCATCGATGGTAAAGGTCCCATTACCGGCGACCTCTATGAAATGCCACTGGAGCGCAAGGCCCCTGGGGTTATCTTCCGTGAGCCGGTAAAAGAGCCGCTGCAGACTGGTATCAAGGCCATCGACGCCATGATCCCCATTGGTCGTGGTCAGCGTGAGTTGATCATTGGTGACCGCCAGACCGGTAAGACCGCTATTGCGATCGATACCATCATCAACCAGAAAGAATTCTTCAAGGCTGGTAAGCCTGTATATTGTATCTATGTTGCCATTGGCCAGAAAGCTTCTACCATCGCAGGTGTGATGAAGACCCTGGAAGAAAATGGCGCTATGGAATACACTACCATCGTTGCCGCTTCTGCGAGTGACCCTGCTCCCCAGCAGTTCTATGCTCCATTTGCCGGTGCCGCTATCGGTGAATTCTTCCGCGATACCGGACGTCCTGCACTGATCGTTTATGATGACCTGAGTAAGCAGGCTGTAGCTTACCGTGAGGTATCCCTGCTGCTGCGTCGTCCACCCGGCCGTGAGGCTTACCCTGGTGACGTATTCTACCTGCATAGCCGTTTGCTGGAGCGTGCTGCCAAGGTGATCAACAAGGATGAGGTTGCCCGCAACATGAATGACCTGCCTGAGAGTATCAAGCACATGGTGAAAGGTGGTGGTTCACTTACTGCCCTTCCGATCATTGAAACCCAGGCTGGTGACGTATCTGCGTACATCCCAACCAACGTAATCTCGATCACTGACGGTCAGATCTTCCTGGAAGGTAACCTGTTCAACGCCGGTATCCGTCCTGCGATCAACGTAGGTATTTCGGTTAGCCGTGTAGGTGGTAACGCCCAGATCAAGTCAATGAAGAAAGTTGCCGGTACCCTGAAGCTTGACCAGGCCCTCTATCGTGAGATGGAAGCCTTCTCTAAGTTCGGTGGTGATCTTGATGCAGCTACCAAGCTTGTACTGGATAAGGGTGCCCGTAACGTAGAGATCCTGAAGCAGTCCCAGTATGCCCCCTTCTCTGTTGAGAAGCAGGTGGCCATCATTTACCTGGGTACACAGGGCTTGTTGCGTGAAGTGCCTGTTAAGCGCGTGAAGGAGTTCGAAGAGCATTTCCTGATGGAGATGGAAAACAAACTCCCCAACGTTCTGGCTGAGTTCAAGAAGGGTAACCTTCCTGAAGATGGCATCAGCAAAATGGTTGAGCTGGCTAAAGGCCTGATGGCTCAATACAAGTAAGGAACAATAACTCCCTATATAAGCCCATCCAACCGGATGGGCTTTTTTATTGCCCACTTCGAGAGGAAATAGTTAGCGTTGTAATGGAACTAACACACAGTATGATCGACTTTTTTCTTTGTTCAGTGAGTAGGGCGGGAGAGTTCAGCGATTAATTGAGCCTGTTGGAGTTATACCTGGTAACAGAAGCGGGTAGCCGAAGCCATTCCTGTCGGCCTTGAAATATTTTTTTTGCACCACTTGCATATTTCAAATTCATTGTTAATCTTTGTATCACTCTAATCGATCCATCCAATCCTCTCCGGACAACCGTACCCCAATCATCCTCCTGTTTTATTGATCCATTCCGATTCCTTCGAAAGTCGTTTCGTTCGTATTCCAATACCTATGGGCATTGTTCAAGTTCGTTACCCAAACACAAAGTGTTATGAAGCATTCGAACCCAAGCCCGTTGGTAAACACATTGGTTCCTTTCTTCAAATTGTGGATGATCATTTTCGCATTGCTGGTATCAGCAATCGCCTCAGCGCAGACACTGGATTTCAGTGAAGCTAAACTGATAGGCGGTAAGGATGGCGGGAAAGGCGCTCAGTACCTGTTCAAGGGTGTGGCGAAAGATGTTTTGGGTAATGCCTCCATAGATTGTATAGTAACCATCAATGATCACTCCGGTGATGTTGAACTCAAGTCTGTCGATATTCCTGTAAGCGGCAATGGAACAGCGTTTCAGCCCCTGGTAAATTATAAAGCGGGTAAAAGTGATGCATGGATCGAATTTGGTTTTTCATTTCTTTCAGCTGATAGGCAGCAGGCCCCTAAACAACCCGTTTTGCTTCCTTTCCTGATCGCTTCATTTTATGGTTTGGAAGGTTATGAAGAAGCCAGGTCATTTATAGAATGTGACCTGGGCAGGGAAACTAATGTAGTGGTGGGAAGCCAGATCAATAACCTGGAAGTAACCCAGTTCGGGACCCTGTTCAGGACAGAGAACAAACAGGAAATGACAGGTAGTTATGCAGGTTTCAATGGCTATAATGAGAAGATATCCTTCTTTAGTCATGAAGTAGGTTCGGTAAAAGTTCGTTTTGGCCTCAAAAAGAATGGTAAGGAGTGGTCAGGGGAAGCCCAATATAACCTTGAATTCAGTGAAATGATCACTGCGTTTGCCATCCTCCGGAACTAATGGATAGTTGAAATAAAGAGGGTATTCACGTACCGCCCTCCCCGATGATATTCAAAAGCGTATAGTTTTAAAGGGTACGATCAACAACGGCCTGGCTATTCTTAGCCGGGCCTTTTTATACTATGGTTTATGGGTAATTATTATTACCCGATTGGTTTATATCATAAACTAGTTTACATTTGGAAAAAATTTTATCCATTGAACCGATTCCTTTGCAGCATCGTACTGCTATTGACCAGTATTACCGGCTTATCCCAGACCCGGATCGAAGGAAAAGTGAAAGACACCAAAGGGCGTCCTGTTGCCGGGGCCAGTATCAGCATCAAGGATAGTTATGATGGTGCTACGGCTGATTCTCTTGGCGGATTCAGCTTTGTTACAGAAGAGAAGGGGGAGCGGATGGTATTGGTGAGTTCCATTGGTTACCTGCTCCTGGAAAGACCTGTCACCATCGGTTCTTCCACCCTGAAGCTCGACCTTCAGCTTAAGGAAGCACCGGATGAGTTGAAGGCGGTGGTGGTGACTGCCGGTTCATTTGAGGCAAGCGACAGCAAAAGGACCACTGTCCTTAACTCCATTGATATCGTGACCACTGCTAGTGCGAATGCGGATGTGACCGGGGCGATCAGGACCCTTCCGGGTACGCAGCAGGTAGGAGAAAAGGAAGGCCTGTTTGTGCGGGGCGGATCTGGTGAGGAAGCAAAGGTGTTCATTGATGGTACCCTTGTCAACAATTTTTTCTATTCCAGTGTGCCGGATATTGCCCAACGTGGAAGGTTTTCCCCCTTCCTGTTCAAGGGAACTGTTTTTACTTCAGGCGGATATTCTGCACTCTATGGCCAGGCTCTTTCAGCTGCCCTGATCCTGGAAACCATCGACCTTCCGGACCAATCATCTGCCAATATAGGGGTGTCAACGGTGGGATTGAACGGTGGTTACCAGCACCTGAATAAAAAGAAGGATGCAAGCTGGGGTGTCAATTACGCATATACCAACCTGTTACCCTACTTTGAACTGGTGCCACAACGGCCGGATTATTTTAAGGTGCCGCAGTTCCATTATGCCGATGCTAATTTCAGATTCAAGACGAAAACCGGCGGCATGGTCAAGTTTTACAGTACTTTCCAGGCCAACCAGTTGGGACTCAGGAATGCAGATATTGATTCAGCCGCCCTTAAGAATGCCTTTTCGTTGTCTAACCAGAACCTGTATGCGAACCTTTCCTGGAAGGAAAAACTGGGAAAGAAATGGCGAATGAACCTTGGACTATCCTACAGCAATAACCTGGATGATATAGGAAACCAATTGCAGGACCAGGATGATAAACCGATCGCTATCCAGGGGCTGCCTTATGTACTCAAGAATTTTGCTTACGACCTGCGGTCAAGCCTTGCCCAAACCAAGCTGGTAATGGAGCGAAAGTTGAAAGGCCTGAGTGCTGTGCGATTCGGAGGGGAATACCTCTATTTCCATGACAGGTTGGAAGCACGGGATACCAGTTTCAGGGCAAGGAGCCTGGATGATCATTTCAAGGCTGTATTTGCCGAGACAGATATTTACATCACCAATGACCTGGCGGCAAAACTGGGGGCAAGGTTTGAACATAGTTCCCTTTTATCGAGGTCGAACCTGGTGCCAAGGATTTCCCTTGCCTATAAACTTGGCAACCTGGGCCAGGCGTCCCTTGCCTATGGCATGTTTTACCAGAAACCTGAGCGAAATCAATTAGTGATCAATACCAACCTGGATTACACAAGGTCCACACATTATATTGCCAATTTCCAAAAGGTGACATCGGGAAATACTTTCCGGGTTGAGGCGTTCTACAAAAAGTATGAAGACCTGGTAAAGACCTTTCCCGGGCTGGATAATAGCGGTTATGGCTATGCGAAGGGCGTGGAATTGTTCTGGCGGGATAAAAAAACCTTCAAGGGCTTCGATTACTGGGTATCCTATTCCTTCCTTGATACCAGGCGCGACTACCTGAATTATCCCAATTCCATCCAGCCCAATTTTGCGGCCAACCATACTGCATCCCTGGTGCTGAAGAAATTCATTACCAAATGGAAGACGCAGTTCAATGCTTCCTATACCTTTTCAACCGGGAGGCCCTATTACGACATAAGGTATAACAGCAATGAGGACAAGTTCGCCATCTACGACCAGGGAACGACCATCAACTACAACAACCTGAGCTTTAGCGTAAACTACCTGCCAACGGTTGGTAACCCCAATGCCAAGAAGTTTGTGGTATGGGTGCTTTCTGTCACCAACGTATTGAACCAGGACCAGGTATTTAATTATAACTATTCCTTTAACGGAAGCATCAAGCGGCCCGTTGTGCCGCCGGCCAACCAGTTCTTCTTCCTTGGCTGCTTCATCAGTTTTGGGATAGACAGGACGGAGGATGTGATCAACAGTAACTTGTAAGGAAAACCGTGGGATCAGCGCAAAACTGGTCAGGCTTTGCAAGTATTGATAAGTTTGGGTCCTGATGATCAATGCTGATTCATCAGGGCAGAAGGGATGTAAAAACTAAACTTTTAAAAATAAACACCATGAAAAGAATCTTCGGAACGATCGTATTGTTCATTGTTGTTAACCTGGCAAATGCCCAGTCTGATAAGTATACCAGTGCCATGTCAAAGCAAATCGCTACTATGGAGAATGGTTACCAAAACGGGGATTTTACCCCTGCTGCCAATTCCTTTGAAAGGATCGCACAGGCAGAGAAAGAGCAATGGCTGCCTTATTATTATGCTGCTTATTGTTATGTGATGCAAGCCTATATGGACAAGGATAATTCAAAAAAGGATGCCATTGCCGACAAGGCAGATAGCCTTATCAGAAGGGCTGAAGTCCTTGCAGGTGGTGAGAATAGTGAGATCTGTGTGATCAAAAGCATGATTGCCTCTGCCCACATGATGGTAGATCCACAGAGCCGCTGGATGCAATATGGCCCGGCATCTTCCGCTCAAATTGAAAAGGCAAAACAACTGGACCCGACCAACCCCCGACCGGTTTACCTGGAAGCACAATCCAAATTCTATACTCCTGAGCAGTTCGGCGGAGGTAAATCAGTAGCAGCTCCTTTATTCGAGAAGTCGATCGCCATGTTTGATACCTTTCAACCCAAATCAAGTCTGCATCCTACATGGGGCAAGCGTGCTGCGGAATACTTTTTAGCCCAATGCAAATAACTTGTGCTAAATTCCAATTACATATTTGGTCAATCCTGTTCAAAACAATTTTTAATGCCCGATCAACAAACAATGACGGAAGAGCAGAGCCTGGAACTGATCCAGCAAATGATCCAGGCAGCAAGGGATGAGCATAATGATAATGGTTTTGGGTGGCGCCTTTGGGGGTGGATATTGTTCATTGCCTCCTTTGGCACCTTCCTTTCGCTTGAGTTCAATTGGAAGGGGAGCTTCTGGCTATGGAATGCCGTATTGCCAGTTGGGGTAGTGCTGATGATCCTTTCCGGTATCTTCCGTAAGAAGCGCCATCGTAACCTTACCTATGCCAGGTCATTGCTGGATAAAATGGGTGTTGGATTTTTTGCCAGCCTGTTTGCAACCATTCTTGGTATCAACCTGTTCTTTACTTCCGAGGCATCGCCGGACAATGTAGAGTTCTGGGGCTTCTTTTATATCCTCTACGCCTTTTGGATGTATATCCATGGCAGTGCGTTAAAATTCCGTCCGCTGATATTCGGGGCGATTTTGAACTGGATCGCCGGTATCGCCATGTTCAGGATAACGGATATGAAATTTGATATGCTCCTGGGAGCTATGGCGATCTTATTTGGTTATCTTATCCCCGGTTACCTGCTCTACTTCCAGAGCAGGGCGGCTCAGAAAAAAAAGCATGTTTAAGGATCTCGACCCCATATTACATACACCCCTAAGACTTGCTGTGGTCTCTTTACTGATCAGTGTAAAAGAGGCAGAGTTTACTTTTATCCGGGAGAAGACCAATGCTACTGCCGGCAACCTGAGCGTGCAATTGAACAAGCTAAAGGAAGCGGGGTATATTGAGATCATCAAACAGTTCAAGGACAACTATCCCCAAACCATTTGCCGGATCACCCCTGTTGGCATCAATGCATTTGAGCAATATGTCGCCAACCTCCAATCCTATCTCCAGGTAAAGAAATAAGTGACTTAAGAATTATTGAGCGCCCTGTCAGGATTCCACAACAATCTTTCCTGATCGCTGTTATTGGAAGTGATAATACCCGATACTATTTATGCAGCCTATTGTTGAGGTCAATAACCTGGTCAAGCGCTTTGATGAACTGGTAGCAGTGGATGACCTTTCCTTTACGGTACATAAGGCTGATGTCTACGGTTTTCTGGGCCAGAACGGGGCAGGAAAGTCAACCACCATCAGGATGTTGCTTTCCCTCATAGCGCCCAGTTCGGGCTCCATAAGGGTTTTTGGCATGGACCTGCAAACCCACCGCAAAGAGATACTCCGCCAGGTTGGCGCGGTCATTGAGCGACCTGACCTTTATAAATACCTCACCGGATTGGAGAACCTGTCCATTTTCGCCAGGATGAGTGGCCAAAGGCCGGACAGGAAAAAGCTAATGGACCAATTGGAAATGGTGGGATTGGCCGAAAGGGCCCATTCCAAAGTGAGGACCTATTCGCAGGGTATGAAACAGCGATTGGGTATTGCTGTAGCCCTGGTCCATGATCCGGGGCTGGTGATACTGGATGAACCCACCAATGGACTGGATCCACAAGGGATCGCAGATATGCGCAACCTGATCCTGAGATTGAGCAGGGACTTTGGTAAGACCGTGATCGTGTCCTCCCACCTGCTCAGTGAGATCGAGCAGATCGCCACCAGGATGATCATCATAGATAAAGGAAGGAAGATGGTGGAAGGCGCTGTAGCTGACCTGTTCCATCCAGCTAATAACAGGGTACACCTCAGTGTTGGCAATATGCAGGAAGCCATTGAGGTAGTACAACAATCGAAATGGGCGGCAGCCTACCTGCAGGAAGGTAGTGACCGGCTGGCCATCAATATGCCTCCGGGGGAAGTGCCAGTATTGGTACAGCAACTGGCAGCATCAGGGGTTCTCATCCAAGAAGTAAGGTCAGCAAATTCCCTGGAAGAATATTTTCTATCAATTACAGCAGGAAAACAACATGTGGCAGCTTTTACGAATTGAATTATACAAGATCTTCAAAAGGCCGCGTACCTATATCAGCTTTGCTGCTATAGGTGCCATTGTGATGCTGATCCTGCTGGCCTTTTATGTGGATGGACGGAATTACATGGCCTTTGGCCTGCAATCCCTTACCCAGACCTTCGATATAGAAGGTAAGGTGTTAAATGGATACCTGATCTGCTTCATCATCTTACAGACCTTATTGATCCATGTGCCCCTGCTGATCGCGTTGGTTGCGGGTGACCTGGTGGCAGGTGAGGCCAATATGGGAACCCTTCGCTTGCTGATCACCAAGCCGGTGAGCAGGACAGAATTAATGTTCAGTAAATTCCTGGCTTCTGTGGTATATACCATGATGCTGCTGGTATGGATGGCCATTCTTTCCCTTTTGGTTTCTGTATTGGTGTTTGGGTTGGGTGACCTGATGATCCTGAAAAGCGAGGAAGTGGTGGTGTTGAACAAGGCCGATGTATTATGGCGCTATTTCGCAGCTTTTGGCTTTGCCGCCATCGCCATGACCACCGTCGCTGCCCTTTCCTTTCTATTGTCCATCTTTGCTGAGAATTCTATTGGACCGATCGTGACAACCATGAGTGTGATCATTGTCTTCACCATCCTGACCACCATGGATATCCCGGTCTTCAATAAGATCAAACCTTTCCTCTTCACCACACACATGATCGGCTGGAAGGGCTTTTTTGATGCCCCTGTGGTATGGGAGTCTGTTTTAACATCTGCAGGTGTCCTTGTGTTGCACATCATTGTGTTCGTAGGGGCTGCCATTGCAATATTCAGGAGAAAAGATATTTTGTCTTAAATGTGGGTTATGCGATACTTGATCATTTTGATGGGTTTGATTTGTTGCAGTCCGGTGGTTGCGCAGGACGCCAATGGTTTGCTGAAGCAGGTAAGGGCAAAAATGGCAAAGGTGAAGGACTATGTCGCCGATGGAATGCTGAAAACTGACGTGAGCTTCATGAATATCCCTGATTCGAAGGTGAAGGTCTATTTCAGGGACCCCGATCAGTTCAAGATCGTCAAGGAAGATGGTATTTCCATTCTTCCCAAAGGTGGTGTGAGTGTTAGTCTCAATTCCCTTTTATCCAACAAGGACTTTGTTGCAGTGGCTGGGGGCTATACAAACTGGAATAACAAGAAACTCGCAGTTATAAAATTGCTGCCCGTACAGGAGAATAGTGAGGTCGCCCTGACCACTTTGTATATCGATGAATTTACAGCATTGGTCTATCGCTCTACGACCACCACCCGCGATAACGGCACCTATGAAACCCAACTTCAATACGGTCGTTATGCCAGCTGGGGACTGCCCGATAAGGTCTTGTTCACTTTTAATACCCGCGACTTCAAATTGCCCAAGGGCGTGACCATGGAGTATGAGACCGGAAAGAAAAAGCCAGCGCAACAAAAGGCCACAGATGGAAAGGGAAAGGTGGATATAACCTATTCATCCTACCAGATCAATAAAGGCATACCGGCTTCCATTTTCAGTGCTGGAAAGAATAAGTGATCACCTGCTGTCTTTCCTCGTAATTGTCCCATGTATTATTACGAGGAAATCTTCGACTTACCCCAAAGTTCCTAAGGGGAATGGGTAATTTATTGTGCGGGACGCAAGAATTTTTTATGCAATCCGTTAATTGTTAGGAGTTTCCAGGACTTGTTTGGTTGATCTTGACTGGTCATCTGCATGATCGTTCATTGTTGTGTACCAACGGTAATGAATACATGTATTATCGTCCCTCAGCTAACCTTTTAATGGGATACTCCGTGTCTGTCTTCCTGTAGCATTGTGATAGCGACTTATTGTTTTGCGGGGAAGGCAGGCCAAATGGTAATACCGACCCTGAGAAACCATAAACCGAAGTATGAAATCCAATTCTACTAAGCCTTCCATTGCCGGCACCTTCCGCGCAATCCTGTTCTTATTGTTGATGATTTCGTGTGGGGAATTGTTCTCACAGGCGACCATTTCAATGCCCGTAGGTATAGGAAGTCCATGCGGAACACCCAATGTAACCACTGACGACTCCCTGAAGGTGTTTACCTATAACAGTACCACCAATGGTTTGGGGCCTTTCTCCAGATGCCGGCCAACTTTTACTGCTCCCGGTTTTGGTGTATTCAGTGCCAGTATAGCCTTTAACCCAGGTGACCAAATGTATTACATGACAAGGTCGATCAGGCAAAGTAATGGCACCTATAATTCATTCATTTGGCGATGGGCGGCCGACAATGCCATCTGTCCAACCACCTCTTTGTTTCGGCAGTTCAACAATACCTATATCGCTGGTATCGAATTTGACCAGCAAGGTAGGGCATTCCAGATCAATTTTACCGGTTCAGCGGCTCCTTATGGCCTGGAGTTGCAAACCATCGACCTGGCGACCGGGGTAGAAGGCCCTGCTAAAGTAATTACCCTTCCTGCCGGCGTGAACATCAATAGCATGAACGGTGATATGGTGATCACCCCTGAAGGTCAGTTCCTGTTCATTTTTGATAACAAGTACTTCGTCCTCAATTATGAGGACTATTTCACGTCCAACCCACTGGTTGCCACATTTATCAGTAATGTGAATTTTGGCAGTAACCAAACGCTGGTAGGGTTAACCTATGCAGATGGGAAATTGCTGGGAAGTACCCTCAATACTTCCAATTTCTCGGCCTGCCAGTATCATGAAATTGATATCCTGAGTGGGGCAAGGGAAGCCCCCAACTACCTGATGTCCGGAACGGTTTTCAGTTCCTTTGACCTGACCAGCGTTACTACCGCAATAGGCGTGTCGAAAGAACTGGTTTCGGCTACGCCTACTGGTGTGGCAGGGCAATATGACCTTGTGTACCATATCAGGATCCAGAATATGGGAGATGTACCTATCCGGAACCTGCAGGCAAATGATAACCTTGCCAGCATCAATCCTGCCTTAGGTGCTGCAGCCGTTTCTAATGTAAGCATCAGTTCGGTTTATAACCCGCTAAACCTGACACTTAATACTTCCTATAACGGGACCACCAATACAAACATGTTGAGTGGCACCCAAACATTGCCTAATATTCCCCTTGCAAATAATTACCTTGTCATCAGGCTGGCTGTCAGGCTTTCTGGGATCGTTCCCGGGAATATTTACTCAAACAGCGCTACAGCAAACGGTACAGGTTTCAGGGGCGTTGCAGTAACGGACCAGTCTACGAATGGCCCTAACCCAGACCAGAACAGTGATAACAAGGCCGATAGCCCGGGGGAAAATACACCCACCCCATTCACCGTTTCCGTAGTAGCCGAAACGCCTCCCTGTGAAGCTTTGAATACCATTTTGTACAACCAGGATTTTGGAACTGGTACAGGTATGTCGGCGACCATGCCGGGAACCTCCACCACAGATTACACCAGGGTTTCTTCGGGTACAGTTGGTGTTGATCAGGCTACCATTAGTAACAATGCTGCCAACGCAAACGCCAGCAATTGGCTGAACATGCCGGATAGAAGTGGAACTGGAAGGATGTTGCTGGTTAACGCAGATGCCTCGCCCCGCAGGGTGTTTGCCGACGAATTGAATGTGTCCTGCGGAGGATTGAAATACTCATTCTTTGGTTATATCTCCTTCATAGGAAACAGCTCCTACCAAACCTTGTGTAATGGCTTCGGAGGGTTCAGGTATCCCAAACTTACCGTAATGGTAAGGGATGCGAATACCAACCAGATCATTGCGAGTGTAACAACAGGGCAGTTCACCAGTAGCAGCTGGACGCAGTTCGGAATGAAGTGGGTAATGCCCAACAATGTTACAAGGGTGAGGCTGGAGATTTACAACGCCGGCGAAGGAGGATGCGGTAATGATTTTGCCCTTGATGACCTGCAGTTCGGGCTTTGTGATCCTACTCCAACTGTCTCCACCCTTCCTTCCGGTGGTTGTATAGGTGGATCAACCACACTTGGCGCCGTGTTAACCGATACTGTTGGAATGAGTAGTTCATTGGAATACCAGTGGCAATCTTCTACAGATAATGTTAACTGGACCAATATTTCCGGGGCTACCTCAACCTCTTACAGCATTACCAATATGAATGCCAGCCATTCCAGGTATTACAGGCTGATCGCTGCTTCTATTGGTAATATCAATAACACTTCCTGTCGCTATGTTTCCAATAGTTTCTTCCTGAACCTGAAGAACCCTTCCACAGCGCCAACTGCCGCTTTGAAGAATAAGATCAGGGTTTGTGTTGGTGAGCCTGTGCAACTTACAGCGCAGGGCGGCACACTCGGGACCAATGCGGTTTACCGATGGTACAGGGGAAGCTGTGGTGGAACCCTTGTTGGAACGGGACAAACCATTACTGTAAACCCGATATCCACGACAACCTATTTTGTAAGGATAGAAGGCGATTGTAATACCACCGCTTGTGCTTCCGTGACCGTGACAGTAAGTTGTGATATTGATGATGATGATGATGGTATCACTGACCTTGCGGAAAACAATGGTCTTGATGCTGACCTGGACACAGATGGTGATGGCTTGCCTGATTTCAGGGATCCGGGTTCGCCTGGCTTTACCGATGCCAACAGCGATGGTATTGATGACAGGTATGACAGTGACCGGGATGGAATCATCAATTCCCTTGACCTGGATAGTGATAATGATGGTATTCCTGACGTGGTGGAAGCTTATGGTGTTGATGCCAATGGTGATGGCAGGATTGATAACTATTCAGATACAGATAGTGATGGCCTTTCCCAGAATGTGGATGCCAATACCTCAGGGGTTACGGGCTCGGGCACCGGCCTTGGCCTTCAGGACCTTGATGGGGATGGTGTTCCCAACCAGTTCGACCTGGATAGCGATAATGATGGAATCCCTGATATTATTGAGGCAGGCGGCACGGATGCCAATAATGACGGAAGGGTCGATGGGTTTGCAGATGCTGACCAGGACGGATTCGCGAATGCTGTGGATGGTGATGCCAACAATGATAATAACGCGGAGAACAGTTCCAACGCCCTGGCGAGAACGGGCGCTGACAACAATAATGACGGAAGGGCCGATAGTTATCCCTTTGACAATATGGATAATGACAGGCGGATGAATGCGTATGACCTCGATAGTGATGGTGATGGTATTACCGATGTTCGCGAAGCGGGATTTACGGATAGTAATAATGATGGAAGGATAGATGGAGCCCTTAACCCAACCGGATGGAACGCAGCTGTTGATGCATTGGCCAGCCTTACCCTGAGGAATACAGATGGCCGTGGACCGGTTGACTATCTAGATATAGATGCTGATGATGATGGTATCCCTGATAATGTTGAGGCCATGGCCACCAATAGTTACCAGCTGCCCTCCTATCTGGATGCAGATAATGATGGTATCGATGACAGGTATGATTCCATTTCAGGGTTTGGGGGCAATGGTATTACCCCGAACGACCAGGACGGTGACCTCAGGCCCGATTACCTGGATGAGGATTCCGATAACGATACGGCACTTGATATCTATGAAGGAAATGACTTTAACAACAATGGCAGGCTGGATGACAATGTACAGTTGACCGGCAATGATACAGATGGTGATGGACTAGATAATCGTTTTGACCGCGATAATAGTTCAGCCAGGGGTACTTCTGCATTCATGGGTAACGGGGGAAGCTTGTCCGGAGACCCGGATCCAGGATCCATGACCATGGTGCAGCGAACGGAATCCTATTACCTGGATAGGGACTGGAGGTTCCAGCCCTACATACTCCCCGTAAAATATCTTGGACTCGCAGCCAGTCTGACCAGTAACGGGGTGAAGGTTTCCTGGAAGGCCACTTCTTCAGAGCCGGTAGAGGAGTTTGTGATCGAAAGAAGTATCGATGGCGCTGCCTATGTGCAGGTGGGCCAGATCAAGCTTGGTAACCTGGTGCTCAATGATGTTGCCTACCAGTTCCTGGATCCCTTAAGGAATGTGAACGGTGCGGTTGCCCAATACCGGGTGAAGGCCCTGGTAGCCGGAGGTAAACAGGAGTATAGCAACCCGGCTACGGTAAGGCTGCAGATGGATTGGTCCATCAATATTTCGCCCAATCCCACTTCCGACCATCTTGTTGTAAGGGTGGTGGTTAAGGAACCGCAGTCTATGCAGGTAATGTTGATCGATGGAATGGGAAGGGTGGTAAAGAACCATTTTGCCAGTGCATTAAGGGGTATGAACTCCGTGCAGCTGAATGACCTGGGTTCATTGCCCAAGGGAACATATACAGTCAGGATTGTGCTGAATAACCAGCAGGCGACAACCCAGCAGGTGATCATTCGGTAAATGACCTGAAATGAAGAAAGGCTACCAACGCGGTAGCCTTTCTCTATTATTGGTGAATCGATCTGGATGATCCTATTCTTCCTCAATTTTTTCATCCACAACATTGCCCAATACGGCACTGCCCATTTTCTTCAAGGGATTCTTCCTGTTGGTGGCATATTCCTGCCTTGCCCTGATGATATCAATACAGGTGAAGATGGCGCAGTACATAGAACTTTCGTCTGCAAGGTTTTTTCCCGCGATATCGAAGGCGGTCCCATGGTCGGGGGATGTTCTCACTATTGGCAGGCCGGCAGTAAAGTTTACGCCATCGCCAAAGGCCAGTGACTTGAAGGGGATCAGGCCCTGGTCGTGGTACATGGCCAGCACGGCGTCGAAGCGCTCGTGGTAACCACGGGCGAAGAAGGCATCAGCACTGAAGGGACCCTGGATAATGCAGTTGTTCTGCTGCTTGAATTCCTTGATGGCCGGCTTGATGATGGTTTCTTCCTGGTTGCCGATAAGGCCTTCATCCCCGGCATGGGGGTTGAGCCCCAATACGGCGATCTTGGGTTTGTCGATCCCGAAATCGCGGACCAGGCTTTCCTGCATCAGGCTAAGCTTGGAAAGGATATTCTGGCGGGTGATATGTTGGGAGAGTTCGGTTACAGGAACATGTTCTGTCAGCAAACCCACGCGCATATTAGGAGCAACCATCAGCATCAGCACATCCCTTGCATTGAATGCATCCTTCAGGAAGGGGGTATGGCCGGTATAAGGAAATTGCTCTGACTGCGTATTCTTCTTGTGGATGGGAGCTGTTACCAACCCCTGGATCTGCTTATCCTTAAAGGCCTGTAGTGCAGCCTGAAGGGAGAGTACTGCATATTTGCCACCTTCTTCCGTTAGCTGGCCGGGGGTGATATTCACTTCTTCCTCCCAACAGTTGAAAATATTCACCTGTTTCGGATTGATCCGGCTGAAGTCCTTAATGCTTTGGTAATTGAAATTGCTTTCGGGTAGGGATTTGCGGTAAAAATTGATGGCCTTGTTATTGGCAAAGATGATAGGGGTGCAGAGGTCGAGCAATCGGCTGTTGGACACTGTTTTGATGATCAGTTCCAGGCCGATGCCGTTGAGGTCCCCGCAACTGATGCCGATAACCGGCTTATGATGTTCCTGGGTAGCTGACATATGGCTTTGAAATGTATTAAGGCATAAAAATACAATTTCTGGCCGATGGGGGCGGGCCTTGTTTCCGCGGGGTGTATTTTTGCTGGTACATGAATTATACACTTAAAAAATCCCTTGGCCAGCATTTCCTTCGGGACGAGAACATCTGCAGGAAGATCGTTGATGCCCTGAATAAGCAGCCCTTCGGGCGTTTGCTGGAGGTTGGCCCGGGTGGGGGAGCGCTTACCAGGTTCCTGTTGGAGCTGCCGGGTATTGATTTCAAGGCGGTTGAGCTGGACGAAGAGAAGGTGACTTACCTCGAAAAAACTTATCCGGCCATCCAGGGTAAGATCATACATAAGAGCTTCCTCGACATTGACCCGCCATTTGACGGCAATTTTACCGTAGTGGGCAATTTCCCCTACAATATTTCCACCCAAATCCTTTTTAAGATCCTGGAGTGGGGACCACAGGTGGAAGGGGTGATCGGCATGTTCCAAAAGGAGGTGGCCCAAAGGGTTGCGGCCGGTGAAGGAAATAAGGTGTATGGGGTGATCAGCGTGCTGGTGCAGGCCTTCTACAAGGTGGAGTACCTTTTCGATGTGCCTCCGGGCTGTTTTAATCCCCCGCCCAAAGTGATGAGTGGGGTCATCCGCCTGGTTCCCCGGCCTGATATACCTGAAATGAGAAGCAGGAAACATTTCTTCCTCCTGGTTAAAACAGCGTTTAACCAGCGCCGTAAGACCCTTAGGAATGCCGTAAAAGGCTTGTTTACCCCGGAAGTTTTGCAGGACCCGATTTTCAACCAACGTGCCGAGCAATTAAGTGTAGAAGATTTTGCTGCCCTTACCTTTAAAATGCAATAGAATTATGGCGAAAGTCCTGGTGACCGCAAAGGTGCACCCATGGCTGGTAGAACGGCTTACCCAAAAAGGGTTTGAAGTGGATGTCCAGCCGCAGATCAATTATCAAGACCTTCTCAAGGCAATAGAAAGCTGTACCGGCCTGATCGTTACCACCCGCCTGAAGATCGACAGGCAGGTGTTGGATGCTGCCCCGAAACTCGAGTGGATCGGCCGTTTGGGAAGTGGCATGGAACTGATAGATGTGGAATACGCCGGCCAGAAGGGGATCAGGTGCGTCAGTAGCCCGGAAGGTAATCGTAATGCTGTAGCTGAGCACGAATTGGGTTTACTGCTCAACTTGCTGAATAAGATCAGTACCAGTGCCGTTGAAGTGAGGGAGGGAAAATGGATAAGGGATGCCAACAGGGGCACTGAGCTGAGTGGTAAAACGGTGGGTATCATTGGTTTGGGAAATACCGGTGGGGCTTTTGCCAGGCTGCTGGAGCCTTTCGGGGTAACGGTTCTTGCTTACGACAAATATAAATTCGGTTTCGCAAAAGGATATATTAAGGAGGCCAGCCTGGAGCAGGTGGCCCGCTATGCAAATGTGGTAAGTTTTCATGTTCCACTAACAGGGGAGACTTTCCATATGGCCAATGACGAATTCTTTGGCAGCCTTGAACAGCAGCCTGTATTCCTTAATACCAGCAGGGGTAAAGTACATGATACAGCAGCCCTGATCAGGGCCCTGAAGAATGGGAAGATAACAGCAGCCGGCCTGGATGTGCTGGAGAATGAAAAGCTTGAAACCTATTCAGCAGGGGAGAAAGAACAGTTGGATTGGCTATGTTCCCAACCTAATGTGATCGTCACCCCCCATATTGCCGGGTATAGCCATGAAGCCTACCTGCTAATGGCAAAAGTTGTTCTGGAGAAGTTGGGATTATAGAATTTACTAACAGGTGTTTGGTTAATCAGGAATTACTATCTTTGCCCATATAAGTGCAACGCTTTCGCTAATGCTGGAGGCGTTGTTCTTTTTTTCTATTCTAACCAAAGGAGGTGCATTATGGCAGAAATCATTTACGTGACCAAGGAAACGCTGGAATTGATGAAGGAAGAGCTGCACAGGATGAAGACCGTAGATCGTCCTGCAGCATCCAAAGCTATTGCTGAAGCCCGTGAAAAGGGGGATCTCAGGGAGAACGCGGAATATGATGCGGCCAAAGAGGCTCAGGGTATCCTGGAGGCGAAGATCAAAAAGATGGAGGGAGACCTGGCTAATGTTCGTATCCTGGATGCCGATGCTATTGATACCAGCAAGGTGTCTATCCTGACCAAGGTGACAGTTACCAATATTGCAACCAAGAAATCCATGACCTACCAGATCGTTTCCGAGAAGGAAGCCGACCTGAAGTCGGGTAAAATTTCAGTTACCTCACCCATTGGGAAAGGCTTGCTGGGCAAGACCATTGGGGAGGTTGCAGAGGTCCAGGCACCTGCCGGGATCATCAAATTCAAGATCGAGAATATCTCAGCATAATTTACCGACCCCCTCACCCGAGGGGGTTTTTGTTAACATTGCGGTAACATTAAGTTTACAATCAGGTAAACATTTGATAACCTTGGTTTCTTCCCCACCCTTCAGGCCGCTGGTATCTTTGCGACCATGTTACGGAACCTTATAGTCTTACTTCTTTTGATACCTTCTGTTATGATGGCGCAGCGAACCATCAAGTGGAATGGTGTACACCTGAATGAAGTGGATAAGCAAGGTCGTAAACAGGGCGAATGGCTCTTTTTCGACAAGCAGGGTAATGTTTTGATGAACTGTTCCTTCAAAAATGATAAGGTTGAAGGTCCCATGGTCTTCTTTGATAAAGGGGACACCGTACTGGTTCGATTAAAGGATGCCGATAGCCTGGAACATTTCATCTATTACCACAAGGACGAGCCGATCTCTGGGGCTTTCGTGAATAATGACGGTAAGTTCAGGATAGAACTGGACCACCTTCCTGCCAACTTCACTGAAAATGACCTGGCCAACCTTAAGAAGTGGTATGCGATCAAGATCGAACCGGTTTACATGTTCGGGATGCAATCGATGGTAGAGTATTTTGCCTCTGCCTATGCAAAATCCAACACAATTGCCAATTGGAACCATAACTTTGTTATCACCATCAATGCATCGGGTAGGGTAACAAATGTGGAAATGGAGGACAGGGATAAAGTGCTTTCAGATGTTATGGAGCGCGAAGTGTATGAAATGTTCTACAGCATGGGCCGCTGGCAGCCATTCTTCGATACCTGGCAAACCAGGGAGATAAAGCTGACGATGTCATTGGGGGCAGACCTTCAGACAATCACAGCAAGATGACCATATTCACCAAGATCATTAAGGGCGAGATACCTTCCTACAAAATAGCCGAGAACGATAAGTTCTATGCCTTCCTTGATATTTTTCCTATCGTGCGCGGACATGTTTTAGTGGTGCCCAAGATAGAAGTGGACAAATTCTTCGAAGTCCCCGAGAGTTATCTTTCAGAGATCCTGGTCTTCGCCAGGCCAATCGCCAGTGCAATAGAAAAGGCTTTCCCCTGTGATCGGGTAGGCTTATCCGTTATAGGACTGGAAGTTCCTCATGCACACCTTCACCTGGTACCCATCAAAGGGATCGATGACCTGAATTTCACCAGGGGTAAACTTAAAGTGAGCCCTGAAGAACTTATGGCTGATAGGGAGAAGATCCTTGCTAATCTTTAATTGACTTACTTATTTGGTCTTGATCCGATGGGCATTCTTCTTGAGGAAGTCTTCCCATCCTTTCAATTTTCCGCCTGTAAGGGTCAGGGCGGTTCCGCTTTGGTAATGGTGACATACGGCCACGGCAAGCGCGTCCGAAGCATCAAGATAATCAGGGATGTCGCGGATGGTGAGGATGCGTTGCAGCATATGCCAGACTTGTTCCTTGTCCGCATTACCATTTCCGGTAATGGATTGTTTCACTTTTTTAGGGGAGTATTCAGAAACCTCCAGGCCGGCCTGGATGGCAGCAGCGATCGCAACTCCCTGGGCCCTTCCCAGTTTAAGCATACTCTGAACGTTCTTGCCAAAGAAGGGTGCTTCAATGGCAAACGCATTGGGCTTATATTCCAGGATGAGTTCACAAACTTTTCGGTGGATCTGTTCCAGCCTGATGTGCTGGTCTTTTTTGGCATTCAGCTTGAGTACATTCATCTCAAGCAATTGCATTTGTTGCCCGGTCACGGCAATGATACCGTAGCCCATTACAAGGGTACCAGGGTCAATGCCCAGAATTATTTTAGAAGGCTTTTCCGACAACAGGTTATTTTTATGAAATAATGTTCCCCAACAAAAATATCAAAAACTTCCTCAATTACTGGCTGGGGCCCATCATCTTCATTTGGCTGGCCTGGTCTATTTACAGGCAGGTGACAAGGCAACCCGATCTTGGTGGTTCCTGGTCGAATATCTTACAGGCTATCAGCGGGGAACAGGGATGGAAATGCTGGCTAGCCCTGTTGCTGGTAGTGGTCAACTGGGGATTGGAAGCCATTAAATGGAAGGAGTTGGTGGGAAGGGTTACCCGCATTTCCTTCCTGCGTGCATTTGTTGCTACCCTGGCAGGGGTTTCTTTCGCTGTGAATACGCCTAATAGGATTGGTGAGTATGGTGGACGGGTGCTTTACCTTCCGGAAGGAAAAAGGCTGGAGGCAGTTTCCCTAACACTGATCGGGAGTTTTGCCCAGTTGTTGGTAACCTTACTGATGGGTGCAGCGGGTTTGTGGATTTGGCAGGCAGGCTGGTTTTATGGCCAGGACGCAACAATTCCTGCTCCCTACCTGTCATATAACTGGTTGTTGAAGGCGATGACATGGCTGATCACGGCGCTCGCCATAGGAGGTTTTCTCTTTTACATTAGGATAAGTTGGTTGGTGAGGTGGGTGGAAAAGGTTCCGGCCATGGCAAAATGGGGCAAACCGGTCTGGGTGCTGGATAACCTGCCGGTTACAATTTTGTTAAGAGTGTTTGGTTGGTCTTTGGTAAGGTACCTTGTATTTATTTTTCAATATATCTTGTTACTACAAAGTTTACAAGTGACCGGCAACTGGTGGATGGCATTTTGGTTGACAGCCCTGCAGTTCCTGGTTTTGGCCATTATCCCCACCATTGCACTTGCGGAGTTAGGTTTGAGGGGAAAACTGTCACTTGAATTATTCGGATGGATCAGCAGTAATGCTTTGGGTATATTGGCCACCACTGTGTCTATTTGGCTGCTCAACCTGATCATTCCTGCGATCATTGGTAGTATCCTGATCATCAGGGTAAAAGTATTTGACCCAGTGAAAACGGAAGGGGTGGGACAAGGATCACCCTGAGACCATAAGAACCATAACATGAAGCGATACCTTATCACGCTGCTTTTCGCGCTATTACTTACCCTTAGGCTGGACGCCGGGGACGACTTCTGTGGTATCAGGAACAATACCTTCCAGAATGATGAGTCCATTACCTTTAAAGTATTCTACAAACTGACAGGTATATATATTGGGGCGGGGGAGGCCAGTTTTCATGTAGGCTTATCTAAATTCAACAACAATCCCGTTTACCATATTGTAGGCGATGGCAAGACCTACAGCTTCTATGATTCTTTTTTTAAGGTTCGTGACCGTTATGAATCGTATATCGATACCGCTACCCTTCAGCCATATAAGTTCATCCGGAATATTTATGAAGGCGGCTACAAGAAGTACGAGAATGTGACCTTCAACCAGGAAACCAATACTGCTGTCACCAATGTGGGTGTATTCAAAGTGCCCAATTGCGTGCAGGATGTGTTGAGTTCTATCTATTATGCCAGGAATATCGACTTCAATAAATACAAGCCGGGAGATAAGATCCCGTTTGCCATGTTCCTGGATAATGAAGTGTATAACCTCTACATCCGCTACCTTGGTAAGGAGACCATCAAGACAAAGTATGGTAAGTTCCGGGCCATCAAATTCAAGCCTCTGCTGATCAAGGGTACAATATTCGAAGGAGGGGAAAAGATGAATGTTTGGGTGAGTGATGACCAGAATAAGATACCACTCCGTGTGGAAAGCCCGATCTCGGTTGGTAGTGTGATCGTTGATATGATCTCCTATCGAAACCTCCGCTTTCCGTTGTCATCCCTGGCTGGACTAAAATAGGTTGATTGAATTATATAAAAAGACCGGACTTTGGATCCGGTCTTTTTTTTCCTATAATGAAACCGTAAGGCATGACTCTTTTGCAATCACATGGACGCCGCCGCTTAGTCAATAGCCTAAAGTTCCTTGAGGTCAAATGTCCTTCCACTGCGAATGCCCTTCTCCGTTAGTTCCAGCTCGCAGCATTCGTTTTTTGCGTCGTGTTCAAAATAGAGGATGTAGTTGTTTTCCTGGGCCTCCTTAAGGAAACTTTTCTTTTCATTCAGGGTGGTTAATGGGAACATGTCGTAAGCCATTACGTAGGGAACCGGGATATGTGCGGTAGACGGCAACAAGTCAGCCATATACACAATGGTCCGATCCTTAAAGGTCAGTTGTGGCAACATCATGGCATCGGTATGGCCATACACAAAACGCAACTGTATAGTGTCAGAGAACCGGGCAATGCCGTTTTCCGGTGTAGGAATGAATTGAAGTTGTCCACTTTCCTGGATGGGCTGGATATTATCCTTCAGGAAGGATGCTTTTTCCCTGTCGTTGGGGTTTACGGCCCAATTCCAATGGCGGTCATTGCTCCAGAAAACAGCATTAGGGAAGGCCGGCACCAATTTATCACCCTGGCGGATAATGCTCCCACCACAATGGTCAAAATGCAGGTGGGTCAGGATCACATCGGTGATGTCATTGCGGTGGAAGCCATGCCTGGCAAGGGATTTGTCCAGGCTGTCTTCTCCGTGCAGGTAATAATGGGAGAAGAATTTGGCATCCTGCTTATCGCCAATGCCATTGTCTACCAATATAAGCCTGTTGCCATCCTGGATCAACAGGCAGCGCATGGCCCAGGTACAAAGATTGTTCTCGTCTGCCGGAACCAATTTGTTCCAAATGGTCTTGGGAACCACGCCAAACATGGCGCCGCCGTCAAGTTTAAAATAGCCGGTATTAATGGTGTACAGTTGCATGTTGCTTATCGTAGACTTTTTTCGTGTAAAAGAGGGCTACCAACCCCAGTATAAAGAAGGTGCCCAGGGCAATGATGGAATTTCGCATACTGCCGGTGAGTTCTTCCAGGAGTCCAAAGGTAAAAATCCCGATCACTATGGCAATCTTTTCGGTAACATCGTAGAAGCTGAAGAAGGAAGTGGTGTCCTTGGTTTCCGGGAGCAATTTGGAATAGGTACTCCGGCTCATGCTTTGGATACCGCCCATCACCAGGCCTACGGCACAGGCCAGCAGGTAGAACTGGAACTGGTTTTTTACATAGTATCCTGCTATACAGATGCCAATCCAGAGGGTTACGGAAAGGATAAGGACCCAGATATTCCCGATGAGCCTGGACAGCCTGCTGAGGACCAGGGCTCCAATCACCGCAACGAGTTGGATGAGGATAATGGTGACCAACAACTTTGGTTCATCTTCCGGGTCGGGGAATATCTCTTTCTTGGCAAACCCTGCCGCAACAAGCATTACAGTCTGCACACCCATACTATACAGGAAGAAAGAGAAAAGAAAGCGCCGGGTTGCAGGCATTGATTTCAACTGCTGCCAAACCAGCTTTAGTTCCTTGAATCCGTTGGTCAGCACATTGGTCCTGGCCTTCCGTTCTGCCTTGCTGCTCAATGGCAATACGCGAAGGGTTAACTGGGCAAATCCGAACCACCAGATGCCTACCAATAAGAAAGAGAGCCTGGCTCCAATGGTCTTGTCAGATTCATCTAAGCCGAATAGGGCTGGTTTAAGGATGATGACGAAACAGATGATCTGCAGCAATACACTGCCAATATAACCCAATGCAAATCCTTTGGCACTTACCCTGTCCTGGTCTTCAGGCGCAGCGATGTCCGGCAGGTAGGAATTGTAAAAGACCAGGCTTGCCCAATAACCAAGGGCAGCAATGGAAAACATGATGATCCCGTATTCGATCCGGTCGGGAGTAAAAAAGAAGAGTGCCAGGCAGGCGGCGGAACCCATAAAGCAGAACCAGCGCAGGTACACTTTTTTGTTCTGACGATAGTCGGCTATGGAAGAAAGGATGGGCGAGGAGAAAGCCACGATCAGGAATACCACCGACAAGGCATAGTCCATGAGTGCGGTATTGATGAATTTCCTTCCAAAGAATTCTACGTAGTGGTCGTCAGGGTTATTGCCCTTACTGGTTATCCCTACATAGTAGGCAGGGAAGATAGTGGAAGTGATCACCAGGTTATAGGCACTGTTGGCCCAATCGTACATGGCCCATCCGTTGATGACTTTTTTGGGGGCTGTTTGCATGTCTTTCTGTTATGGTTTTGGTTTGGTGTTTCATTGGGCTAATGATAAGATAAGGTATATTTTCACTGTTGCCATTTCACGGATGGTTCATCCTGCCATCAATGGATCACTCCTGTCCAGATAAGCAGGAGCAGGATGATGCCGGCAATGATGCGGTAATAACCGAACCACCTGAATCCATGCTTCTGGAGGAAGCCGATAAAAAACTTGATGGCGAGTAATGCCACTACAAAAGCTACGATATTTCCCACGATGAAGGCGGTCAGGTTTTCATTCGAGGCCATCAATAACTCATAACCTTTCTGGACACCGCCATTGCCTGTTTCCCAATCTTTCAGGACGAGGGAATAACCTGTGGCTGCCGCCATGGTAGGCACGGCAAGGAAAAAGGAGAATTCTGCTGCCAGGTGCCTGCTGAGCTGCTGCTGCATGCCGCCGATAATGGATGCAGCACTACGGCTGACGCCGGGTATCATGGCCAGGCATTGCCAGCCGCCAATGATGAATGCCCTGCGGAAACTGATCTTCTCTTCTTCATGGATGGTCGGATGTTGGAAGGCCTTGTCGATATACAGGAGTACCAGGCCTCCCAGCAATAGGGTAATGGCTACCGTTAGCGGGCTTTCCAGCATGGCATCGATCTTGTCTGAGAAGAGGAACCCCAGCAACAGGGCTGGAATCACTGCCACCACCAGTTTGAGGTAAAAATGGAAACTCTTGAAGTCGATGAATTTTTTCCAGTACAATACCACTACAGCCATGATAGCGCCCAGCTGGATGGCAACTTCAAATAGTTTGGTGAACTCTTCCTTATGGATGCCCATCAGGGAACTGGCAATGATCATATGCCCGGTGGAAGAGATGGGAAGGAATTCTGTCAAACCTTCAACAATGGCTACTGCAATGGCTTCAAAAAGATTCATAAGGATTAAAGTGAACCGCTAGGTAGTGATTGGTAAATGCCAATAAAAAACCGATTTGAATTCGGAAAGCATTCTTTCTGATCCAAATCGGTAATGAATTACTGGGGGAATTTTATGCTTTGGGTCTTTTGAAAATGGCCACCACTTCCAGGGCCAGTCCTGCAATGATCAGGATGGGGGCGATAGTGATGCGGGTGGTGCTGTATACCTCCTTCTGGTCAAACTCAGCCGGGTTGGCGCTTCTGCCTCCTGCCATCAACAGCATGCCGATTACGATAACAACGATACCGGCGATCATCCAGATATAGTTTTCTTTTCCAAACAGGCTTTCCGAAGTGTGCCCGACTACGTCTTGTTTCTTATGTTCACTCATGGTGAAGGTTTTAATATTTTTTGGTTCTGGTATGTAAGAAAATTCAGTTCTGGTTGCCGGAAGCTATCATGGATACGCCGATCACAATGGTATGTTAGCCATCCTCCATACGCTGCCCTCACTTGCCTAGTACAGGTCGTCCAGTTTCATCTTCAGGTATTTTACCACGCTCCTGTGCGTACTGAGCAGGGAGATCATTATGCCCAGCAAGATAATGACCAATGACAAAATCACCAACCATTGGGTATCGCGCATGGCCCTGAGTTCGGGTAATTGCTTCTCCGCAAAGAATACAAGGGCGAAAATGCCAGCCAGCGCGATAAGGCCGCTGATGGCGCCATTGATGATGGCCCTGATATCCATTGGCTTGGCAATGAACCACCGGGTGGCCCCTACCATCTGCATGGTCTTGATCAGGAAACGATTGCTGAACATGGCCAGCCTGATGGTATTGTCAATGAGTACGATCACTACCAGGCAAAGAACCACGGCAATGATCAGGAGGATCATGCTGACTTTTTGTACGTTCTTGTTGAGGTTGTCTACCAGGGATTGGGGATATTGTACGTCGCTCACCGCGATGTTCTGTTCCAGGTCGGTCTTGATCGCTTTCAGGGTATCAGAATGCACATACTGGTTCTTCAGCTTGAAATCAATGCTGGCAGGCAGGGGGTTGGCATCCAGGATGTTCTTCCAGTCCTCGTTACCATCGGCCACGAATTTTTGCCTGGCAAGGTCCTTGGTGACATATTGGTATTCCTTTACATATGGCTTGGTGGCAATATAGTCGACCAGCCTGGTGCTGTCGGCAGGAGAGATATTTTCCCTCAGGTAAACCCTCACTTCCACGTTTTCCTTGAAATACTGCCCGAGCTTGTTGGCATTGATCACGATCCACCCCAGTAGACCCAGGATGAACAGCACCAGGGATACCCCCAGTATAGACATGAAATACGATGGTGTTGAACGTTTAGCGGATCCTTTTCCGATTTGCGTCATGCGTTACAATTTTCAGTGGGTTAGTACTGCGAGGATACGGGCAAAAATAGCGGATTTAGCCTACCAATCCGTATTTTTGTCACCCTCTCAACGGTTGCTGCCGGCATAAAGTGTGCAGGTTGGAAGGCGCTTTGCCCAAATTGATGTTTTTTAAGTCATCTTTCACAAATTGACCATCCCTTTGGCTTTGTGTCCGAATCTCAAGGTGAAATGATCTTTCCTTGTTAACCGACCCTTGATGTCCGGCAGTGGTTGAATGGGATTGCCAGATGGCATACGAACGCAATAATCAACAGCAATGGAATACAGTTTCAGAGAGATTGAAAAGAAATGGCAGGAGCACTGGAAGCAATCCGGTGTCTACAAGGTTTCGAATGAAAGTGACAAGCCTAAGTGTTATGTACTGGACATGTTCCCTTATCCAAGTGGGGCTGGACTGCATGTGGGGCATCCCCTCGGGTATATTGCCAGTGATATCTACAGCCGTTTCAAGAGGCTGAAGGGCTACAACGTGCTGCATCCGATGGGGTATGATGCTTTTGGCCTGCCTGCCGAGCAGTATGCCATTGAGCATGGGGTGCACCCTGCAGTGAGTACGGATCAGAATATCAATAATTTCCGCAAACAACTCGATAATATTGGTTTTTGTTTCGATTGGGACCGCGAAGTGCGTACCTGTGATCCGAAATATTATAGGTGGACCCAGTGGATCTTCCTTCAGCTCTTCAATAGCTTCTTCAATCGCCAGACCAAAAAGGCTGAACCCATCGGGAACCTTATTGCTTCTTTGGAAAAAGAGGGTACAGCGGTTCATCCCTGTCCCGGTGATACATCTATCCGTTTTACGGCTGAAGAGTGGAGTGGTTTTGATGAGAAACGCAGGCAGGAGATCCTGATGGAATACCGTCTGGCTTTTTGCGGGTATGGGGAGGTGAATTGGTGTGAGGCATTGGGAACAGTATTGGCCAATGATGAAGTGGTGAACGGTGTGAGTGAAAGGGGCGGACATCCGGTCGTGAAGAAGAAGCTGCGCCAATGGTACCTGCGTATCACCGAATATGCGGATCGCTTGTTGGAAGGACTGGAGCAGATTGATTTCAGCGAATCCATGAAGGAGATGCAAACCAACTGGATTGGTAAGAGCTATGGTGCGGAGATTGATTTTGCAGTAAGGAGTGAACAGGGTACGGTGGATAAACTGAGGGTCTACACTACCCGACCGGATACCATTTTCGGGGTAGATTTTATGGTAGTAGCCCCTGAATTGGAAATAGTGGAGCAACTGAAGTCTGCAGAACAGGCAGCTGCGGTGGATTATTACCTGGCTTATGTGAAGAGCCGCAGTGAACGCGAGCGCATGGCGGAGAAGAAGATCAGTGGCGTTTTCACTGGCGCTTACGCGATAAATCCATTCGATGGTCGCGAGATCCCTATCTGGACCTCTGAGTATGTACTGGCAGGTTATGGTACCGGTGCGATCATGGCAGTTCCCTGCGGTGATGAACGTGACCATAAGTTCGCGCGTCATTTCAATATCCCCATTACCAATATCATTGGCGCGCATTACGATGGGGAAGAAGCCAATCCGACCAAGGATGCGGTGCTGGAGAACAGCGGGTTCCTGAACGGTGTGGGCATGAGGGAGGCCATCGGTATCGTGATCGAAAAGATCGAATCCATGGGCATTGGCCAGCGCAAGGTGAACTACAAGATGCGCGATGCGGCGTTTAGCCGTCAGCGTTATTGGGGAGAGCCTTTCCCCATCCAATGGAAAGATGGCGTGGCGATACCATTGAATGAATCAGAACTGCCGCTGGAATTGCCTTATGTGGAAAGCTACAAGCCCGGTCCGGAAGGTGAGGGTCCTTTGGCCAATATCCCTGAATGGGTGGCCAGGGAGCTGGAGACCAATACCATGCCCGGTTATGCCGGATCTTCCTGGTACTTCCTGCGTTATATGGACCCGCATAACGAGCAGGCATTCTGCGACCGCAAGGTGAGTGATTACTGGGGACAGGTTGACCTGTACATTGGTGGTACAGAGCATGCAGTAGGTCACTTGCTGTACAGCCGCATGTGGACCAAGGTGCTATTTGATCTGGGATATATTGGTCATGATGAGCCGTACAGGAAGCTGGTGAACCAGGGTATGATCCAGGGTTCTTCAAGATTTGTGTACAGGATCAATGGCACCAATACTTTTGTTTCAAAGGGCTTGCTGGAAGGTGAAGAGTCCTACCAGGGCACGAAGATCGATAAGTTGCATGTTGACGTAAATATTGTCGACGGTTATGAATTGGACCAGGAGGCATTCAGGACCTGGAAGCCCGATTTCTCACAAGCTGAGTTCGTGTTGGAAGACGGCAAGTATATCTGTGGCAGTGAGGTGGAGAAGATGTCCAAGAGCAAATTCAATACCGTTAACCCCGACCATATTGTAGAGAAATACGGTGCCGATACCTTCCGGATGTACGAAATGTTCCTCGGTCCGGTGGAGATCAGTAAGCCATGGGATACCAAGGGTATTGAAGGAGTACACCGTTTCCTGAAGAAGCTCTGGCGCTTGTTCGCAGGTGAGGAAAAAGGATTGCTTCTTACCCATGATGCGCCTACTGCCGAAGAGTTGAAGGTATTGCATCGCACTATCCGTAAAATAGAGGAGGATACCGAAAGGTTCTCCTTCAATACGGCTGTAAGTACTTTAATGATCTGCGTAAATGAACTGCATGACCTGAAATGTCATAAGAAGGCTGTATTGGAGCAGTTACTGGTTTTATTGACGCCATACGCGCCCCATATCAGTGAAGAGTTGTGGCATGCGATCGGAAACAGTGGCTCCGTGTTGGATGCCAGCTATCCGGTTTTTGAAGAGAAGTATGTGAAGGAAACGGCGAAAGCCTACCCTGTCGCTATCAATGGAAAAACACGCGCTGAAATAACCATCTCTTTGGATGCCGACCAGCAGGTGGTGGAATCCATCGTCCTCCAGGATGCAACTGTCCAGAAGTGGCTGGAAGGAAAGCCACCGAAGAAGATCATCTATGTGAAGAACAAGATGATCAACGTGGTGGTCTAATGACAATTAGGGTTAAAAATGAAAAACAGGGGTGCCACTGGTGCCCCTGTTTGTATTTTGGGTTGAAATACCCCTATTTCATTGGGTGATTTCACTGTTTTGGTCGGAGACGGGTCGGACCCGGGTCGGAGACGGGTCGGAAACGGGTCGGAGACGGGTCGGATTCGGGTCGGATTCGAGTCCGACCCGGAGGGTTTATTCACCGGGTTTTGGTCTCATGATCCGTACAAGTGCGCTGCTTTGTTCGTTGGCAAATAGACGCGCTTCATAGCGTTTGTCGCCCACGATCGCGACCATCAGTGAGGTGTTGGGTGGGATACTGCCCAGGTTTTCCGCAACCATCACCAGTTCATTGTCGGCTCCCAGTTCAGAAGCATCAAGTTTTACGGTATAAGGTTGGTCGGTGAGGCGGATGTTTTGGAAGAGTAACCTGCCATTCAGGAAAAGTGCAATTGAGTCGCCGTCGATCTGCGCATTATCATAGAATCTTAATTCAATTGTTTTCGCTGTGATGGGGATCACTGTTTGCAGTACGTTTTTACGATTGTTAAACTTGTCGGTAATGCCTGAAGGGTTAGGTTTGGTGGCTGGTGCAGTTACCACGGGCATTGTAACTACTGGTGCGCCGGGAGCTGGTGATGGTATCAGGGCGAGAGGAAGCTCTTTTTCCTCCGGAATCGTTGCCGTTATGCCAATGGTGCTGATGCTGTCGATCAGGGTGGGATCGTTTGCCCCTACCAGGTAGTTTTCAATGATGAAGTCCCATTCATCCCGGAAGATGGGTTTTTCCTTCTTTTCGAGGTGAATGGTGCCATTGATCTTTTCCTTGTTATCCCTTGCTGAGCTTGTGCCATCGAGGTACATTTCATCTGCCCCCGGGCAATTGAAATCAGCTACGCTCAGTTGTGCATCCGGATCAGGGCCCAATTTGAAAAATCCCCTTTTGCCCTGGTCTTCCAGCAGCAATTCATCCCACCAGATCACACTGTTGGTATTGGGGTCGAAATGACCTTTGATACTATAGCGCTTGTAGCGATTCTTATTCTGGTAATAGTAGGCAACCCCAACGATCTGGTCGCCGGACTTGACCAGTTTCAATTCTGCCTGGGTGCCCTTGACCTTCCCGCGCCAAACCCCTGTCAGTGTTTGGGCCTGGAGGAGTATTGGGAAGAAGGCGATAGTCAATACGTAAAGAAGAAAAACCTTTTTCATTTCGACAATATAATGGAAAGAACGTTGAACGGCTGTTCCTTATTTCCCTTTAGGAATCTTTTAACGGCGCCAGCCACAATGGCTTTTAGCTGCAGGCATAAAAAAGACCGGCATTGAAAACTGCCGGTCTTGAAATAGTTGCTTGAAGATCAGAATGCTTTTTTCTCCTTGCTTTTTTCCTCAATGGTTTTCAGCATTTCCTTCACGGCTGCTTCTATCTGGGCGTCCTTACCATTCAGGAATTCTTCATATGCCAGCGGCACCCTGATATCGGGTTCCAGTTGAAGGTTCTCTGTAGGCCTGTTCTCTTTACCAATGGTGGCAACCATCGGAATGCCAAAAACGATGGTGGGGTCGATCTGCTGTTCCCACCAAACTGCTGTACCGGTGCCGGGTACAGGCATGCCTATCAGTTTGCCTACGCCATTCTGCTTGTAGATGTAGGGGAAGATAAAGGCATCACTGTAGTTGCCCTCGCTCATCACCACACAACTGGGCTTGGCCCAGCGGCCCATGGGCTCGCCATCTTTCAGCCTGTTGCCCTGTGGTGCGAAGTCCAGGTAGCGCTTACCACTCAGGAACTGGTAGAGGTCGTCATGCAACCAACCGCCACCATTGAATCGGGTGTCTACAATAAGTGCTTCCTTGTCGAAATTCTTACCCAGTACGGCATCGAAAGTATTCCGGAAACTTCCGTCATTCATGCCCTGTACATGCACGTAACCAACCTTTCCGCCACTCAGTTTATTGACCATTTCATCCATTTTTTTAACCCATCTCTTGTACATCAGGTTGGCTTCTTCCCCGAAACTGATGGGCTTAACGGTTTCTTCCCAACGGGTATTGGTGGACGGATCGTAAAGACTCAGTAAGGTGTTCTTGTCAGCCTTCCTGTTCAGTAAGGCATTCCAGTCGTTGGTCGCGGTAATGGCCTCCCCGTCTATCTTTTCAATGATCACCCCGGGCTTCACCCTGCTGGTGGATTTATCCAGCGGGCCACCACCAATCACTTCTGAAACCTTCAACCCGTTGTCGACGGAACTTTCATCATAGAGCAAACCGAGAGCGGCAGTAGCGTCAGGATTCTGGGGCTGCGGTGAATAACGTCCACCGGTATGCGAAGCATTCAGTTCCCCAAGCAATTCACTCAGCAGTTCCTGGTAATCGTAGTTGTTAGAGATATGGGGCAGGAATTTGGCATATGATTGCTTGAGTCCAGCCCAGTCCAGCCCATGTAGTTTGGGGTCATAGAATTTTTTCTGTACCTGGCGCCAGGCATGATCGAAGATGTATTCCCTTTCCTTTTCCGCATTCAGCACCATCTCCCCATTGATGCCAACGGGTGTTACCTTACCGCTTTCGTCTACCTTCACCAGAGCGCCACGGTTGGTTACAAATAAGGATTTCCCATCCTTGCTCATTTCAATACCACTCGGCGTTCCACCCAGTTTGGCCAGGATCCTGGTTTCCCTGGTGCGGGGTTCGGTTACCCATAGGTCATATCCTTTTTCAAATGATGCGAGGTAATACAATTTGCTTCCATCGGATGATACTGCATAATCTGCAATGGAAGAGCTATTGATGGTCAGCCTTGCCACCCTGTTCTCGAGGTCATTCAACAGTGGTGTCCAGGATGGTTTGCTGACTGGTGCAGCATTGTTTGATTTGCTGTCTTTACCATTCTTGCTACCCTTGGTGTTGGCGACCGCATTGCTGGCAGCTTCCTTGGCCAGTTTTTCCTGCTCGGCTTTTTCCTTATCCTCCTTTTCCTTCAGAAGTGCGTATTCTTCCTTCGTTAGCTTAAATTTGTCATAAAGTTCCTGGTCCAGGAATCCAGCGTAGATATCTACCTCCCTGCTTCCCTGCATGGCTAAGGATTTCCTGCCTTCCTTGGCACTGGTCCAGAATATTGCCTTACCATCCATTCCCCATTTCAGGTTGCCCTGGCCGAAACCGCTTTTCATCGGGTGTTGGATGCCGTTAGAACCATCCGATTTGATCATGGCTGCATTGCCGGTGAACCAGTTGCCTTCACTATCATCGCTGATGATCCATTTCCCGTCCGGGCTCCAGTTGAAATCCCAGTCACCGTCACTGTAGGAGAAGTTCCTTCCTTCTGGTAACAGCGTCCTGGACTGTTTGGATGCGAGATTGTACACCTTTAGTATGTTGCGTTCCGCTACATAGGCGATTTCCTTTCCGTCAGGTGAGAACTTGGGCTGGAATTCTTCCTCTGCTGTGGCGATCAAAGGTTCTTCATTAACAATGGTCGCTGCATAGAAATAGGGTTCTTCCTTGCGGGTTATTGTCGCCCTGTAGATATCCCAGTTGTTGTTCCTTTCTGCGGCATAAACCAGGCTACGGCCATCGGGGCTCCATTGGACCATCCTTTCCTGTTGGGGGGTATTGGTGATACGCTTGGTCTGCGTGCCTTCCACACTGGTGACAAAGACCTCTCCCCTTGATACGAATGCGATCTCCTTCCCATTTGGCGACAGTTTGAATTGGGTCACATTGCCATTGATGGAAACGTTCTTCTCTACCCCGGCGCGACCATCGTTGAAGATCTGGATCTTTACCTTGGATGGCTGAGAGCCTTCTTTCAGCGTATATACCTCCCCGTTATAGGTAAAGCAAAGTGTGTTGTCCTTGCTAACGCTCAGGTGCCTTACAGGGTGCGTGGGGAAGTTGGTGAGTTGCTGCTCCGCCATGCGGTTAAGGACCGGTGTCTTGTATATGTTCTGGATGCCATTTTTCTCGCTCAGGTAGAAAACGAACTGGTCGTCTGCGCTGAATACAGGTTCCCTGTCTTCACCTTCATAGCCGCTGATCTTCCTGTAGTTGTTGCTGGCCTTGTCCATGATCCAGATATCCCGGGTCACGGAAGAATTATGGTGCTTGCGCAAGGCATCTTCATACCCTTTCCTGTCCTGGAATACGATATGCGTTCCCTTGCTGTTGTAGTGGGCGTTTTCCATTCCTGCAGAGGTCAGCAGAATATTCCTGCCGCCTTTGACGGGAACAGTGTAAAGGTTTTGGAAAAGCCTGGGGCTATAGAACCGGATATTCTTTTCCGGGATGTTACGTGCGCTACCGAAGATGACCTGTTGGTTATCTGGTGAAAAATCATAGGGGTAGTCTGGGGAGCTATGATGGGTCAAACGGGTTGGGGTTCCCCCCATTGCAGGCATGACGAAAACATCGAAGTTGCCATGGCGATCGGAAGCGAAGGCGATGGACTTGCCATCCCTGCTCCAGACAGGCATCATGTCATGTGCCTCATGGATGGTTAACGGGATGGCCACCCCGCCATTGGCGTCAACCCGGTAAATATCCCCCTTGTAGCCGAAGGCGATCGTTTTACCATCGGGGCTGATGGCCGGGTAACGCAGCCATAATGGTTCATCCTGTGCTTTCAACCCTGTAAGGCTGGTGGCCAGGAGTAATGTGGTGAATAGTATTCTCATATGTGTTCAATTGAAGGTATACTAAAGTTAATGGCAACAAGGGCTTCCTGCGCCCTGAGTTGCACCAGCGTACGGAAATTGGTATGAACGGGAAAGGGCCCTGAATGTTCGCGGCCAAATGGGCTAATTCCGGGCAAACTTCAACAATATTGTCCCGCATTGCGACAGTTGCCGAAATTCAGGTAAAATTTCTTTATGGCATATCCAAATATACAATTGATCGAAGCGCTGAGGGAAACCGCTACAAGGTTGAGGAACGGGGCATATTACGCCTGGGGCCACCACGGAGGATGCAACTGTGGCAACCTTTTGCAGGTAGTGACCCACCTGACGAAGGAGGAGATTGTTTCCTATGCCCATACCGGGGCCGGTGAATGGACGGAGATTGCTGAAGAATACTGCGGGGTGACGAATGCTCCCCTCTACCTGCTGATGTCAAAGCTGGAGCAACTGGGGTTGACCCCTACTGATATCCATAACATCGAATACCTGGAAGACAGGGAGGTGCTGGCTGCCTTGCCGGGAGGTTTCCGTTGGTTAAAGCGCAATGTAAGGGAAGATGTGGTGGCGTACTTCGAGGCATTCGCCAATGTTTTGGAAGATAAGTTTTTGCAACAGATTCCCTTACCCGAAGAAGTATTGCATCCGGTTGGGGAAGAACAATTCGTTTGAGGCAGAAGGTTTAGTGAGAAGAATGGAAATGATCCCTTTCCGGATGGAAGGGGATCATTTTTTTGGCAGGAACAGGGCGTAATAGATGACATAGAGCCAGCCCAGGAAGCCATGGATGATCGCCCAAAGGACGGATTTGTTCCTGGACCAGCTGATGACGATAGCAATAATGCTTCCAAGGCCCACACCTCCAAAAAGGCCGCCGTTGTTGATGTCTAATAATGTCATGGTTTAAGATTTAGGTTATGGGAATTGCTGGTCTTCCTTTCGGTTGTGGACCAACGTAACGTCAATATAATGGGTGTCCGGCAGGATGGGCATTTTCATGATCAGTTCAAACAGCAGCCCGGCTGCGGTCTTGCCAAGGTCGTACCCTGAGGTTTTCACATAGGGGATATAGAAGGGAATGGATTGTGGCAGCCATCCATCACTAAAGGCCACTACCTTAAGCTGGTCAGGTATCCTGAATCCTATCTCATAGGCCGCCTGCACTACCCCTAGCAGGATCTCGTCGCTCATGGCAAAAAGGGCATCGGGTGGGTTATCGGATTGCATCAGGCCGATAAGGGTAGTCCGGGCAGCCTCACTTGAATCGACAATAATGCAGTTATTCTCGGGGGCCTGGATATGGTGGGCGGCCAGGGCCTGGTTGAAGCCTTTGATCCGGTCTTCTGAAATGGACAGTCGCTCATCAGCAAAAAAGCCGACCAGCCTCCTGGGGTTGGGGATGGTTTGCAAAAGGTGACCGATGGCTATTTCCGTTGCTTTTTCGCCGGGCATTACCACTTTATGGGCAACACTGTTGGGGACCACTTTGTCGAAATAGACTATCGGTGTTTCAGAGGCTTCCAGTTCCTGGAAGTGTTCTATGTCCGTGCTTTGCCGGGAAAGGGAAACCAGGATGCCGTCCACGCCCATATTGGCGCAGATCTCAGCGTTCTCAATTTCGCGGTCAATGCTGTCATTGGAATGGAGGACCAACAGGTTGTAGCCCCTGTCATGGGCAGCTTCCTCCACGGCCTTGATAACCGAAGGAAAAAAGAACTGGGCGATCTCAGGGATAATGAGCCCGATGGTATGGCTTTTACCCCTCCTGAGGTTGATGGCCAGGTGGTTGGGTTTGTAGCCCATTTTATCCGCCAGGGCCTTGATGGTCTCTTTTAGCTGGGCGCTCACATCGGGATGGTCGCGCAGGGCTCGGGAAACAGTGGACGGATTGATATTTAATCGTTTAGCTATATCCTTAATGGTGATTCTGGCCACAAAAAAAAATTTTATACATTCGTTTTTAAATATGTATTTTGTACACAACAATCGTTTGCACAACCGATTGCCCTAAACGGTAGCATAATAGTATAGAAAAAAACAGGAATTTGACCCCTGTTTCCGGTGAATCCTACAAAATAATGGGGATTATCGTAAGCAGCGTTTCAGGCCTAGCAACTGCCTGAACATATAGGTCTCTCCGGTTTGCGTTATGCTGGGTTGGCCAGGGGTTGTTCAGGTGGTTGCCTTAGTTTGTATGGTGAGTAGGGTATAATTAATGGGTCAGATATCTCAATTATAAACCGACAAGAAAACCAAAACCAAAACTTCACAATTATGATTGCTGCAATGCCACGTTGGGTAAGGCGCTTGAGTGCGTTCTTGCTATTGCTCTTTCTAGGTGCGGCCGTTCATGCTCAGGACAGGCTGATCACCGGTAAAATTTTCGATTCAAAAGACGGATCCCCCCTGGCAGGCGCTACGGTGACTGTAAAGGGTTCTACCAAAGGTGTTTCCACAGGAGCCGATGGTAGCTTTAAGTTAAGCGTTCCCGCCAGCGCCACTATGATCGTAGTGACCTCTGTTGGTTACGGAACACAGGAGATTGATATCTCCAACAAATCTGAAGTTGCAGTTAGCCTGGTTACTACCAATGCTGCTTTGAATGAAGTAGTAGTGGTAGGTTATGGTACTGCCAAGAAAAAGGACATCACCGGTTCGGTTGCTTCCGTAAAGGAAAAGGACTTCAACCGTGGTGTAATGACCGCTCCGGACCAGTTGATCCAGGGTAAGGTTGCTGGTGTTCAGATGTTGAACAACAGTGGACAGCCCGGTGGTGCAACTACTGTGCGTATCCGCGGTAACGCATCTGTTCGTGCCGGTAATACCCCGCTCTATGTAGTGGATGGTGTTCCCCTGGACAATAACAATGCCCGTGGTGCTGCCAGTTCTACTGGTATTGGTACTACTCCCGGTGCCAACCCGCTGAACTTCCTTAACCCAAATGACATTGCTTCAATGGATGTGTTGAAGGACGCCTCTGCCACTGCCATTTACGGTTCACGTGGTTCTAACGGTGTAATCCTGATCACTACCAAGCGTGGTCAGAGCGGTGAGCCATCCATCACCTTCAACACTTCATTTGGTGTAAGCTCCCTGATGAGGAGAATGGAAGTGCTGAATGCTGATGAATATCGCAACGCATTAAAGCTGTACAACCGTACCACCGGTGATTTCGGTGGTGATGTTGACGCTATGGATGCCATCACCCAGAACGGTTTCACCCAGAACTATAACCTTTCTATCTCCGGTGGTAATGATCGTGGTCGCTACCGCATCTCTGCCGGTTACCTGGACCAGGAAGGTATCGTTAGGGAATCTCGTTTCCGTAAGTACACAGCTGGCTTGTCTTCTAACTACAAGTTCCTGGAGAACAAGCGACTGGCTATTGACTTCAACGTGCTGACCTCACATAACATCGAGAACATTGCGCCTATCACCAATGATGCCGGTTTCCAGGGTAACCTGATCGCGCAGGCATTGCAGTGGAACCCTACACACCCGCTCCGTAAGCCTGATGGTTCTACCTGGGTGAACAACCAGATCGGTGCTACCACCGTAAACCCTGTAGCCATGCTGGAAGCCTATGATGACGTTTCCAATCTGACCAACGTCCTGGCTAGCATTGCTCCTTCTTATAAGTTTACCAATGACCTGGAGTTCAAAATGCTGTATAGTGTGCGTTATGCTACCGGTCATCGTGAGCAGGAAGTGAAAAGGTGGTTGAATATCCAGAATATCGAGAACCGTGGTCTGGCTGCGATTGGTAACAACCAGTTGTTGACCCAGCAGTGGACCAACACCCTTAGCTACAACAAGACCTTCAAGAATGACCTCTCCCTGAATGCAGTAGTAGGTTATGAATACATGAAGTTCGATAACCAGGGAGACTTTATTGCTGCCCAGGATTTCGTAGACAATGGATTGAAGTATACTGACTTCCTCCAGTACTCTACCAACAACAGCAGGTTCATTACTTCCTATGCTGATCCTACCAGCGAATTGCAGTCTTATTTTGGTCGTGCTGTATTGAACTATGCCAATAAGTATGCTTTCACTGCAACTTTCCGTGCTGACGGTTCAAGTAAATTCGGTGAGAACAACAAATATGGTTATTTCCCTTCATTCGGTGCCAAGTGGACCATCAGCAACGAGTCTTTCCTGCAAGGTAGCAGTGCGGTTAACAACCTGGCCTTGCGTGCAGGTTGGGGTATCACCGGTAACCAGGAATTCCCTGCAGGTGCCTCCCTTACCCGTTACCGCTTTACAGGTCCAGGTGCTTCTGAAAGGACCAACTTTGGTAATAAGAACCTGAAGTGGGAAACCTCTACCACCATCAACTTCGGTCTTGATTTCGGTTTCGCCAACGATCGTATCTATGGTAGTGTTGACTTCTTCCATAAGAACACTGAGGATATCCTGTTTGAGCAATTCATTGCCCAGCCTGGTCCTGCCGGTAACGCCAAATATTGGGTTAACCTGCCGGGTGAGCTGATCAACAAGGGTGTTGAATTGGCCCTGAATGGCGCTATCATCAGGAAGAAGGACATGAACTGGAACCTGGGTGTAGTTGCGACTTTCCTGGACAACAACCTGACCAATTTCGGTGCCCAGATCATTGAAACTGGTTCACTGAGCGGCCAGGGTCTGAGCGGTGCCACTGCCCAGCGCCTGGTGAACAACCAGCCCCTGAACGTGTACTACCTGCGTGTGTGGGAAGGTATCGATAAGACCACCGGCCAGAGCATTTACAAGGATGGCGGTAACACGAGGTATTATGTTGGAAGCCCCAACCCCGATATCATTCTGGGTCTGAGCACCGACTTTACCTACAAGAAGTGGTCTGCTTATGTTAACATGAATGGCGCTTTTGGCCACTATATCTACAACAATACAGCTAACAGTGTAACTCCTCTTAGTAACTTGCCTACCAGGAATATCAGCAAGAACCTGATCGGTGGTGATGTTCTGGAAAGCACTTCCAACCCGCTTGCTCCATCTACACGTTATATGGAGAAGGGTGATTACATGAAGCTGGCAAACGCTACTATCACCTATAACATGGGATCAATCGGCAAGACTTTCCGTAATGTGACCTTCTCACTGACTGGCCAGAACCTGTTCGTGATCACAAATTACAGCGGATTTGACCCTGAGGTGAATACTGATAAGTCTGTAGGTGGTGTTCCTTCATTCGGTATCGAATACACTCCTTACCCTACCGCCAGGACCATCCTGTTCGGTGTAAACTTTACTTTATAATCGAAAACATTGTAGCTATATGAAGTTTAGAAACCTATTATTGCTAACCGGAATTTCATCCACAGTACTGTTTTCCTGTACCAAGCTGGATGAAACATTCAAAGACAGCCTTAGTGCTGTAGAAGAAGGAAATATTGACCCGCAGTCAATCCTTCAGGGTGCGTACAACGCACTTAACAATCCCTTCCAGGATCAGTCCCGTTTCTGGGCTGCCCAGCAACATACCTCCGATGAAACCATCGGCCCGACTAGGGGTGGTGACTGGGATGATAACGGTGTTTGGAGGGTATTGCACTCCCACAAGTGGGATGCTGACCACGGTTTCCTCCGTGATACCTACAGGGAACTGTTGCAGGCACAATACACCGCTACCAACGTATTGGAAATTTCTTCCTCCACAACTGCCCAGAAAGGTGAGGCCAGGTTCATCCGTGCACTTACCATGTTCGCTGTATTGGATGGCTGGGACCAGGTTCCTTACCGCGAAGGTGAGACCTTCCAGGATGTGACCATCCTTCCTGAGACAAAGAAAGGAGCAGAGTGTGCTGATTTCATCATTTCTGAGTTGGATAAGGCAATTGCTGAACTGCCTGCTAACAATCCTGTTACCAAAGCCAACAGGAATGCAGCCAAGGCGCTCAAGATGAAGTTGTTGTTGAACAAGCCGGTTTATGCTAACCGTGCCAACCCTGACTTCTCTACTGCAACTGCCCAGGCTGACCTGAATACTGTAATTACCTTGGCCAATGAGATTGAAGCAAGTGGCTACCAATTGCAGGATAACTATTTCGAGAACTTTGCCCCCAACAACTCTGCCATTTCCAAGGAGTTGATTTATGCCCTTGAGAATACTCCGGGTGTAAGGGGTGGTAACGTTCGTTCCCGCTGGTTCCTTGGTTTGCATTACAACCAGAACCCAAGTGGCTGGAATGGTTTTACAACTCTCGGTTCCTTCTATGACAAATTCACCGACGCTGATAAGCGCAAGACTTATGAGTATCC
Source organism: Flavihumibacter rivuli (assembly GCF_018595685.2). Taxonomy (NCBI): domain Bacteria; kingdom Pseudomonadati; phylum Bacteroidota; class Chitinophagia; order Chitinophagales; family Chitinophagaceae; genus Flavihumibacter; species Flavihumibacter rivuli. The sequence goes on from NZ_CP092334.1 coordinate 4,065,350, forward strand.
AGGAATCTTCAGTAAGGGTGGCGTAAAGAATGGTTTCCTTTTCGGTCAGCAGTTCGACCAGAACGGTGTAGCCCTGAAGGATCGTAATGGTGCGCCTCTTTCATTCACCCGTGAGGTTAAATTGACCGAGACCGATCCCAATACTCTTGAGGTAACCGGTATCCGCGTTATGAAGTATCCTATTGATTATGTGAGCGGTGACCAGTCAGATAACGAATATGTTATCTTCCGTTTGGCAGATGTGATCCTGATGAAGGCTGAAGCATTGTTGCGTACAGGTAAGGCTGGAGATGCTGCTACCGAGGTATCTAAGATCAGGACCAAGCGCGGCCTGGCTGCTATTACCACCATTACAGAAGATCAACTGCTTGATGAGCGTGGTCGTGAACTGTACTGGGAAGGCTGGAGAAGGAATGACCTGATCCGTTTCAAGAAGTTCCTGACCGCATGGGAAGAGAAACCTGCCGGTACTGATACCAAGGTGCTGATATTCCCGATTCCTAATGAGCAGTTGGCAGTTAACCCCAACCTCACCCAGAATCCTGGCTACTAATAGTTAGTTCTTTTGAAAATAAAGAGGTCATTTGGCAACAAATGACCTCTTTTCTTTACTAGATTGTGCTATGATGAGAAAGTTGTTGTACCCGTTCTCAGTCGCTGTTTTCATGGCTTCCTGCAGTGGGTCGAAGGATAAGGCGGATGCCCTTTTCACGGAAATGAAGGGTACAGGTATCGCCTTCACTAACAAGGTTGAGAACAATAAGGATTTCAATATTTTCAGTTACCGTAATTTCTATAATGGAGGCGGCTGCGCCATCGGGGATATCAATAATGATGGATTGGCGGATGTATTCTTTACTGCCAATATGGGCAGCAATAAGCTCTACCTCAATAAGGGCAATTGGAAGTTTGAGGATATCTCGGAAAAGGCCGGGATAACCGAAAAGGAAAAGTGGAGTACCGGGGTAGTGATGGTGGATATCAATAATGATGGCTGGCTGGATATTTATGTTTGCAATGCCGGTTACCAAAAGGGGATGCGCCAGGAGAATGCCCTGTTCATCAATAACCATGACAATACCTTTACGGAAAAAGCCAGGGAATACGGTCTTGATAATGATGGTTATACCACACATGCCGCATTCTTTGATTATGACCTGGACGGTGACCTGGATTGCTATATCCTGAACAATAGTTTCATTCCCGTAAACACCCTGAATTATTCCAATAAACGGGAATTGCGCGCCAAGGATTGGCCGGTTGCCGACTTCCTGAAGGGCGGCGGTTCCTACCTGTTGAGGAACGACAATGGCAAGTTCGTGGATGTAAGTGAGGCTGCAGGGATCTATGGCAGTCTTATCAGCTTTGGGCTTGGCGTTACCGTTGGCGATGTGAACGGAGACCAATATCCCGATATTTATGTTTCCAACGATTTCTTCGAAAGGGACTATTTCTATATTAACCAGAAGGACGGGACTTTCCGCGATGAACTGGAAACCCAGATGCAGCACATCAGCCACTCTTCCATGGGTGCCGATATGGCCGATATCAATAACGATGGTTACCCGGATATTTTCGTTACGGAAATGCTCCCCGATGACGAGAAACGATTAAAAACGACTACCCTTTTCGAGAATATTGATGTGCAGCGACTGAAACAGAATTCCGGTTTCTACAACCAATTCATGCAAAATACCCTGCAGGTAAACAACCGCAACGGTAAATTCTTGGAGACAGCCTTCTACAGCGGCGTAGCTGCTTCCGATTGGAGCTGGGGAGGATTGATCTTTGATGCCGACAACGACAGCAAAAGTGACCTCTATGTCTGTAATGGTATCTACCACGATGTGACCGACCAGGACTTCATTGATTTCTTTGCCAATGAAGTGATCCAGAATATGGTGCTCACCGGGCAAAAGGAAGAAGTGGATAAGGTCATCAACAAGATGCCTTCACGACCGATCCCCAATAAGATGTTCAGGAATATGGGTGAGTTGCGATTTGAGGAAGTGGGTGGACAGTGGGGACTAGATATGCCTTCCTTCTCCAATGGTGCTGCCTATGGGGACCTGGATAACGATGGGGACCTCGACCTGGTGGTGAACAACGTAAACCAGGAAGCATTTGTATTCCGCAACCAGTCCAGCGAAAAACTGGGCAATAACTACCTGGCTGTAACGCTGAAAGGAAAGTCGCCAAACGGTTTTGCGATTGGCGCTGCCGTTAAAGTGTACCAGGGAGGGCAGGTCCTGACCCGTGAATTGATACCAACCCGTGGCTTCCAGTCCTCGGTCGATTATAAAATGGTGTTTGGCCTGGGCAAAGCACAGGTGGATTCAGTAGTGGTGATCTGGCCGGATCGCAGCTACACCAAAATGGTGCAGCCAGCCGTGAACAAGGTATTGAATATTGCCTGGCAGGAAGGGTTACCACGCTATGTGCCATCCGGGGCAAATGGCCCATCCATTTTTACTGTGGCCAATAACCCTGTATTTGAAGCGCAGAAGGAAGATGATTATGTAGACTTTTATGCCGAGCGAAATATCCCCATGATGTTGTCCAAGGAAGGTCCTAAGGTTGCCACGGGCGATATCAATGGGGATGGCCTTGAAGACCTGTATGTGTGTGGACCCAATGGCCAGGCAGGTCAATTCTACCTTCGTTCAGGGGAAGGTTGGACAAGGAAACTGATCCCTGAAATGCAGCAGCTTGCTGCATTTGAAGAAACCGCTGCCTTATTCTTTGATGCAGACAAGGATGGTGACCTGGACCTGTATATCGGTGCAGGGGGGAATAACAAACTACCCAACAGCCCAGAACTTCAACATCGCTTATACATCAACGATAGTAAAGGGAATTTTACCCTGAAGAAAGCCGCCTTCCCTGCCAACAACATGAATATCTCGGTTGCGGTGGCCGGCGATGTGGATGGTGATGGTGACCAGGACCTGTTCATTGGTGCCCGTTCTGTTCCTTACCAGTATGGCAATATCCCTACCAGTTACCTGATGATCAATGACGGCAGCGGCCAGTTTTCGGAACAAGCCGATCAGTGGCATCCTGACCTGAAGAGATCAGGTATGGTAACCGGTGCTGCATGGGCAGATATGGATGGTGACAGAGTGAATGACCTCGTGGTGGTAGGCGAGTGGATGGAGCCTTCTGTTTTCCTTGTTAAAAAGGGAAAGATGGTAAAGGCCCAAACCGGTCTGGAAGGAAAGTTTGGCTGGTGGCAGACGGTGGAACTGGCCGACCTTGACAAAGATGGAGACCAGGATATGGTATTAGGAAATATCGGCAAGAACTTTTACCTGCAACCCGACTCGCTCAACCCCGTTAAACTCTGGATGAATGATTTTGATGCGAATGGAAGTCTTGAAAAGATATTCACCCGAACTGTAAAGGGCCGGGATATGCCGGTCTTCATGAAAAGGGAACTGACCGACCAGATCCCTTCCCTGAAGAAACAAAACCTCCGTCACGAACAATACGCCGATAAGGCAATACAAGACTTGTTTACTGAAACAGAATTGAAAAAGGCAAGGATATCCCTATTCAATATTGCATTATCTGGGATTGCCTGGAACGACGGGAAGGCCGGATTCAGGTTCGAACCTTTGCCTTATATGTCGCAGTTGAGTTCGGTGAATGCCATAGCCATCGCTGATGTCAACCAGGATGGTTTCGGTGATATTGTATTGGGTGGTAATAACCACGCCTTGCTGCCCCAGTTCTGCATGATAGATGCCGGATTCGGTGACCTGCTCCTGAATAGGTCTGGTAAAGGCTTTGAATGGGTGGAAAATAAGAAGAGTGGCATCCAGGTGGATGGCATTGTAAGGGACATAGTAGCCATTAAAAAGGACAATGGCATTGACCTGTTGTTCTTCAGGAATAACAATACCCCAGTTTACCTCAGTACTGCAAAAAAGGCTAAGTGATGAAGAGAAGTTTTTCCAATGGCAGGGTGTTTTCGGGAACCATTATGCTGACAGGATTTTTAATGGTCCTGGCTTGCGCTTGCAACAAGGGAAAGGAAGCTGCTCCCGTCTTTTCCATGCTGAGGGCAGAACGAACTGGCCTTGATTTCGCGAATAACCTTCAATCCACCCCGGATTTCAACATGTTCAAGTACATGTATTTCTACAACGGGGCAGGGGTAGGTGCCGGGGATTTCAATAATGATGGCCGCATAGATGTGTTTTTCGCCTCCAACCAGGGGAGGAACAGGTTGTTCCTAAACGATGGAGGTTTGCAGTTCAAGGATGTTACCGAAAAAGCTGGTATCCCTGATGATGGGGCATGGTCTACAGGGGTATCTGTAGTGGACATCAACGACGATGGCCTGCTCGATATTTATGTTTGCAGGGTTGGCCAGTATGAAGTGCTGAAAGGAAAGAACCAGTTATTGGTTTGCACGGGCATCAAAGATGGTGTGCCTGTCTTTGAAGACCGGGCAGCAGTATATGGCGTGGATTTTTCCGGGTTCAGTACCCAGGCAGCTTTTTTCGATCATGACCTTGACGGCGACCTGGACATGTACCTCATGAACCACTCTGTTCACCACAATGGCACATTTGGCGAGCGCAAGAACTTCCTAGGGACTTCGCATCCCTTATCAGGGGATAAATTCTTCCGGAATGATAATGGTCGCTTTAAGGAAGTAACCAATGAGGTGGGTATCAATAGTTCTGTGATCGGTTATGGTTTAGGGATCGCTATTTCCGATATCAATGCAGATGGCTATCCCGATATTTATATCGGCAATGATTTCCATGAGAACGACTACCTCTATATCAATCAGGGCGATGGGACATTCAAGGATGAATTGACCTCAAGGATCCGCCATACTTCACAGTTTTCGATGGGGGTGGATATTGCAGACATCAATAATGATGCGGCACCGGAGATCATCACCATGGATATGTTGCCGGAGGATCCCTATATCCTCCGCCGTTCCCTGGGCGAGGATGAGTATAACCTTTTCCAGATGAAGGTCCGCTATGGGTATAACCACCAATATGCCCGCAATAACCTACAACTTAATGATGGATTGGGCCAATTCAGGGAAACCGGCCTGTACAGTGGAGTATATGCCACAGACTGGTCATGGTCGCCACTTTGGCTGGACTTTGACAATGATGGCCAGAAGGATTTGTTTGTGTCCAATGGTATTCCGAAACGGTTGAATGATATCGACTACGTGAATTATGTATCTAACGAGGAAGTGCAATCGAAGATCAGGGAGGGCAAGATGGGGGAAAAGGAAATGGCGCTGATTGATAAATTCCCGCAGATCAAATTACCCAACCGGTTCTTTCTGAACAGGGGGGAGGCTCGATTTGAAGATGTTACAGCGTCGATCGGTAACAACCTCGACAGCTACTCGAATGGAGCCGCTTATGCTGACTTTGATAATGATGGGGATGTTGATGTGGTTGTCAATAATATTGATGATAAGGTATTCCTGTATGAGAACCATAGCAGTAACAAGGGGAAAGTAAACTGGCTGGACATCCAATTGAAAGGGCCTGCCGGTAACAATAAGGCCATTGGCGCAATGGCAGTTGCCTATACGTCAAAGGGGATCCAGACCCTGGAAAAATTTCCTGTGCGTGGATTCCAATCCAGCATGGAGGTTCCCCTTCACCTGGGTCTAGGTACCGCAACCCTTGATTCCCTATTGCTGGTTTGGCCGGATAATACCTATGAGAAGGTCCGGTTGAAGGATAGTACAGGGAATTTGTCTGTCACCTACCGCAAAGGCTTACCAGTCTTCGATAGAAAGGCCTTGCTTCAACGGATCGAATATAGTCGCATCGGGTATTCAGATGAAACCCTCGCTTCGGGTATTGCTTTCAATCATACCGAGAACCTGTTCGTGGAATTCAACCGCGAACCCCTGATCCCGCGCATGTTGTCGAAGGAAGGGCCGGCTGTTGCCAGCGGGGACCTCAATGGTGATGGACTGGATGACCTTTTCCTGGGTAATGCACGCAATGCCATAGCAGCAATTTACCTGCAGCAGCCGGATGGGAAGTTTACACTGTCAATGCAGCCGGTATTGAATGCCGATAGTGCCTATGAAGATGTAGATGCCGTAATGCTTGATATCAATGGTGACAAGGCCAATGACCTGGTGGTGGTGAGTGGAGGAAATGAGTTCTATGGTAAGGATTCCCTGATGCAACCCCGCGCCTACCTTAATGATGGTAAGGGGAAACTCTCCAAATTGCCTGAAGCATTCAAAGGCATATTCCTGACGGGTTCATGTATAGCCCCCCATGATGTAAATGGTGATGGTGCTATTGACCTATTCATTGGTGCACGTGCTGTTCCATTTGAGTATGGGGTGATCCCAACCTCCTACCTGTTGCTGAATGATGGCAAAGGGAAATTTACTATTGCGCCTCCCGTCTTATCAGCCGCCTTCAACCAGCTTGGCCTGGTGAAGCAGGCAAGGTGGGTGGACCTCGATGGTGACAAGGATAAGGACCTGCTGCTTGCCCTGGAATGGGATGGCATCATAGCCTTAATGAATGAGGGAGGAAAGTTTGCACGAAAAGTGCTTAGTGGACAAAGTGGCTGGTGGAATACGGTGGATGCAGTTGACCTCGATAATGATGGCGACCTGGATATTGTAGCCGGCAACCTGGGGTTGAACAGCAGGCTAAAGGCGAATGCTAAGGAGCCGGTTCGACTATACGTCAATGATTTTGATGGTAATGGCAAGAAGGAGCAGGTGCTCACTTATTACCTTCATGGACAAGAGTTGCCCTTTGCGAATAAGGCTGACCTGGAGAAACAAATGCCATTGCTGAAGAAGAAATTCCTGTATGCAGGGGATTTTGCGAAGGCCAGCCTGGAAGAGGTTTTTGGAGCCGACAAACTGAAGTCATCCCAAAAACTTGAGGCGAATAATTTTAGCAGCATGGTATTGCTGAACAATGGGTCGAAGGGGTATGTAGAAATTCCTTTGCCCTGGAAAGCCCAGCTGTCACCATTGATGACCATAGCGGTCATGGATGTGAACGGTGACGGTCTTCCTGATATCCTGCCCGGGTTCAACTTCTATGAGAATACCATCCAGATGGGTCGAAATGATGCCGATTTTGGAGGGGTGTTGATGAATAAGGGAAAGGGCAGGTTTGATTATGTAGAATGGAATGGCGCCCCAATAGAAGGGGAGATCAGGCGGATAGTACCTGTAAGGTTAAAGTCAGGGGAAACAATCCTGGTCTATGCCAGGAATAATGGACCAGTAAGCATAATAAAGCCGGGTAAATAAAACCCGGCTTTTTTCATGCCCGTCAATATACGGGATAACAAACTTCAAGGTCTACTGTATCGCCTGGACTGAACCCATATCCTTTTGTTTTGAATCTTTCAAATGGGATCGCCATGCTTACCAGGGAGTAATCGCGCTTGAAATCTTCAAGTGCCTTATACACTGCATCTACCTTACCATAAGGGCCACGGTAAGTAGCGATCAATAAATTCTTTCCCATCGGCATCATCTTATACCTGATCTCATCATCCGGTTGTACAAGGACCCGGCTATTAACGGCTATGCTGGCAAAGAGTTTGGTGCTGCCTTCACCTGCCGGTTCCTTATAGAATATCCGGGTGCCATTGTACTTTGCATTTTTCTCCCTTGCAAAGGCCAACAGTGTATCGTAAAGTGCAATTTGGCCGGCTTTGATGTCGCCGGTAGGGACGGTTTTACTGGCATAGAGGTAGGCAGTGTCCACCACCTTGCCCAATTCTATTTTGTAACCATAGAACCGTTCCGTGCGATTGGTATAATCATGGAAATTATCAATGCTGTTAATAGCATATTGTTCAAGTGGGGTAAAGGATCCTGCAATCATTTTCCATAGGGAAGACCTGAACTGCAGGATAACCTTGCAGGCTTGTGCATTGGCTATTTCGGGTTCTACCCCAATACTAAAGGAAAGTTTCTCCTTATTGTTGGTGAAAGAATATTGCGTGATTACAGCATTGCTGGACTCAAGACTTAGGGTATACCCATCCCACTTCAAGCCGGCCTTGGGTTTATAGACCCGCTCCACTTCCCCCTGGTCCTGGACGGTAAATGGCAGGAACCATTTTTGCAGCTGGTTGGGGTAGATGACCAGTTCGGTGGTTTTGACAATCGCAAACGGGACGTCTATGGTTTTGGAATAGGTAAATGGAATGAAGAAAACGATTGCGGTGGATAACAAAATGCCCAGTGCCAGCAGCAATAACGGTTTCTTCCTTGATTTCATCATATATCTTACAGTTGGTTTTTATCAATTGGTAAATTTATCATTCCATCAGATAACATGACCAGGTTTCCATGAATTAGCTCAAATAATCTTATTATGAAAAAGAAGTTTAACGTTTTACTGTTGCTCCTGGTTTGGCAATGCTGGGCGGGCCCTGCCCATTCCCAGGCGATAGACCCATGGGTAATAGAAGCCCGCAATATTGATCCATCCAACTACTATGGTATTACCGTTGCCAATGGCATGATCGGGATCGTTTCTTCCCCTGAACCATTCAAGGTAAAGGATGTGGTGCTGGCCGGCGCTTACGACCAGTATGGCAGGGGCAGGGTGAGTAATTTCCTCCGGAGCTTCAATCTCCTGAACATGACCCTGGATATCGATGGCAGGCGAATGGATGCAAGGTCAGCTACCAATTTCCGCCAGTCGCTGGATATGCGGAAGGCTGCTTTCACTGCATCCTTCGATTATGCCGACAAGGCAACGGTGAGTTATACCTATTATTCCCTTCGGCATTTGCCCTTCACGGTATTGATGGATGTTGCTATAACGCCAAAGAAGGATATCGCCATCCATGCGGCCAGTATCATGGAAGCGCCGGATGCATTAAGGGATGTGCAGAATTACTACAATGAGATCGACCGCCCGCATGTGGTGCTGAGCCTGCTGACTTCCTCTGCAAAAAGCCCTACGGGTAAATTATTGATGTGTGCTTCCAATACCTTTCTATTTGAGGAACACCATGGGGAAGAGCCAAGGGTGATCCATGAGATGTGGGACAATAATATGCACCTGGTGAAATTTGCCAAGAAGTTAAAGGCCGGCCAGACCTATCGTTTTGCCGTAGCCGGTTCTTCCATTACCTCCGCCCACCACGATGATCCTTTGAATGAAGCAGAGCGCCTGACCATTTATGCCAAACTGGAAGGCCGTGACAGGTTGTTGCAGTTCCACCAAAAAGCCTGGGATGAATTATGGAAAAGTGACATCACCATTGGTGGTGATGAACAGGCCCAGCAGGACATCCATAGCATGTTATACCATCTTTACTCTTTCACAAGGGAAGGAACGGCTAATTCCCCCTCACCCATGGGCTTGAGTGGTTTAGGTTATAATGGGCATGTGTTCTGGGATACCGAATTGTGGATGTACCCTGCAGTATTGTTGATGCATCCGGAGCTGGCCAAAAGCATGGTGGAGTACAGGTTTCAGCGACTGGACGCCGCCAAGCGCAATGCTTTCTCAAAAGGGTTCAAAGGCGCCATGTTCCCCTGGGAAAGTGCGGAGACCGGGGTGGAAGAAACCCCTGTTTGGGCGCTTAGTGGTCCATTTGAGCACCATATCACGGCCTGTGTGGCGATCGCTGCCTGGAATTACTATTGTGTAACACAGGACAAGCAATGGCTCAGGGACAGGGGCTGGCCTATTTTATCAGCTACCGCTGATTTTTGGGCCAGCAGGGTGGAAAGGAATGGCTCGGGTAAGTATGATATCAAAAATGTCGTAGCTGCTGATGAGTGGGCAGAGAACGTTGATAATAACGCCTTCACTAATGCAGCTGCAAAAGCCAACCTCTCTTACGCCACTGAAGCGGCCAAACTATTGGGTCTGGCACCTGATCCTGATTGGATGGTGGTGGCCAGCAATATCCCCATCCTTAAATTCCCTGATGGGGTAACGCGTGAACACGCCACTTACAATGGTGAAGGGATCAAGCAGGCAGATGTCAACCTGTTGTCTTATCCTTTGAAGGAAGTCACTGATCCCAAGGCTGTCAGGAAGGATCTTGAATATTATGAGCAAAGGGTTCCGAATGAAGGTACGCCGGCTATGACGCAGGCGGTGTTCACAACACTCTATGCCAGGTTAGGTGACCAGGAGAAGGCCTATTACTGGTTCAAGGATTCCTACCTGCCCAACCTGAATGCACCCTTCCGGGTGATCGCTGAGACAAAGGGCGGCACGAACCCTTATTTTGCGACAGGGGCAGGTGGTATCATCCAAAGTGTATTGATGGGTTTTGGTGGATTGGAGATCACCCCAAAAGGAGTGGTGCAAACCAAATCTGTATTGCCTAAGCACTGGAAAAGCCTTACTATAACAGGTGTTGGGCCTGAAAAGAAAACCTTTACGGTCAAATAGTTGTAGATTGAAAATAGAAAGGGAAATTATGCGTAAAGTCTTGTTGATTGGAGCTTTGGTCTTTTCTTCCTGGTCAGTAATTGCCCAGGTGGGTACCCCTGACCAGGTCTATGGTGAACTCTTCCGTGATGTACAGGAAGCAAGGATATTCCCGGATGGTAAGACCTTTGTGGATTGTATTCCCAAAAGGGATCCGTCAGAGATCGTGAAGGATTACCTGGCCGCAAAAAAGAACCCGGCGCTAAGGTTCTCACTGGAACTTTTTGTTAAAGAGAATTTCGACCTTCCGGTGAATCCGGCAGAGCAATACAAGACAGACGAAGCAGAGGATATTACCACCCATATCAATAAACTCTGGAAGGTTTTGAGAAGGGAAGCCGACCTGCCTGTGAAAGGTTCTTCCCTGCTTCCTTTACCCAATGCTTACATCGTCCCGGGAGGAAGGTTCAGGGAGATCTATTATTGGGATTCCTATTTCACCATGTTAGGGTTGAAGGAAAGTGGTGAACATGAGATCCTGGAAAGTATGGTCAGGAATTTCGCTTACCTGATCGATACCTACGGCCATATACCCAATGGCAACCGCAGCTATTATATAAGCCGCTCTCAACCGCCTTTTTTTGCCATGATGGTGGAATTGTTGGCATCCATCAAAGGGGATGGTGCCTACAAAGAGTTTTTGCCGGCCCTGGAAAAAGAGTATGCCTACTGGATGGACGGCGAAACAGTTGTTAAGCCTGGTGCGGCTATTAAAGCGGTGGTGAAATTGAAGGATGGTACCATCCTGAACCGTTATTGGGATGAGAGCCGCGAACCCAGGCAGGAGAGTTACCGCGAAGATGTTGAAACAGCCAGGCTGTCAAAGCGGAACAAGGTTGAAATGTACCAGCATCTTCGTGCGGGGGCAGCGAGTGGATGGGATTTCAGCAGCAGGTGGTTTGCTGACAGGAAGAATATAACCAGTATCCAAACGACCTATTATATTCCTGTTGACCTGAACAGCCTTTTGTATAAACTGGAAATGGTACTATCCACTGCTTACCTGGTGGGAGGTAATGCATCAAAGGCCCAGCAATTGGAGGCCAGGGCGGAAAAAAGAAGGGTGGCGGTAGATAAATATTGCTGGAACAAATCATTGAAATTCTATACTGACGTGGATTACAGGACAGGAAAGTCAACAGGGATGGTTACACCGGCAGGATTGTTTCCTTATTGCTTTTTTCCCCAGCGCCAGGGCTTCCTTAGTATGCTGGCCAATCAATCGGCTGTAGTTGTTAAGGATAAGCTGTTGAAGCCCGGTGGCATTGTGACCTCTGAGCAGCAATCAGGCCAGCAATGGGACGCTCCCAATGGATGGGCTCCATTGCAGTGGATGGCTGTTGTGGCACTTGACCGATGCGGGCAAAGGGGAATGGCCAGGGATATATGCACCCGCTGGATGAAATTGAATGAAAAGGTGTACAAGGAGACCGGGAAGTTGATGGAGAAGTATAATGTGATGAATATTGACCTTCCGGCCGGTGGTGGCGAGTATGCCGCACAGGACGGTTTTGGCTGGACCAATGGAGTTTACCTGGCCATGCAGGCCTGGATGAAGAAAACAGCTAATTGACAGATTTGTCAACGATCATAGTTTGCCCTGGAGACGCAATGCAGCCGTAGCCAGGGCATTTTTAATGCATTCCTGAACCGGTTGCCTTTGCATCCATGCATGGATAAAGCCTGCCCAGAAAGAATCCCCGGCACCGGTACTGTCTACCACCTGCACAGGTTCGGCCGGGGCATGTTTCCAGTCGTCCTGCATTGTCTTGAACCAGACCCCGTTACTGCCACAGGTAAGACAGGTCACCGTTGTATTGTAGCTTCCCAGGAATTCCCTGGCCTCATGTTCTGAAAGTGGCTTGCCGGTAAATCGTTCAACATCATCCATGCTGCATTTCAATAGTGGTTGCATGGAGAGCAAGGCAGTAAAGATATCTTCAGCATCATTGTTCTTTCCCCAGATCTTTTCCGCATAATTGAAATCAATGCTGACCTGCTTCCCGGTTGCCTTAGCCTGTTGTAAAGCATGCATAATGGAATGCCTGGCCGGTTCCTTGCTCAATGCGAATGCGGTAGTATGGATAATTGAACATTCTTCAACCAGGGAATGCCTGATGGCATGTATCTCTTTGTCTGCGCCGCGGTATGCGATAAAATCGGGTGTGCCTTTGCTCTTGCCCACCAGGATGATGGTGGTGGCATGGTCTTCCAGCAGCTGGATGTCAGAAGTGTCAATGCCTTTCTCATCCATATCCCGGAGGATTATGGAACCCATGCCATCCTTACCAACAGCGGCTACCAGTTTAGAATTTGTTCCCAGTTGATTCAGGAAACGGCAGAAATTTGCCGGACTACCACCTGGTTTCAAGTCCAATGCCCTGGCCTGTGACAGGTCATCAACAAATTGGGTTGATACTGCGTCGATCAATGCTTCGCCAATGGCAAGTACATAAGCGGGTTGCATAATTAATTATTGGGTGAAGAATCTTTTTCCTTTAAGATAGTTCTTGGCGATCACGAAACCCGCGGCACTCCAGGTGCAATAAGGTACACCAATCGGTTCCCGGGTTTCGCCATGCAGGCATTCATTGAACTCATAATTGTTCTTGCGGTTGGCCACTGCAATAGCTTCTGTTATAGCGCCGGCTATTCTTTGGTGGCCATGTGCCTCCAGTGCCGCAACCATCCATCCATTCCAAACCGGCCACAGGCCACCGTTATGGAATTCATTGGGTTTATTACGGAAACTATAGGCATAGTTATTCCTGAGTTCTGCCATATCAGGATCATTCCAGTCAATGGTTGGAAAGAATGACGGTAGTATGTCCTGTTGTTTGCCAAAAAAACTTTCAATTAATTCCAGCAGTGTCGCATTCTGCTGGTGGTCACCAATGCCCAGCAACAGGGCAATTGCATTGGCCTGCAGGTCGAACTGGGAATAGATCCTTGCCGGGTTGAAACCCAGGAACCAGAAATCAAGTGGTGCCTTTTCCAACTGGTGCTTTAGGTTAGGGGCATAAAGGTTGGCTGCATCCTGGTTGTTCCAAAAGTTCGTCTGGATCACGGTAATGACCTGTCTTGCTTTTTCCAGCCAGACTTCTTCGCCATATACCCTTGCTGCCAGCTGCAATGCCCATACCCTGAGTAGTTGGTTGAACAACACATATCCGTGTTGAATATATTCATCCGCCCAGTCACCGCTTTGGGGAACATACAAGAGGTGCTTGCCGTTATATTCCCAGGCATCCATAACCGAAAAACATTTTTCGACCTGTGGCCTGTATTGGTCTGCTAGCTCCTGTTCACCGGTGAACAAAGTATACTGGCAGAGGCCGATCACCGCCCAGCTGGGATTGTCTGCCCTCCCCACCGTTCCGCCATAACTTACCTTGCCATCTGGTGCAACATTGGAGGGCATGAACCCTGTTGGATGCTGGTGGTCCATGATGGTTTGGACTGTGTGCCTTGCTGTATTGACTAGTTCCGTGTCTGCCGTGAGCAATGCTGCCAAACTGATGATGGTACCGTCCCTGGTCCATACCCGCTTGTAATTGTCATGTTCCTGCACGCTGGCTACGAAACCAAATGGTGTGGAAGCTTTTCTCAGCAATTCAATTGATGCTATATAATCCTTTTCCCTTGTCATAGTTGTCATGCTAATGTCCTCCTCCTGAGGGCAGTGTAATATTGGCTGATGCCTTGGTATTTGATTTTATCCTGAGTGTGGCTATTGCGGCAAGCAGCAGCAGGATGCCAGCAAAACTGATGGCCTTATTGGGGTCGCTACCCAGGAAATTATTATAGATCCATCCAAAGGAAAGGGTTTGCAGGATCATCGGGATCACGATCATCATGTTGATGATGCCCATATAAACCCCATACCTTTCCTTAGGGATATTGCCCACCACAATGATATAGGGTACCCCCATCATACTGGCCCATGCAATACCGAAGCCGATCATGGGGGCATACAGGAGTGAGGGATTCTGGATGTGTGGGAATATGAGCAGGGCAGAAGTGGCCATCAGCAGGCAGATCACATGTACATATTTCGCATTGATCCTCCTTGTAAGCCATACTAGTCCGAAAGCTGAAAGGAAGGTGACGATATTGTAGAAGCCATTTACTTTTCCTGCTAACACCACGGCCTGTTCATAACCTTCACCAGTAGACGTAGTGTTGAAAATGGATTTGGCTATGCTGAGCGAAACAAATTGCCAGTAACAGAACATGGCATACCATTGGAAAAGGTAAACTAGCGCAAGTTGCCACATCACTTTGGGCATATCCTTGATGGCATGGATGATCTCCTGGAATGGTTCAAACAATCCGCCTTTTCTTTCCCTCAGGAGTCTTAGTTCTTCCGCTGTTGGGGGGATCTCCGGGGTCTTCAGTACAGACCAAAGTACAGATACAATAGAACAGACTGCACCTACAAAGAATGATCCATAAACCCAGTAAGGTATGCCTGCGGGTGATTTGCCGTTTAGTGCATCAACAGACTTGAAGAATCCTAGTGAGAGGTTAGCCAGCGTAATGCCAAGTCCGGTAAAGAAACTCTGGGTCAGGAAGCCCA
The DNA here is from genome assembly GCF_018595685.2 of Flavihumibacter rivuli. Taxonomy (NCBI): domain Bacteria; kingdom Pseudomonadati; phylum Bacteroidota; class Chitinophagia; order Chitinophagales; family Chitinophagaceae; genus Flavihumibacter; species Flavihumibacter rivuli. The sequence goes on from NZ_CP092334.1 coordinate 4,080,380, forward strand.
TGGGTTGTTGGCTGCTGTCAAGCTTATCAGCTATGAATGCCCTGTAAGGCTCCATGGCAGTATTGTTTGCGGCATCGAGGATCCACAAAAGTCCGGCGGCCATCCAAAGTGTCCTGCTAAATGGAAAAGCAAAAAGGCAAAGGCTGCAAAAGATGGCCCCGATCAGGAAATAGGGCTTTCTCCTTCCCCACCTGGGATGCCAGGTCTTATCGCTCAAGGCCCCGATGATAGGTTGGATGAGTAGCCCGGTCATGGGACCTGCCAGGTTAAGGATGGGCAGGTCTTCAGGCCTTGCATCCAGGAAGGTGTAAAGTGGGTTAATGGCAGTCTGCTGGAGACCAAAACTATACTGGATGCCGAAGAACCCGACATTCATGTTAATGATCTGCCAGAAGGATAACCGGGGTTTGGGAAGATTCATAAGCAATCGGTAGTTAGGTATTTAAAAATAATCATTCCGATGACCCATTGGAAAAAAGCCATACATCTTTACCAATAAAAATTCCCACAGCAAACCGTTGCGTTATATTTGAAAGGTTGAAAGCATGCATCATGAGTACAGCCAGTTTAGATTCCCTGCTGATCAAGTACCGGGAAGGTTTTCACCCGGTGGTTGATTTCGATCCGTTCAGCGACAGGTTAATGCCATTGAACCTTTCTGTTGAAGGAGGTGAACTTCCTTATGAAGAAAGCCTCGATACCGATCGTTTTGTTGCGTACATGGATAGGTTGCGAGCTCAAAAGCAGGCCAAGTACCTGATAGGAGGGTATGGGGAATTAAGGGGGATGTACGGAAGGAGTGAATTGTTTGATGGGGAAGGCGAAGCCCGCAGGCTGCACCTGGGAACAGATATCTGGGGTGAACCCGGGACTCCGGTATATGCCTTCATGGGCGGTATGGTTCACAGTTTTGCGTTCAATGACCGGCTGGGCGATTATGGGGCCACCCTTATCCTGCTGCACCAACTGGAAGGAAAGGCATTTTATTCCCTCTATGGCCATATTGCCTTGAAGGATATCCAGCACCTGAATACAGGGCAGTATGTGAACCGTGGACAGGAGATCGCCCATTTCGGCCAGCCCGTTGAAAATGGGTATTGGCCGCCGCATTTACATTTCCAGTTGATTGAAGATATCGGCCTGCATGATGGCGATTACCCGGGAGTATGCCGGAACACAGAAAAAGATTACTGGCTGGCCAATAGCCCGGACCCTGACCTGGTCCTCAACCTGAATCAGTATATAAACTCGGTTAGTCAATCCCGTTAGGTCCTTTCCTGAAAATAGTTATGCAAAAAAATAAATATATTTAAAAATAAATATATATTGTGCATCCTTAAGGTCTGAATGTAGCAAGTCTACCGTCCATTTCCTGTGGATTTATTAACTAACTAAAAAGGGACTTGTATGTCATTCAACATTCTAGATGCAGTAAAAGGATTTCTTACCCCTGACCTGGTTTCACAGGCTTCTTCCTTCCTGGGTGAATCAGATTCTTCCGTTACCAAAGCTTTGGGTGGATTGATCCCGACTGTTTTGGGTGGAATTACCCAGAAAGCCGAAAGCGGCGGAGCAGATGCAATTTTTAACCTGGCCAAGCAGGCTGCCGGAAGCGGTATCCTGGGTAACCTGGCCGGTAATTTCCTGAGTGGAGGTGGGGGCATCCCTGAAGGCGTTCCGGGTATGCTCCAGGGGATCTTTGGTTCGAAGGCCGGGGGTATTGCCAACCTTATCTCCAGTTTTGCAGGTATCAAAGGTTCTTCTGCGGCTTCGCTTTTAGGTATGGTGGCACCTTTGGCATTGGGGGTGTTGGGTAAACATTCTTCTGATAGCGGTTTAAATGCGGGTGGATTGCTGTCCTTGTTGAGTGGCCAGAAGAATAGTATCCTGAATGCCATACCATCGGGACTTAACCTTTCCGGTATCCTTGGAGACTGGGCAGGAAAAGCAACCAGTGCCGCTTCAGCCGTTCACCATGAAGTGGAACAGCAGGCCAGTTCAGGTGGAAAATGGTTATGGCCAGTTTTATTGGCGCTAGCGGGTGTTGGTTTGTTGCTATACCTGATGAAAGGTTGTGGGGGAGGTGAGCACAAGGAGGCTGTGACAACTGAAGTGCCAGCTGTTGTGGTAGATTCGCCGAAAGCAGAAGTAGTGGCCCCGGTAAAGGAATCTTTGAAAGTGAAATTGCCTAACGGGGTTGAGCTGGATGCCTACAAAGGGGGTATCGAAGACCTGCTGGTTACCTTCCTCAATGATCCCAATGCCAAACCCGGCAAGGACAATTGGTTCGACTTTAATGACCTCAATTTCAAATTCGGTACTGCCGAGATCATTCCTGAAAGCAGGAAAGAAGTGGACAACCTGGTACAGATACTGAAAGCCTATCCCAATGCCAAGATCAAGATCGGGGGTTATACCGATAAGGTAGGAGATGAGGCCGCAAATAAAAAACTTTCAGGGGAAAGGGCACAGGCTGTGAAAGCGGCGCTGGAAGCAGCGGGTGTGGGTAGCCAGATCGATGGAGCTGAAGGCTATGGTTCCGAATTCGCGAAATACCCAGCTGATGCACCTGAAGCCGATCGTATCAAGGACAGGAGGGTTTCTGTTAGTGTGCGGGCTAAATAATCTTTCGGGCAAGCGATAGATAGCGGGGCCCCTCAATTTGAGGGGCCCCTTTTTCGTATGGCCCCAACTGGTATTTTCCGGGAAAACGAGCGGTTTCTTTCCTAATGGCATCCTGTTTTCTTTTTAAAATGTTGAAAATCAATTTTTTGTGTTTTAATAAAAAGATGCAGTTACTATTGTTTCTGATAGGTTTTTTATATATTTGAAGCGTTATTCTTATATCCTATCCAGCCGGGTTCTTCTCACAAAAACCTGCTTTACCAAGCAAGCAGAACCTTGTCTAAATCGCTTATCTCAATAACAAATTACGAACATGAGAATCCGTAATCTAATTGCCGGTTGTGCGCTGGTCATTTCAATTGGAACTTTACCTTCTTGCAGTAAGAGTGATGATGGTGGTGGTGAACCGCCGGTTGATACCAGTAAGCCCCCTGTAGATCCGGAAACAACGGCTACGCAGGGATTTTTTATGGATTGGGCTTCCCGCAATTTTACTGCCCCGGCCTTTGTTGACACAACAATACCATCCTCCACTGAATTAACCATCAATGTGAACAGGTACCGGATCGAGAGCAAGATCTCCCGCAATGTCTTTGGCGATAACCTGCATTCCCTGATGTCGCAAGTGGTTGACCAACCCAACCTGATGGGGCATTTGCAGTCCATGCAGCCCAGTTTCCTCCGGTTCCCCGGCGGTAACATTGCCGACGAGTATTTCTGGAATGCTACTCCTTCCACTATTCCTTCCGATGTTCCCAAAGTTCTGGTGACCGCTGAAGGAACGCCGATCGAGCGGAACTACCTGGTAGGTAAGAATAATTTTGATTATTCCATTTCCCTTGATAACTATTACAGGGTACTGCAGCAGACCGGAGCCCAGGGTATGATCACGGTTAACTATGGCTATGCCCGTTACGGTACAGGGGCGAAACCGGTTGAGGTTGCAGCCCATTATGCTGCTGATTGGGTTCGGTACGATAATGGCCGCACCAAATATTGGGAAGTTGGCCAGGAGAACTTTGGCTATTGGGAAGCAGGTTACCGGATCGACCAAACCACCAACAAGGATGGCCAGCCTGCTATCATTACACCTGAAGTGTATGGCGCCCATTTCAAGGTATTTGCTGACTCTATGCGCAAGGCTGCGCAGGAAATTGGCAAGACCATTTTCATTGGTGCTGTGATGGTGGAAAAGCCTCGTCCCAGCATATCGCCAGCCATTGAGATCACCTGGAACGAAAAGGTGTTGAAAGCGCTGAATAACTTGCCTGATTATTACGTGATCCATAACTATTATTCCACCTTCGAAGCAAATTCACCCGCAGGATTTATCATTGAATCAGCCGGTGTTGAATCAAAGCAAATGGGAGACCATATGGTGGATATATTCAAGGCTACTGGTACTACCCCTAAGCCCATTGCTGTTAACGAGTGGAATATCGGTGCTAAGGGTTCCGGACAGCGCGAATCTGTTGTAAATGGTGCCCATGCAATACTTGCCATCAATGAATTGATCAAGAATAAATTTGCCATGACTGCCCGTTGGAGCCTGGCTGACCAGTGGGATGACCGCAACGGCTATGGTATGTTCTATTTCGGGGATGAGAATGGTGTGAAAGCACCCTGGCAGCCAAGACCTGCCTTCTATTACATGCAAATGTACAAGCGATTCCTAGGTGACCGTTTGATCAGGACTACCTATTCTAACTCCAATGTATATGCGCATGCATCATCCTTTAGCTCGGGTCACCTGGGGGTTACCATGGTGAATAAATCCGGTGCAGCCATCAACATCGAGATCAAGCCTGAATATTTTGAAGCAGGCGCCCGCTATTATTGGTACAACCTGACTCCGGGCAATGACAATGGTGATTTTTCAAGATCTGTTTTCATCAATGGCCGTGGACCAGCTCCGGGTAGTGTAGGTGGACCAACCAATTACACTTCTATTCCGGCTTATAGTGCAGCTGCAAGTGGCGGTATTAAAGTCACCTTGCCGGCACGCGGAACGGTGTTAATGGTGATCGAACCTAAATAAAGTTTTCAAGACATGGTATAAAAAAGCGGGATCAATTGGTCCCGCTTTTTTTATGGTCTATTTATGGTTGCCTGTGTTCTATTTTATCATAAAACCCTCCATACACTACTGATTTTACTCCTTCTTCCTTGAAGAAATCGCCGGGGAATCCCAGTTCAATGTCACTTACGGCATCCAATTGCGCAATCTGCTCTGGGCTGAGTTCAAAATAGATCGCTTTAAGGTTCTCTTCGAGTTGCGAAAGTTTTGTTGCCCCTACGATGGGTATGGAGGAAAATCCGCGCTGCATGGTCCATTTCAATGCAACATGTGATTCCGGAACACCAGTTTGCTCCGAGATCTCCATCACTTTCCGGGTAATGCCAACGCTTCTTTCATTCAATCGCTTGCTTCCATCAGGGATCCTCCCCCTGTCACCCTTCAGGTATTTGCCGGTTAGCGCGCCTCCAGCCAGGGGTGCCCAGGGTGTAACGGTCATGCCATAGTGTTTGGCCATTGGGATCAATTCCCTTTCCGGGGTTCGCTGCAAAAGGCTGTACTCCACCTGCAGGGCCACAAACTGGCTCCATCCCATCAGTTCTGCAAGGGTATTGCCGCGACTAATGATCCAGGCCGGTGTATCGCTGATGGCAATATAGTTGACCTTTCCCTGCCTTACCAGGTCATCCAATCCGCGCATCACTTCATCTATCGTGGTAAGGTTATCCCAGATATGCAGGTAAAGGAGGTCGATATAGTCCGTATTCAATCGCTTCAGGCTTTGCTCCACACTGCGCATCATATTCTTACGGTTATTGCCGGAAGCATTCGGGTTGGTAAGGTTGTCGAACAGGCTATACTTGGTAGCAACTACAAAGTAATCCCTGTCATGGGCGGTCATGAACTCCCCAATGATCTTTTCACTGGTTCCTTCGGTATAACGGTTAGCCGTATCCAGGAAATTTCCTCCCGCCGCAGCATAGGCTTCAAGAATCTTGAATGAGGTCTCCTTGTCCGCACCCCATTTCCACTCCTGCCCAAAGCCCATGGTGCCAAGGGAGAGTTCCGAAACCTTGAGTCCTGATTTTCCTAAAAGTTTATATCGCATATCATTGAATTGTTTGTTTTAAACAATAAAGAGAAGAACTGGTTGACCAAATGTTCTGCATTGTTGACCTTGCACTGTTGGCGACAAATCATCGTTCAGTTTTTTCGATCATAAGGAAGACCTTCAGCCCATGCTATCCATAGCATTACCTCTTACAGAAGTAAGTCCCGGGTGCTGATCCTAGAATGGAAAGGTTTTGTCCCTCAGGGATTAAGTTTATCAGTGATGCGGTTAATGTTTTGAACCAACCGGGCGCTTTCTTCTGCCCCAAGGATGGAAGCATAAGTGTGATGGAAATGTTCAGCGCATTCCTTCAGCGCCGACCGAATGTCCTTTCCAGCACTGGTAGGGAAAACATTGGTAATTTTCCCTTCAGTCGTCCTGACCACGAGTTTTCTTTCTTCCAGTTTTTCGATCAGGCGGGTGACCGTGCTTGGGCTTAATTGCAGTTCGTCGGCAAGGGTACCCGGCTGGATACCGGGTTCCTCAATTACCAGCATCAGGAGGTAACCGTGGCTAGGGGAAAGTCCAACCTTCTTCCAGCTTTCCAGTGCCAGCTTCTCCATCTTCCTGGCAAGGGCGCTGCTGGCGAAATACATGCACTGGCAATATTTACTTTCTGAAGTCTTCACGTTAACAAAGATATGCCAAATATATTTGTATATGCAAACAAATTTGCTGCCTTTAGCCCCTAGTTTTGCTAAAATTTTGTAGGATGAAATGGACGATGGCTTTGGCTACTTTGGTTGTGGGGGCTTTGATTCCCATCCAGGCTTTGTTGAATTCCAAGATGGGCAAACTGACAGGCGGACCGGTAATGGGGGCCCTGGTATCGTTCACAGTTGGCTTGGTATGCCTTCTTTCACTGGTAATGGTTAGTCAGCCCTATACCTTCAGGCAGTTGGGAAATATTGGGCAGGCGCCCTGGTATGCCTGGCTGGGCGGTGTGATCGGGGCGATCTTCGTTGGGTATATAACCTGGGCTAACCAGAAACTTGGAGTAGGGTTCACTTTTGCTTTGGTGGTTACTGGACAACTGGTTGCTTCACTTGTATTGGACCATTATGGATGGCTGGGGGCCCCATTGCGGCAGATAACGCTGGAAAAGATTATTGGTGTAATATTGATCATTGCCGGAGTGGTATTGGTGAAGAAATAAAGTCATTCATGTTGAATCAAAACTTGCATCCAGATAAGGAATCGATGGGCTCCAATGAGAAGGAGTTCGAGAATAGCCTTCGCCCGAAGGAGATCAGTGATTTCTCTGGTCAGCCACAGATCATCGAGAACCTTAAGATATTTATCAAGGCGGCTAAGATCAGGGGCGAAGCCCTTGACCATGTGCTGTTTCACGGTCCCCCGGGTTTGGGAAAGACCACCTTGTCAAGGATCGTTGCCAACGAGATGGGCGTGAATATCAGGGAGACATCGGGGCCTGTGATCGAAAAGCCCGGTGACCTTGCCGGATTGCTGACCAACCTCGAACCCAATGATGTCCTCTTCATTGACGAGATCCATCGCCTGAGTACTGTAGTGGAAGAATACCTTTATGCTGCCATGGAGGATTTCAGGATCGATATCATGATCGATAGCGGGCCAAATGCAAGGAGCATACAGATCAACCTCAATCCCTTTACCCTGATCGGTGCCACTACCAGGAGCGGCTTGCTTACGGCGCCATTGCTGTCGCGATTCGCCATTAAGTCGAGGCTGGAGTATTACCAGTCTGGAACCTTGCAGAAGATCATTGAAAGGTCAGCTGGTCTCCTGAATGCGCCGATCACTACCGATGCTGCCGGTGAAATTGCCAGGCGAAGCAGGGGTACTCCCCGTATTGCCAATGGCTTGTTGCGAAGGGTACGTGATTTTGCCATGGTCCTGAACGATAGCCAGATTGACTTGGGCATCACCCAGCACGCACTTAAGGCGCTGAATGTAGATGAGCATGGACTGGATGAAATGGATAACCGCATTCTTGCTACGATCATTGATAAATTCAAGGGTGGTCCGGTAGGGATCACCACCATTGCCACTGCTGTTGGGGAAGAAGCGGGTACCCTTGAAGAAGTATATGAGCCATTCCTGATCCAGGAGGGATTTATTCAACGCACCCCAAGGGGAAGGGAAGTGACAGCGAAAGCTTATGAACACCTGGGTAAAAAACCAGCCGGCAAGGGGGGAGAAAACCTTTTGTTTTGAGGATAGAAAAAAGCGGGCAACAAAGCCCGCTTTTTTTATGCATTCATCAAATCAAATCCTTCTCAGCCAAACCAGGTCCCTGATCACCCATAGCAGGTTCATCCGGTGCTGCAGGACCTTCCTGAACCGGTTAAGCAACAAGACGGCTATCAACAGGAGCGGAAAACCAATGAAAAGGATTCCGCCTATTCCTCCATAGATCAGGACGCTGCTTGTCGGGAGGGAGAGGTCGAAAGCCCAGTTGACCAATGCGGTGAACAACATGCCAGTGACCATGGTCCAAAAACTTACAAAAAGGATGGCCAGGTTACGGAAAATCTTCAACATATGTACTTCAGGTTTCATTAATTAAAAAAGCCAATGTTGGAATAACATTGGCTTTGGCAAAAGACAGACGATTATTTTCAGGCATTGGTTGGCACCACCAGGCGGAAACCATTGCCATGGATATTGACGATCTCGATGGAGCTGTCTTCCTTCAAGTATTTCCTCAGTTTGGCAATGTACACATCCATGCTCCTGCCATTGAAATAGGTGTCGCTGCCCCAGATCTTTTTCAGGGCCTGCTCGCGGGGAAGGAGGTCATTCATGTGCTCGCAAAGCATTTTAAGCAACTCGTTTTCCTTGGGTGACAGGGTTTGGGTCTGGCCTCCATGGCTGAGTTCGCGCAACTTTGGGTTGAAGTGGAAGGAACCAAGGTCAAACTCCTTGTTCTCTACTTCCTTGTTCAATTCCTCATTGCGCTTGAGGATAGCTTTGATCTTCATCAACAGCACCTCACTGTCAAAAGGCTTGGTGATATAGTCATCTGCGCCCAGTTTATAACCCTGGATAATATCTTCCTTCATGGTCTTGGCACTCAGGAAGAACAGGGGAATATCCGGATCTATATCACGGATCTCTTCTGCCAGGGTAAAGCCGTCCATATTGGGCATCATTACGTCCAGCAGGCAGAGATCGAACTTTTCGCGTTGGAATGCGGCAAGGCCCAAACGGCCATCCCTTTCGAGAACCACATCAAAATCGTTCAGCTCAAGATAATTCTTCAATACCAGTCCAAGATTCTGATCGTCTTCGCACAACAGTATTTTAGCTTTCTTTTCATCCATAGCTTGAGTATTTATTAGGATAAAATAAAATTAAATCATTTCAGCAGCCCCGCCAACGGTGACTAATATTTTGTTAAAGCGGCCTGGGCGGTCCGGATGGGCAGTAAGCCGGACCGGGGAAAGGACAGGAATAAGGCCTGTTAACTCTAGAAAAGGATCAGGTAATTAAATTTGCACCTTCAACCTATTGAATTATGCATATCACACCCGATAACAGACTGAAGAAGCTGATCGTAATTGGCGACAGGGTTTTGATCCGCCCCTCCAGGCCCAATGAAAAGACTGAAAGTGGTTTGTACCTTCCTCCCGGGGTCCAGGAAAGGGAGAAAGTACAGCAGGGATATGTTATAAGGACCGGTCCCGGTTATGCCATTCCCACCCCGCCAGAGGATGAAAGCTGGAAGCAGCCCGAAGAACAGGTGAAATATATTCCCTTACAGGCAAAAGAAGGGGACCTCGCTATTTTCCTGCTGAGTGGCGCAACTGAAGTGATGTATGAAGGGGAGAAATATTTTATCGTCCCGCAAAGCGCGATCCTGATGCTGGAGCGTGAGGAAGAACTCTAAACATCCAAAAAGATTGGGAGGGCTGTCATCTTTATGAAGACAGCCTTTTTTATTTTCAGGTGAGGAGGGGAATGAATTTTGAAATGCAATAACTTTCACAGGTAAACTTGATACTATGGCTGATCAGCAAAAATTCCTGGACACTATAAAGACCGGTTATTCTTTTAAAGGTGATTCCGCAAAAATTGGCGTGGCCATACTGGATGGCCAGCCGGTTGCAGGAGCAGATATCCTGTTGCCTCTAAAGACCATGAACAGGCATGGACTTATTGCCGGTGCTACCGGTACGGGTAAGACCAAGACCCTCCAGGTTTTGGCGGAAGTGCTTAGCGATAACAGTGTTCCTGTGCTGCTCATGGATATCAAGGGTGACCTGAGTGGAATTGCAGCGGCAGGGTCAGCAAATGATAAGATCAATGAAAGGTACCAGCATTTAGGCATGAGCTACCAACCCGCTGCCTATCCGGTGGAATTGCTTTCCCTGAGCGACCAGCCCGGGGTTCGGTTGAGGGCTACAGTTAGTGAGTTTGGGCCCGTGCTGTTAAGCAAGATACTCGGGTTGAATGATACCCAGGCCGGGATTGTTGCCATGATATTCAAATGGTGCGATGATAGCCAATTGCCCCTGGTCGACCTGAAGGACTTTACCAAGGTATTACAATATGTAAGCAATGAGGGTAAGGCTGAACTGGAAAAAGATTATGGTAAGATCAGTACCTCCTCAACTGGTACCATCCTGCGAAAGGTGATCGAGTTGCAGCAGCAGGGAGCGGATGTGTTCTTTGGGGAAAAGAGCTTTGAGGTGGATGACCTGATGCGGATCAGTGATGATGGCCGGGGTGTTATTTCAGTGTTAAGGGTAACAGATCTTCAGGATAGGCCTAAACTTTTCTCCACCTTTATGTTGCAGTTGCTCGCTGAGTTGTATGCCTCTTGTCCGGAGGAGGGCGATATGGATAAACCCAAGCTGGTCTTGTTCATTGATGAAGCCCACCTCATTTTCCAGGAAGCCAGCGAAGCCTTGCTGCAACAGATCGAGACCATCATCAAATTGATCAGGTCAAAAGGCGTGGGCATATTCTTCTGTACGCAGAACCCTATGGATGTTCCGGCTGCTGTCCTTGGCCAGCTGGGACTTAAGGTGCAGCATGCATTACGCGCTTTTACTGCGGCAGACAGGAAAGTGATCAAGCAGACAGCGGAGAACTACCCTGAAACAGAGTTCTACGATACAGATGCCTTGTTGACCGGTTTGGGAATCGGTGAGGCACTGGTTACCATGCTGAATGAAAAGGGTATCCCTACCCCATTGGTGCACACTTTGCTGGTAGCGCCAAGGAGCCGGATGGATATCCTTTCCGATGAGGAGATCAATGCGCTGGTATCGAATAGCAAGCTGGTCAAGAAATACAACCAGGTAGTGGATAGCGAAAGTGCGTATGAAATGTTGACTGCCAAATTACAGGAAGCAGCAGGCGTGAAAGAGGCTGAAGAGGGGAAGAAAACAAGCCGCAGCCAAAAGGAAGAAAAGTCAATTCTTGAGGAAATGTTAGATAGTTCCGCGGCCAGGCAGGTAGGCAGGACTGCTGCCAATGTCATCACGCGAAGCCTGCTGGGCGCACTGGGATTAGGTGGCCGCAGCAGCAAGAAGCGGAGCCTGTGGTAATTGGGGAAGAACACTGTGACAGGTGTCACCAAAAACCGGTAGCGAGCTTCCTAACTTGGCCAATAATATTCCTCAATTTCAAATAATGGAATAGATCATATGGACAAAACAGGAAGTCTTCTTGAAAGGTATCGCATTTGGTGGCTCGTACTACTGGTGTTTGTGGCGGTCAGTGCCATCAGCAGGACAGCATTGCTGGTTTCTGGATGGCCGGAGGTTTCCCTCCGTCCCCTGCAATTGTTGGGGGTTTATGGTATAGGGTTGTTCTATGACCTTATTGCCGGCTGGTATTTTGCCCTGCCGGTTTTTTTATTGGTTTGGTTATTACCAGTCAGGTTTCAACGTAGCAAGTTTGGCCTTGTGTTAATGAAGTCTGTATTGCTTCTCTCCATTTTATTGCTGGTGCTCAACGCGTTTGCCGAGTGGTTCTTTTGGCAGGAATTCAATGTCCGGTATAATTTTATCGCGGTTGATTATCTTATCTACACAAATGAGGTCTTAGGTAATATCTGGCAGTCCTATAATATCCCATTGGTAATAGCAGGCGTCCTACTCCTGACTTTCCTGGTTTGGTTTTTTGTCAGGAAGCGGGTGGTTGCGCCTTCAGGGAAAGTAGGCCCCGTGACCCATATCTCTGTATTGTTAATGGTAGTGACCATTGGGCTTGGTGATTTTGTATGGGTAGATGAAGGGCTTCGTAATTTCTCTGATAACAAACTGAACAATGAACTGGCGGGTAATGGGATGTTCCAGTTTGGAAGCGCTTTTCGTAAGAATGAAATGTCTTACGAGGATTTCTACCCAACTGAAGATACTTCAAAGGTTTTCACAACCCTCCATCAATTGCTTCAAACACCAGGGGCGAGGTTTGTTAGTAATGAACCACAGGAATTAGGAAGGTCGATTGAGCCGGCTGGTGCTGGAAGGAAATATAATGTTGTCCTTATCAGCATTGAAAGTTTGAGTGCTGAATACCTGGACTATTTCAAGGAATACCATAATAGGATATATCCCGATTACCTCATAGATGAGTTGGGTTATGCACCAAAACTTACCCCCAACCTGGATTCCCTGATCAATGAAAGCCTTTTCTTTACCCAGCTTTATGCTTCCGGAACGAGGACTGTAAGGGGGCTGGAAGCATTAAGTACAGCCCTTCCCCCAACCCCGGGGCAATCTATCGTCAAGCGGTTGCCGACCCGCTCGGGATTGTTCACTTTGGGGTCGGTATTAAAGCAGAATGGTTATGATACCAAGTATGTATATGGTGGAAACAGCTTCTTCGATAATATGGGGGATTATTTCGGCAAGAATGGTTATGCAGTAATTGATGAAGATGCAATTCCTGAAGATTCGATCCATCATAAAACAGTATGGGGGGTATGCGATGAAGACCTATATGCTTTAGCGGAAAAGGAAATGGCGATAAGTTATGCTTCAGGTAAGCCTTTTTTCCAGCATATCATGACCGTTTCCCATCACCGGCCTTATACCTACCCGGAAGGTAAGGTGACGGTGCCACCGAAATTTCAAAGGCGGGAGGGGGCATTACAATATACTGATTATGCAATCGGAAAATTCCTGCAGGCCATGCGCGGGAAGCCATGGTTCAATTCTACCATCTTCGTGATCGTAGCTGACCATTGTGCTGATAGCGGAGGCAGGACTGATATGCCCCTTAATAAATACCATATTCCTTGTTGGATCTATGCGCCAGGCATTGTTAAGCCTGGAAAATTTGAACGCCTGACAAGCCAGATCGACCTTGATCCTACCATCATGGGATTACTGAACCTTCCATATACTTCCAGGTTCTTTGGTTATGATGTATTCAAATTGGAACCGGGCAGGGAAAGACTGTTGCTGGTGAATTACCAGGATGTGGCTTATGTGAAGAATGATAAAATGGTTGTGTTGTCTCCCCGGAAGCAGGTGCGGATGTTCCGGCCAGACTATAGAACTGGTGCGGTTGTTCCTATTCCCAAGGATCCAAAAATGATCGAAGAGGCAATTGCTTATTTTGAGGGGGCATCCTATTTATTCAGCCATAACCTGTTTACAGCCAGCGTTCCCAGGCCACAAAGCGTTACTATCGCTTCGAAATAAGTCCATTTGGGTCAATGGAGATCTTTTGCTCTGCCCTTAGGTATTCGATCACGGACCATAATTGGTCTTTGGTCACCAGGTTATCGAAAAGTTTTTCCATTTCCGGAAGGTGAAAAGCTCCCTGGCTTACTTTAGCAAGGATTTCTTTTTGTAGGTCAAGTGTATTATGCTGTCGTTTTTTATTTTCAATGCAGTTGTCGCAGATGCCGCAGGCTTTCATATCGTTGTCCCCGAAGTAATGTCCAATATAACTGCTTCGGCAACTGTTGGTGTTGATATACTTCAGGAAATGACTGATTCGTTCTGATTCTTTTTTCTTCCTTAGCTGTACTTTCTGCTGGTCGATCCTTACATATTCCGCTTTTACCCTTGGGGTGAGCAAGGTAAGTTGAGGGCACTCTTTTTGAGGCTGGTACTTGATCACCCCATAATGGTGAAGGAAAAGGAGTCCTTCCCTTACTTTTTCCTTGTCCCAACGCAGCTGTTGGGCAAGATGCAGTTCTGAAATGGTTACCGGTACGTTGAAGATGCCTTCATAGTTCCTGAGCAAGGTCTTGCTGAGTTCATCCCATTCCGGGTGCTGCTGTTCCAGTATCTCCAGCCATGAACGGTCGCAAACGAATTTGGCCTTGGGCGGGTGAAACATGGCTTCGTTCATCAGGATATACCCTTCTGCCTGCAGCAATTGGATAGCCGCAATGGTAGGTGTCCTGTCCAGCTGGAAATTCTTGCAAAAAGTCTCCAGTTCAAAATCATAGGTGATGCCTTCACCGCCTCCTGTTGGTATTTGGTGGTAGTTGGCGATCGCCTGGTATACTGCCTGTATTAGCGGGAGAGGCGGGTATTTTTTTTCAAGCTGGATTTCCAGTTGGTCCAATTCCGTCTTTTGGTAAAGGAGGATCGCATAGGCTTTGTTCCTGTCCCGGCCGGCCCTTCCCGCTTCCTGGTAATAATGTTCCAGGCAATCCGGTGCATCATAGTGGATGACTGTGCGTACATCAGGCTTGTCAATGCCCATGCCGAAAGCGTTCGTACTTACCATTACCCGGACCTGGTTGCCCATCCAAAGTTGCTGGCGTTCGTTACGGTCTTCCTGGTCAAGACCAGCATGGTAATAGGTGGCTGATATGCCTGCTGATTGTAATTGACGGGCTACTTCAACGGTTCTTTTCCTGCTCTTGCAATACACTACACTGCAACCAGGTACGCCTTGCAGGATCTCCAGCATTTTGCCGGGTTTGTTACCGGTTTCAAAGCAGCTGTAGGAGAGGGCTTCCCTTGCAAAGGAACCTTTTATGGTAACTGCATTGGTCAAACGAAGTTGTTGGATGATATCCTGCTGCACTTCCGGTGTGGCTGATGCAGTGAGCGCTAATACCGGAACACCGGGCAGGTCTTCCCTCGTTTCAGCTATCCTTAGGTAGCTGGGACGGAAGTCATATCCCCATTGCGACACACAATGGGCTTCATCTACTGCTATCAGGGAAATGGATAGCGACGGCAGGTAGTCCTTGAAAAGCCTTGTTTGCAATCGTTCCGGCGATACGTACAAGAGCTTACAGTTGCTGTCGGTCGCAAGTTCAAGGGTCCTGGCCACCTCCTTGAAGCTCATGCCTGTATGAATGGCAAAAGCAGTGATGCCTTTTTTCCGCAACTGCTGGACCTGGTCCTTCATTAGTGCTATAAGCGGGCTGATCACCAGGCACAGGCCTTCTGAAGCAAGAGCCGGTACCTGGTAGCAAATGGATTTGCCACTTCCGGTAGGAAGCAGTGCTAAGGTATCTTTCTGGTCAATTGCTGATGTAATGATCTCTTCCTGCAAGGGACGGAAAGCCTCATAGCCCCAGTATTGCTTTAATATGGAATGTATGGCCGACAGGCTGTTGGACTTTGGTCAGGTTTAAAGTTTGGCAAAATATCCTTTTCTTCTCAAATAACTTTTTTTACAAAAAGCCTGACTGAGTTAATGGCCAGTACCACATCACTAAGTCCCATTACCAGGGCACCGAAGGCCGGTGTGAGCAGGCCAACAGCCGCTACTGGTATGGCAACTATGTTGTAGGCGAATGCCCAGAACAGGTTTTGTTTAATGGTGAGGAGGGTATGCCTACCAAGGCCTAGTGCCAGGGGCAGGTTTTTCAGGCCATGGTTCATCAGCACTACGTCTGCAGTCTGGAGGGCTACCTGTGACGCCTCACTGATCGAAATGCCAATGGATGCTTTTGCCAATGCAGGCGCATCATTGATGCCATCGCCAACCATTGCGGTAGGGGCTGTCTGGTTGAGCTGTTCCAGGATGCCAAGCTTTTGTTCTGGGCTCTTCTCGTACATGATCTCATCCATTCCAAGGGTATTGCCCAATTGCAGGCATTTGTCCTTGCGGTCACCACTCAGGAGGATGGTTTTCACTTTCTTTTTCCTGAGGTAGTCGATCACTTCGCCAGCTTCTGGCCTGACCTCATCAACTACATTGATCCAGCCGATCAACTGGCCATTGCGGGTAATATAAACATTGTGACTGGAGTCTGTTGTCAACCTGCTGGCGATTTCATAAGAGCCTGCCCAGTATTCATCCCCTTCCCTGGTGAGGGCGCGCATCCCCCTTCCTTTCACCTCTTCTATTTTTGCCCAGCGGATGGGTTGGTTGGTCTTCCATTCATTGGCAATGCACTTTGCGATAGGGTGGTTGGAGAACTTCTCCATTGAGAATACCAGTTGTTTGAATTCAGCTTCATCAACCTTTTCAAAATGGTATCCATCTACCACGAAATTACCTGTTGTAAGCGTGCCGGTCTTATCGAACACCACCTGTTGGATGGTCTTGAAGGCTTCCAGTGATTTGGCATTGCGAAACAATACGCCATTTCTTGCTGCACGCCCAAGACCCACTGCGATCGCGGCGGGTGTGGCCAATCCCATGGCACAAGGACAGGCGATCACCAATACGGCAATACTCCTCATGAGTGAAGGGGTGAACTCGCCCAGGATAAAATAGTTGATGGCGAAGGTTGCCAGTGCAATCACCAATACTGCTGGCACAAAGACCGCACTGATCTTATCGGCCATGAGTTGCACGGGAGGTTTGTCGCCCTGTGCTTTTTTGACCAGGTTGATAATATTGGCCAGGACTGATTGATTGGCTTCCGCAACCACCAATGCTTTAACCGTTCCTTCAACCACCAGGCTGCCTCCGATAATGATATCCTTAGGTTTCTTCTCCAGGGGCAAGCTTTCTCCCGTAACAATGGCTTCACTTACACTGGCCTCACCCCATAGGATCTTGCAATCGGCAGGCACCTGCTCCCCTGTTTTGATCAGGATAAGATCGCCATGTTTCAGGTGAATGTTCTCAATGGGAAAAATTACTTCATGGTGCTGGTCGTCAAATGCGATCATATTGGCCATCACTTTTTGGCTTTTGGCCAATTTGTTCAGGGCCGACTGGGTGGATCCTACTGATACATCTTCCAGGTAGTAGCCGAGGAATACAAGGGTGAAAATAGTAGCGCTGGTCTCATAGAACAGGTATTGTTCACCCTGTCCCATCAGGGTGCCGATAAGGCTGTATAGGAAAGCTGCTGACCCGCCAAGGGCGATCAATACATTCATGTTGGGAACGCCTGATTGAAGGCTTTTCCATGCGCTTCTCCCAAAGAAGGACATGCCGATCAGGAATACAGGAATACAAAGGGCCAGCTGCACCCAGGGGTTCATCAGCCAGTGGATATGCAGGCCCGGGATCATGTGCAGCATCAGCACCAGGGTGAAGGGGAGACAGAGCAGGAGGTAGCGCAGGTATTTGTTCATGGGTTGGGATCCTGCTCCCTGCGTATGGGCTGTGTTTTCAGGTGACTGCACCTTGTAACCCAATGAGGCGATCCCTTTGGCTAACTTCTCTTTATTGGATTCGGCTGCTTCAATGATTTCGAATTGTACGTCGCCATCAATCGGGTTCACCTTCACGTTCTGCATGCCCTCCTTTTCCAGGTATTTTGAAATGCTCAACGCACAGTTTGAACAGGTCATCCCTTCTACTTTCCAGTTTACCGTTTCCATATGCCTTCCTCCTTTACAGCTTGATCAATTTGCATATACAAATTTAAAGAAGGCGGGTTGTTTTGTCCTGAAGTCCTTATAGCTATTATCTCAACGCGGTTGCAGTTATCTTTGCCAGATGGAATGGACCTACACCCTCAAAGAGTTACCTGATGTAGCCCGGTCATTTTTGTCGGCCTTGGGTGATGCCAGACTGGTTGCCATGCATGGCCAGATGGGCGCCGGGAAAACAACCTTTGTCCATGCATTGTGTGATGTGCTGAAAGTGACAAGTCCCGTTGGAAGCCCGACCTTTTCCATCATCAACGAGTATTCCTCTCCCGGTGGACCAGTTTACCATATCGACCTCTATCGAATAAGGGATGAGGAGGAGGCCATACAGGCAGGCGTGGAAGACTGTATGTATAGTGGCCGTCTTTGCCTGGTGGAATGGCCGGAAAAGGCTCCCGGCCTCTTTCCTTCCAGCTACCCTGAAGTATTCATTGATGTATTGGATCCTGTAACCAGGAGGCTGAAACTAAATCTTCCCTGACTTAATTTTTATACATTATTCCCTAAGCATGAGCCGGGAAGGAATAATCCGGTTTAGAATTTGTAATTTACCATCCCTTTCAAGGTGAATCATTAATCATAGATCCAGCAACCATTCATGGCGCAGCAGAAACCTTTTATCAGTACGGCTTTCAGTTATGAAACCCTTGAGGAAACCCTCGATATCAAACCCAAGGGTGCCCAATTGCATATAGGTATTCCCAAAGAAACGGCTTACCAGGAGAACAGGGTAGCGCTGATCCCGGATGCTGTTGGGGTGCTGGTAAGCAATGGCCACCAGGTGGTGATCGAACACAATGCGGGCGATGCCTCCCATTACCGCGACAAGGATTACAGTGAGGCCGGTGCCAGGATCGTGTATGATAAGGCCGAGGTGTACAAGGCGCCGATCCTGGTGAAAAGTGCGCCGATCACAGATGATGATATTCCCTACCTCCAACCCAACCAGGTGATCATTTCACCGATGCATATTTCCCTCCTGAAGGCTGACCTGCTGGAGAAGATGATGGAGAAAAGGATCACGGCCATTTCCTTCGAGCAGCTCAAGGATGAGAGTGGCACTTTCCCGATCGTACGCAGCATGAGTGAGATCGCCGGCAGTGCTGTGATGTTGATCGCAGGACAATACCTGGGATCGGCCAATCATGGTAAAGGAGTATTGCTGGGAGGAATTTCTGGCATCCCTCCCACCAAAGTGGTGATCCTGGGTGCAGGGATAGTGGGCGAATATGCAGCCCGTGCCGCCCTTGCACTGGGTGCATCGGTAAAGGTGTTCGACAACAGCGTTTTCAAACTGAAGCAGCTCCAGAATAATATTGGCCAGCGGCTATGGACTTCGGTAATTGAGCCCAAGATCCTGGCCAAGCAATTGAAGACCTGCGAAGTGGCTGTGGGGCAATGTCATTAAGTTAAGGTTTTAGAAGGCGGGTTTGTAATTCATATAGGTTTTATGCTTGCTTTTGCTATTTCTATTTTTAATCTGTCTTGGCGAGGATCTCCCCGATCGGATTGGCAATGTATTTCTTACAAAATATCGCTGTAGCTCTAATAATATGGATTCCGGGTTTTGGACAATGAAGAGTTTTACCATTTTGGTCTTCAAGCCTCCATATGATTTGTTTCCATTAACCTTTCTGGGATATTTACCCCTGTATGGTTTTTCGTCAACTTCTTTCTGTGCCGGGGCTACTAAAATGGCATGTAGGTTCGAAGTAAATACTGTAGCATAGAAGTCCTGGGCAACCGAAAGGGGTGAAAGGCCACTAAAGGACTCCAATTGTAAGATGTTTTTCTGGTGTGAGATGTTCGTTTCAAGCTTCCATCTCAGGAAGTATAGTTCCTTAAAAATATGGCTGGGATTATCTTCCTCTTCCCAAAGGTTGGTCACTAGAACTTCAACAGTATCGGGAAGGTCTACGCGCACCAGTCGGACCTTCAATGCTGTTTGACGGGTGATAATGTAACCATGTTGACGTAATCCCTTTATTGCTGAAAATGAAGGTAGCAACTGGACTATATCACTCTTCTTGCCACTGGCAATAAATCCCTTAAAGGGTTCATAACTTTCCTTAGCCCTAATGATGAACTTCCGCTCCGTCTCTTGCCATAAATGCAATGCGAACATCTTGTAATTGCAGAAATTTCGGTCATAAATGGCCAGCATGTCCTCTTCAAGTTGTTCTATCATAGAATAGGCAACAATTTGCTCTCCGGTTCTGAAAGGAACTAAAGAGGTGCTGATTGTCAAGCAGTTGAGTACATCGTGCAGATAAACTGCCTTTGCCTGGACAAAAGAGCCATGCTGATTATGCTGACCACCAAAATGGCTGGATAGTGATGGGGTATTCACAAGGCTCATATTGGAGCCGTCAATGGCAACGACCCGATAAGTTCTCCATTTTTTCACATTTGCAGCATTATAAGCATAGAATGCGTCACATAGTAGCTTGTTCCATATTTTGAAGAACAATGGGTTAAGCTTCATTCGCTGCTGGCAGAAGGCGCTGGTGGAGCAGTCCAGGGAGGTGCCTATCTCGTTAAAGAATGACGCCAGCTCCACACTCAGTGTCTTCTTACATAACCGGGCAATTAGCAAAACCATCCGATCAAACGTAAGTTTTCTCCTCCGGGTAAAGGCAGTAGGGGTGTTGCCAAAGAACGACAGCAGATCAGAATCGCTAACAATTAACTGTAAGAATAGCTTTAGTTCTTGGATGATACGTAAATTTGCCTCAAGCATGAGAATCCTGTTTTTTTGTAGTTCGCACCTCAAAAATAACAAAGTGATTCTCTGCTTTTTTTATTAGCACACCAACCCAACTCCCCTTAACTTAATGACATTGGGCTGTGGGGGCACTGGGTAATAATACGGGAAGAACCCCGATCGTGGTTACTGAAGAGATGGTGAGCAATATGCGTCCCGGTAGTGTGATCATTGACGTTAGTATCGATAGCGGTGGTTGCTTCGAAACCTCTGAGATCACCAGTCATGAACAACCCATCTTCATGAAATATGGCGTGATCCATTATTGTGTGCCCAATATCCCTTCTGGATTTGCCAGAACAGCATCCCATGCCATCAGCAATGTCCTGATGCCCTTGCTACTGGAAGCCGGGGAGGAAGGGGGGATTGAAAGCCTGATCTGGCACAAGATCCATTTGCGCAGTGGTATCTATCTTTTCAAAGGGGCACTTACCCATTTCCACCTGAGCCAACGCTTTAACCTGAAGTATACAGACCTGAACCTGCTGATCGCTTCCAGGCGTTAAGTTTTGATTACCTTGATTTGGAGTTGAGGGTAGGGGTACTCAGGAGTTTTTGTAATCCATGATATGGATCTGTTGCTTGCAGAATCCATATTCCTGCTCATCATTACTGCTTACGATGATGGTCCTGTTGCCGCCGAATTCATGGATGAGTTGCTGGTACAGTGCAATGCCCGTAGCGTCAAGGTTAGTGCAGGGTTCGTCCAGCAGTATCACTTCCACATCTGAAAAGATCGCCTGGGCCAATTTGGCCCTCTGCTTCATGCCTGAAGAATAATAGCGGATCTGTTTATGCGCAGCTTTTTCCAGTCCCACTTTCCCAACAATTTCCTTTGCTGACCATGCCGGAAGCAGGGGCTTGAACTGGCTATGGAATTCCAGTAGCTCTGTAATGGTCATTTCCTCAATAAGGTCGAGGTAGGGAGCCGCTATGGAAAGATGCTGGAACACCTTTTCAGATTCCAGGGGAAGGCCATTCCTGTTTTGGTTGGGCTGCCAGATCAGTTTTCCTTCACTGGTGGCTGTGGCTCCAGCAATGACCTGTAGCAAGGTGCTTTTGCCCGAACCATTTGGCCCGGTAATGGCATAGTGTGCTCCTTCCTCAAATTGAAAGGTTACATGACGAAAGATCCATTCCCTGTTGAACCGCTTGCCGGCATCAGATAGCGATATCGTCATCGTTGCTGCCTTTGGTATAGCGCTTAATGATACCCCTGCCGCTTTCCCGGACGAAAGTGACGATCTCGTCCCTTTCATCGGTAGCGCTGAATTCTTCTTCGATGAATTCGAGGGCCTGGGAGGTGTTCATGCCTTTATTGTAGAGTACCCTGTAAATATCCAGGATATGGTTGATGCGATCGATACTGAAACCCCTTCTTTTCAAGCCTACGGAATTTACGCCGGCATAGCTCAATGGGGTGCGGGCGGCCTTGATATAGGGCGGAACGTCCTTGCTTACCAGTGATCCACCACTAACGAAAGCGTGTTGCCCGATCTGTACGAATTGGTGGATGGCGCTCACCCCTCCGATGATCGCCCAGTCACCAACGGTTACGTGGCCGGCCATCTGTACGTTATTGCTCATGATGCAATTGCTGCCGACGATACAGTCATGGGCGAGGTGGCTATAAGCCATGATCAGGCAGTTTTTACCTACTGCGGTCTTTCCCCTGTCCTTGGTTCCCCTGTTGATGGTTACAAACTCCCTGATGGTAGTGCCATCCCCGATCTCAACGATAGAATATTCCCCTTCGAACTTGAGATCCTGTGGAGTGGCAGAAATTACCGCTCCCGGGAAAATTCTACAGTTCTTTCCTATCCTGGCGCCTTCCATGATGGTCACATTGCTGCCAATCCAGGTGCCTTCCCCGATCTCCACGTCCTGGTGGATAACGGTGAATGGGTCAACTTTTACATTGGTAGCCAGGCGGGCATTGGGGTGTATGTAGGTATGCGGATGGATCATTTTGGTTTTTACAATTCTGGTTATTGAGTGGATAAGGGCCGGCAAAAAAAACGCCAGGCCTATATACCTAGCGTGCAAAAATAAGTGTAAATGCTGAAAATACTCGATTTTACTGGTTGCGCTTCACCAATTGGGCTACAAGGTCAGCTTCGGTGCAAACCTTATTTCCCACATAAACGGTACCCTTCATTTCGCAAATACCTCTCCTGATCGGGGCGGCCAGTTCCATTTTCAGGATCATGGTATCACCGGGAACAACTTTCTGCTTGAATTTGCAGTTGTCGATCTTCAGGAAATAAGTGTCGTATTCTCCACCGCTCATGGCATTGATGGCCAGGATGCCGCCTGTTTGGGCCAAGGCTTCGATCTGGAGTACACCGGGCATTACCGGGTTGCCGGGGAAATGGCCAACAAAGAATTGCTCGTTGAAGGTCACATTCTTGATGCCTACAATATGCTTATCGGTCAGCTCAATGATCTTGTCCACCAGCAGGAAGGGGTAGCGGTGCGGCAGGGTCTTTTCGATCTGTTGGGTAGTGAAGATCGGTGGTTGGTTTGGATCATAAACAGGCACATCTTTCAGGTGTTTGTTCTTCTTGATGTACTGCTTGATCTTACGTGCAAACTCAACGTTGGTGCTATGCCCGGGGCGATTGGCAATGATCTTGCCTTTGATGGGATAGCCGATCAGGGCCAGGTCTCCCACGATATCCAGAAGTTTGTGGCGGGCTGGCTCATTGGGGAACCTTAACTCCAGGTTATTCAGGAATCCTTCATGCTTTACTTCGATCTTGTCGCGGCCAAATGCCTTCGCAAGGCGTTGCATTTCAGCGTCGGTAACCGGTTTGTCCACCACCACGATAGCGTTGTTGATGTCACCACCCTTGATCAGGTTGTGCTCCAGCAACATTTCGAGTTCATGGAGGAAAACGAAGGTCCTGCTCATGGCTATTTCCTCAACAAAATGCTTCATGCTCTTTAACTGGGCATGCTGTGTTCCGAGGACAGGGGAATTAAAGTCAATGAGGGTGGTAATGCAATATTCAGGCGCAGGCATCACCACCATTTCTACCCGCTTTACTTCATCGTAATGATAGATATTCTGATCAATGGTATACCAGGCCTTGGTGGCGTCCTGTTCAATTACGCCCACCTCCTGGATCATCTCTACAAAAGGCTGGGAACTGCCATCCATGATGGGGGTCTCCGGGCCATTGATCTCGATAAGGCAGTTGTCTACCCCTGTTCCAACCAGGGCAGCAAGAACGTGTTCAATGGTGCTTACCCTGGCCCCATTATCCTCGATGGTGGTTCCTCTTGAAGTATCCACTACCAGGTCACAATCCGCTTTGATATAGGGTTGGCCGGGGAGGTCTATGCGTTGGAATTGAATACCGAAACCCGGGTTGGCCGGGCGGAAGGTCATATCCACCTTTACACCAGTATGCAAACCAGTGCCGGAAATGCCGATCTCTGCGCCTAAGGTATGTTGCTTATCAGGGTTGAATTTTGCATCCATGCTTTTCATCTTGAGCGGCAAAGATAGCAAAGCGCAGGCAGTTTGCTTCCGGATATGTTAAACCTTCTCAGCCAGTAATTGCTTCACCAGGGTTTCCAGTTCCTTGATCCTGCGCTCCATGTCAGGCAGGTTGCGGCTTACAGCCTGGCTGCGCAGTGCACTGGTATAATCAAATGCCGGTGAACCGGTAACGGCAGTATTGGGGTTTTTGATGGATTTACTCACACCGCTTTGCGCATTGATCTTACTGCCATCGGCAATGGTGATATGGCCAACGATTCCCGCCTGGCCACCGATCATGACATTGTTGCCGATCTTTGTACTTCCGCTTACGCCAGCCTGCGCGGCAATAACAGTATTATGGCCAACCTCCACATTGTGGGCTACCTGGATCAGGTTGTCCAGTTTGGCTCCCGCCTTGATAATGGTTGATCCGATAGTGGCACGGTCAATAGTAGCATTGGCTCCGATCTCTACATGGTCCTCAATGACCACATTGCCGATCTGGGGCACTTTCTGGAAGCTGCCATCTGCCTGGGGCGCAAAACCGAAACCATCACCCCCGATCACTGTACCGGCGTGGATGGTAATACTCCTTCCCAACACGCAGTCGTGGTAAATCTTCACACCGGGGTGGATGATGGTATTATCGCCAATGGTAACATTGTTGCCAATATAGCTGTTGGGGAAGATCTTTACATTGTTCCCAATGGTGACCTGCTCGCCAATGTAGGCGAATGCCCCAATATACACCCCTTCGCCAATTTTGGCAGTAGGGGAAATATAGGCGGGCTGCTGTATGCCAACCAATTGTTGGGTCTTCAGTTCCTGGTATTTGCTTAGTAAAGTGGCAAAGGCGGTATAGGCGTCCTTAACCCTGATCAGGGTTGCATCAACAGGTTGTTTGAGTTCCAGGTTGTCGTTGATGATGATCACAGAAGCCTTTGTGGTATATAGGTGTTCCTCGTATTTAGGATTGGCAAGGAAGGAAAGCTGACCCTCACGGGCTTCTTCTATTTTCCCAAAAGCACTGACAGTCCTATCTGTATTTCCCTCTACTTTCCCGTTGATCAGTAGTGCAATTTGCGCCGCACTGAATTGCATAAATAATGATTTTATAGCTGGTTTGGTGTGCCAAAGAAATCCGGTATACTGGCCGGATTCAGGTAGCAAAAGTAATATTTTTTAACAGGGTGGGCTAAATTGTGCTGGATAAGCGCATTGTCCACTTTGGATATGTCTTTTACTTCGCCTGACTTAAAAAGAATATTTATTTTCTCGTCAGATGGATCGTAGGTGGTATTGCTGGCATCGCCTGTAAAAACAAGGTAGGCTGCTTCTTCCGGGGAAATACCGGTCTTTTCTTCAAGGCCTACCTTCATGCTGTTGAGGAGTTCAGCGTCAGTTGGGTCTGAATCCAGCCTTACTTTCAATAAGCGGCGGTCCATCAGCATACTGCATAAGGCCGATAATACCCTGTCGGGGTGTAAGGTCCAGTTTTTGATGGCGGCCATCACATCGGCATCGTCCAATCGACAGAACTGGTCAAGGTGTTGTGATATATCCAGCTTCCCTTTTTGCTGGAGGAAGAAGTCCAGCGCCTGGGTAGGAGCGTTAACAGCAATGCCTTTGCGGATTAGTTCCTTCGCCCTGCTGATGATCTTGACCAGCATTTGTTCAGCGCAAAGGACGGTTTTGTGGAGGTATACCTGCCAGTACATCAGGCGCCTTGAGACCAGGAATTTTTCTATGGAGAAAATTGCTTTTTCTTCTACCATCAGCTCGCCATCATGAACGGTAAGCATTTTAAGGATACGGTCATAGCCAATGACCCCTTCTGCCACACCGGTGAAAAAGCTATCCCTTGACAAGTAGTCCATTCGGTCCACATCCAGCTGGCCGGAGATCAGCTGGTGTAGGAAGGGTTTGTGGTAGTCGTTGCGGAATATCCTGATGGCCAGCTCCAATTGTCCACCCAACTGCTTGTTGAGGTGTTCCATGATGAGCAGGGAGATGCTTTCATGGTGCACGCCTTCGATCAGGCGGTGCTCCAATGCATGGGAGAATGGCCCATGGCCGATATCATGTAACAGGATGGCGATCCTGGCGGCTACTTCCTCTTCCTGGCTGATGGCCACACCCTTGCTCTTCAGTTCCGCAAGGGCATTCCCCATCAGGTGATAGGCTCCCAGGGCATGGTGCAGACGACTATGCACGGCACCGGGATAAACCAGGTGGGCAAAGGCCATTTGCTGGATCCGTCGCAGGCGTTGGAAATAGGGGTGGGCGATCACCTCAAAAACAAGCGGGTGATCTATGGTGATAAATCCATATACCGGGTCATTCACTATCTTTCTCATCAATGGCATCAGGACGTGGCGGTTTTGTTAAAATGATAAAAATCAAGTGGACAAAAGTACGAAGGCAAAACAGATAAATTACATTTGGAAAAGGCGCTGCCGTCCGGTTTCCTGAAAAGGGTTTTTTACTCATGGAATTGCCGGCTGGTGGGACTACAACGCTAATCAACAAACCAACAAGCATGGCATTGGCTACAATCTTATGGGTAGATGACGAAATGGAAAGCCTGCAGTCGCAGAAAATGTTCCTGGAGAATAAGGGCTATGTGGTGAATACCCTTTCGAATGGATTTGATGCATTGGACTATATCAGGGAAAACCTGGTTGATGTAGTGCTGCTGGATGAAAGCATGCCGGGAATAACCGGCCTTGAAACCCTTGCCAAGATCAAGGAGATCAACCAGCAGATCCCGGTGGTCCTGATCACGAAGAATGAAACGGAAAACCTGATGGATGACGCCATCGGATCCCAGATAAGCGATTACCTGATCAAACCTGTAAACCCTAACCAGGTGCTGCTGAGCCTGAAAAAGATACTGGACAATAAGCGGCTGGTGGCCGAGAAGACCACCCATGCGTACCAGCAACAGTTTCGGAACCTCTTCATGGCCCTGAACAGTAACCCCGATTTTAATGAGTGGATGGATATTTACAAGAAGCTGGTGTATTGGGAGCTGGAAATGGAGAAGAGCGATAGCCCCGAAATGCAGGAAGTGCTGAACAGCCAGAAGCAAGAAGCCAATACAGAGTTCTTTAAGTTCGTTTCTAAGAATTATGCCTCCTGGGTAAACCCCAGATCTTCAGAGGCTCCCATTATGAGCCATAATCTGTTTCGGTTTAAGGTCCTGCCCCATATCCAGAAAGGGGTGCCCACTTTCTTCGTGGTGATCGATAACCTTCGTTTCGACCAGTGGCGCGCCATCCAGCCGATCTTTGCGGAACATTTCAGGGTACTGGAAGAGGATACTTTTTACAGTATCCTGCCTACCGCTACCCAATATTGCCGTAATGCCATTTTTGCGGGCCTGTTGCCGATCGATATTGAGAAGCAATTCCCAGTGCAATGGAAGAATGATGATGAGGAAGGAGGAAAGAATCTCTATGAGGAGGAGTTCTTCAAGGCACAGCTCAAAAGGCTGAACCGACAGGATATCAGGTATACCTATACCAAGGTGCTGAACCACCAGGCGGGTACTGACCTGGTGAACAATATCCATAACCTGTTGGGTAATGACCTGAATGTGATCGTTTACAATTTTGTCGATATGCTCAGTCATGCGCGTACTGAAATGGAAGTGCTGAAAGAGCTGGCAAGTGACGAAATGAGCTACCGGAGCATTACGGCCAGCTGGTTCGAACACTCCCCCCTGCACCAGGCATTGAAAAGGATTGCAGATAAGAAGTTCAACCTCATACTGGCTACCGACCATGGCAGTGTACGGGTGAAAACCCCGCATAAAGTGGTTGGGGATAAGCAAACCACCACCAACCTTCGGTATAAGCATGGCCGGAACCTGAATTACGAACCCAGGGATGTGTTGGCTTTCAGGGACCCAAGGGAGGCCGGTCTGCCTGTACCGTCCGTGAACTCCTCTTTTATTTTTGCCAGGGAGGACGGTTACCTCTGTTACCCCAACAACTATAACCATTACGCCAACTATTACCGGAACAGCTTCCAGCACGGAGGGGTGAGCCTCGAGGAAATGATCGTGCCGGTGATCAAAATGGTCAGTAAGGCCTGATGTAAGGGCCGGCTGATGTGGAAAATTGGTGGGGAACAGGACTGCAGCAGCCCCCTGCAAGCCTTAATTTTGCTGCAAGGAATGGTTGAAGCTGGATCCCTTAAGGAAAAGATATGAAATATACCCAGGCAACTCTTAATAAGATAGAACAGGTGCTGGAAGAGGCCTCTTACATAGTGCGCTATGAAAGGGGGACATTCCAAAGTGGCTATTGCATTCTTGAACAGAAGAAGGTGGTCGTATTGAATAAATTCCTTCAGTTGGAAGGGCGCATCAATACACTGCTGGATATCATTCCCCAACTGAATGTGAATCCTGAGGAGCTTTCACCCGAGGCCCGTAAGACGTATGAAGATATATTGGCCAGGGCCGCCAGCGCCAACCAGGAAAGCAGTAATGAGCAAGCCGGCTGATTGCTGCCTGTGGATGATTTATACCAAAGCCGGTCATTTCAATCATGTTAAAAACACCCCCACTCTCCATTACTTTCCTGGGCACCGGTACCAGTAGCGGGGTTCCGATGATCGGCTGCGAATGTGAGGTTTGTGCTTCCACTGATAGGCGGGATAATCGTTTGCGATCGAGCATACTTGTTCGTTCAGACAAAACAACCCTGGTGGTGGATTCCACTCCTGATTTCCGCTACCAGATGCTCAGGGAGAAAGTAAAACACCTCGATGCCATAATTTTCACGCACCCCCATAAGGACCATATAGCTGGCCTGGATGACGTCAGGGCTTTCAACTTCTTTTCCCGCCAGCCAATGCAGGTCTACGCGAATGAAATGACGCAGACCACTATTATCAGGGAGTTCCCCTATGCATTTGCTGAGACCAAGTACCCGGGTGTCCCGGAGATCCACATGAATGCGATCGACACTGAGCCTTTTTGGGTGGGCGATATCCCTGTACAGCCGGTATTGGTCTGGCATCTTAGAATGCCTGTATTAGGTTTCCGATTTGGGAACTTCACTTACATTACTGATGCCAACCGGATAGACACAGAGGAAATGGAAAAGATCAAGGGTAGCACCCATCTTGTTTTGAACGCATTGAGGCACGAAAAACATATTTCCCATTTTACCCTTGGGGAAGCTATTGAACTGGCACAGGAGCTTGAGGTTCCCCATGCCTACTTCACCCATATCAGCCACCAACTTGGCCGTCACCAGGACATCGACGAGGGACTGCCCGTAGGCATGCAACTTGCCTATGATGGGCTCACCCTTCAGATTCCCTAATACCGTTAAAGAACGATTGTTGGAAACCATGCTTCTGCTTAGCTTGAAAGATGAAGCAGCAAGATTGGAAGCGCCTGTTGGCAGATTATTTTCATTTCAATGCCAGGGAAAGACTGGCTGTTTTAGTATTGCTCCTGTTGTTAATAGTGGTTTTTGCCCTTCCCCGCTTTCTTCCCGTGAATGATACAGTTTCAGCACCTGTCGTGCAGGATAGTCTTGTGTTAAGCCTGATGCAACAAAAAATGGAGGAGGAAAGCGGGCTGCCAAGGGGAACTGTCAGGTCATGGTCAATCTCAGGTGCTGGGGAGGGCCGGGAAAATGCATCTCCAGCCAGGAGGCTTGATCTGTTTTATTTCGACCCTAACACCCTTGACCAGGCGGGCTGGCTACGGTTGGGCCTGAAGGAAAGGACAGTTGCCACCATCATGAAGTTCAGGGAGAAAGGGGGAAAGTTTCGGCAGCCGGGAGATATCCGGAAGATATATGGACTGGATGAGGCATTGGCCAACCAGTTCATTCCCTATGTCAGGATTGCTGCAAGGGATAGCGGTAAGAAGGCTTTCATGGACAAACCTGGTGAAATGTATCCCAGGATTGAATATAGGAATCCAGGTAAAAGGGCCCTGGTCATCGAGATCAATGGTGCGGATTCAACTCAATGGGAAGCTTTGCCTGGGATTGGGGCAAGGTTGGCAATGCGGATCATCCGTTATAGGGAGAAATTGGGGGGCTTTCATTCGGTAGAACAGGTGGCGGAGACCTATGGGTTGAAGGATTCTGTATTCCAGCAGGTCAAATCAATGTTGCGCTGCGACCCGGTGCAGTTGAAAGTATTGAATATCAATACAGGTAGTGTAGAGGAGTTGCGTCAACACCCTTACATTGGCTGGAACCTTGCCAATGCCATCGTGCAGTACCGAAAGCAGCATGGGTTATTTGCCGGACCGGGTGACCTGAAGGGAATCCATAGTATGGATGAGGATCTTATAAAAAAGTTGGGGCCCTACCTGAACTTTGCTAACTAACGATTGTTAGTTTACGTTAAAATATATTATCTTGCCCCGACTTCCCGTTAAGGGAAAGGTTATCAGCAGGGTGATGGAAATAATAGCCTGAATTCAAGATTGAACAGCTTATGAACTTTGAAACAAATGAATTGACAGAACAGGTGGCGCAGATGGCGAGGGATTTCGCCCGTCAACATATCCAGCCACATGTAATGGAATGGGATGAAAGCCAGGAATTCCCCATTCACGTATTCAAGGAAATGGGAAAATTGGGGCTCATGGGTGTTTTGGTGCCTGAGCGCTACGGCGGTGCCGGACTGGGCTATTTCGAATATGTTGCGGTGATCCAGGAAATTGCTAAGGTATGTGGGTCCATTGGATTGAGCCTGGCAGCGCATAATTCCCTTTGTACCGGCCATATCCTCGCATTTGGAAATGAGGAACAAAAGGGTAAATACCTTCCTAAACTGGCCACGGCTGAGTGGTTGGGGGCTTGGGGTTTGACCGAACCCAATACCGGAAGTGATGCAGGAAATATGAAGACCACTGCTGTCCGTGATGGTGACCATTGGGTGTTGAATGGCACCAAATGTTGGATCACCCATGGGAAAAGCGGTGATGTAGCTGTAGTGATTGCCAGGACAGGCGAGCCAAGGGCAAAGAATAATGCCACAGCTTTTATCGTAGAGAAGGGAACACCTGGTTTCAGTGCAGGTAAAAAGGAGAATAAATTGGGGATGAGGGCCAGCGAAACTGCTGAAATGATCTTTGATAACTGCAGGACACCGGATGCCAACAGGCTGGGTGAAATCGGTGACGGCTTCAAGCAGTCCATGAAGATCCTGGATGGCGGACGCATATCCATTGCCGCATTGTCATTGGGTATAGCTAAAGGGGCTTATGAAGCTGCAGTTAAATATTCGAAGGAACGTTACCAGTTTGACCAGCCTATCGCGAATTTCCAGGGCATTGCATTTAAGCTGGCAGATATGGCTACCGAGATATTGGCAGCTGAACTGTTGACCAACCAGGCTGCCGACCTGAAGAATAAGGGAATGAAGATGACCATGGAGGCCGCAATGGCCAAGTATTATGCCAGTGAGGTTGCCGTGAAGGTTTCCAACGAAGCAGTACAGGTGTTCGGGGGGTATGGGTATACCAAGGATTTTCCTGTTGAGAAATACTACCGTGACAGTAAATTATGTACAATAGGTGAAGGTACTTCAGAGATCCAGAAATTGGTGATCTCAAGGGAAGTGCTTCACGGGTAAACTGAAGTTTTGGTTGCTTGCTAATAAAAAAGAATCCCCCGGTCTCGGGGGATTCTTGCTATAAGTTTAGTTCGAAAGCATCAATCGAGATAGTCGTCCTGCTCCTGGTCCTTTGGTCCATACTTGTCAAACAAGCGGTCGATGGCGCCACCAAAAATGGGGAACTTCTCCTTTGCAAAATTCTTGATGATCTCAACGGCCTTGTAGGCCTGGGCTTCAGTTAATCCTTCTGCCATCAGCTTATCGATCAATTCTTTCATTTATTTTTCGTTTACGCTTTTCCGTTATTCTCCCTGGGGATTGATTACCCTGGATCATCTGTCGTTTTTTATCAGGCCACTTTCAACAAGCTCATCTTGCTCTTGTCGAACTTCTTCTCAGCATACTCAAGGGTGAGGTGGAATTTGGTTTCCTTGCTGGAAGGGAGTTCAAACATGGCATCGGTAAGGATGCTTTCGCAGATGGATCTCAGGCCGCGGGCGCCGAGTTTATACTCCATGGCCTTGGCTACCATGAAATCCAGGACTTCAATGTCAATGGTCAGTTCAATGCCTTCTATCTCGAACAATTTCTTGTATTGTTTGATCAGGGCATTCTTGGGTTCGGTCAGGATGGAGCGAAGTGTTTCTGCATCCAGCGGGTTAAGGTAGGTAACCACGGGAAGGCGTCCGAGCAGTTCGGGTATCAAACCAAAATGCTTCAGGTCCTGTGCATTCACATACTGCAGGAGGTTATTCTTCGCCTGCTCCTGTTGCTCCTTGTTTACATTGAATCCAATAGCGTTGGTGTTGATCCTTCTGGCGATCAGTTTGTCTACACCATCGAAGGCCCCGCCACAAATGAACAGGATGTTCTGGGTGTTGATCTTGATCAGCTTTTGTTCAGGATGCTTCCTGCCACCTTGCGGCGGTACCAGTACGTCCGTTCCTTCCAATAATTTCAACAGGCCCTGTTGCACACCTTCACCGCTCACATCGCGGGTGATGGAAGGGTTATCTCCCTTGCGGGCAATCTTGTCAATCTCATCGATATAGACAATACCGCGTTCTGCAGCTGCTACATCATAGTTGCAAACCTGTAACAGCCTGGTGAGGATGCTTTCCACATCTTCCCCCACATAGCCGGCCTCTGTAAAGACCGTAGCATCCACAATAGCAAAAGGTACATTCAGCAATTTGGCAATGGTTTTGGCCAAAAGGGTTTTACCTGTACCGGTTTCGCCCACCATTACGATGTTGCTTTTCTCGATATCAATATCGTTGTCGGTGTTCTTTTGCTGGAGGCGTTTATAATGGTTGTAAACCGCAACAGCCAAAACCTTCTTGGCATCGTCCTGGCCTATTACGTACTCGTCAAGGAATCTTTTGATCTCGATAGGTTTCTTGACCGTCAGTTTGAATCCGGAGCCCTGTGATTCCGACCGGGTAAGCAGTTCCTGCTCAATGATCTCCCGGGCATGTTCCACACAGTTCTCACAAATATGTCCATCCTGGCCGGCAATGAGGATCTTGACCTCATCCCTGCTTCGGCCGCAGAATGAACAATGTAAGGTGTTTTTCGCCATAGCTCTCAATTACTTCAAATACAAAGTTACCCATTCCCTTCAAAAGGGGAAGATAAAAAACCGTTTCTACCATGTTTTTGGGTAGAAACGGTTTTTTTACCTGTGGCATTTACGATGCCACGACCTTTTTTATTGGTAATTATCTCATAATTTCTCTAAAAGGCCATCCACTATACCATATTCGATGGCTTCCTGGGCATCCATCCAATAATCGCGATCAAAATCCTTCATGACCTGGGCAAGGGTTTTACCGCAGTTCTCTGCAAGTATCTTCGCGCCCATTTCCTTTACTTTCTTGGTTTGCCTTGCCTGGATCTCCAGGTCAGCGCTAACCCCCTGCATATAGCCACCCAGGCTGGGTTGGTGGATCATTACTTCACCATGCGGATAAATGAAACGCCTACCCTTGGCGCCTCCGCTCAGCAGGATCGATCCCATTGAGGCAGCAAGCCCCATGCAGATAGTGCTAATCGGGCTTTTCAGCATTTTCATGGTATCATAGATAACCATGCCGCTGGTGACAACACCCCCGGGGCTGTTGATGAAAAACTTGATCTCTTCTCCGGGCTTGTCAGCATCCAATAACAACATCTTAGTAACCACTTCACGGGCCGACTTGTCTTCCACCGGCCCCCAAAGGTAAACGGCGCGTTGGTCGAAAAAATACTTTTCGAGCCTTTTGTTTAGCATCAACAAATCATCCCTCTTGTCGTTAGTGGGTTGCTCTTCTTCCTCTTCCATGCGGAGGAAATTATATTTATTAGGAAACATATTGCTGTTTGTTTTCGGTTAGATATTTCAGGTTTATTGCAATTGCATTAATCCTTTTTTTCCTTCCTTGGGTTTACGAAAAGTACTTCGTCCACCAGTCCATATTCTTTTGCCTCGGTAGAAGTGAGCCAATAATCACGGTCACAATCTTTTTCTACCTGCTTAACTGGTTTGCCGGTATGGCTGGAAATGATCTCGTAAAGTTCCTTCTTGAGTTTTTTGATCTCGTTAACGGTGATCTCGATATCACTAGCCTGGCCACCAATTGCCCCGCTGGGTTGGTGCATCATGATGCGGCTGTGCTTCAGTGCTGTACGCTTGCCCTTGGTGCCCGCGCACATCAGTACTGCGCCCATAGAGGCCGCCATCCCGATGCAAATAGTAGCGACATCCGGCGTGATGAACTGCATGGTGTCGTAAATGCCGAGGCCTGCATATACACTACCTCCCGGGCTGTTGATATAGATCTGGATATCGCGGGTACGGTCTGTGCTTTCCAGGAACAACAACTGGGCTGTAACAATATTGGCCACTTCGTCATTGATCGGATAGCCCAGGAAAATGATCCTGTCCATCATCAGGCGGCTGTATACATCCATTACCGCAATATTCATGGGACGCTCCTCAATGATGTTCGGGGTAAGGTTGGTTACCAGGTGCTTCTGGTAATCGTGGAGGGTCAGGCTGGAGATGCCCCTATGCTTGACCGCGTATTTTTCAAATTCTGAACTCATATCTCAGGACAATTTTGATAAAAATAAGGTAGAAGAGTGGTGCAAATATCTTTCCAATTGAAAATCATGACAAAAAACCCGTTCGCGACTGCCAAAATTGGTGAACTCACCCTCGCGGGTCGGCCGCAGGTCCGACCCGTCTCCGACCCGTCTCCGACCCGTCTCCGACCCGTCTCCGACCCGTCTCCGACCCGTCTCCGACCCGTCTCCGACCCGTCTCCGACCCGTCTCCGACCCGTCTCCGACCCGTTTCCGACGTCGACCGTTTAAACACCCTGTTTATGGATAAAAAAAAGACTAGCCGGGGCTAGTCTTTTATATTAGGAAATCCAATCGATTAGTGGTGGTGATGGTGCTCTGCCTGCAGTTTATTGAAGGCTTCCAGGCTGATGGGGGTTTCATTTTTCTGAACCTTGCTTTCAGCTACGGCGAAAAGCTTGTCGCTTTGGATGCGGTGGAAGCTTTCTTCTACAAATTTGCGGTCTTTAACCATACGGTTAACGTAGTCGTCAACCCAAGGTTGGTCCATGTCAACCTGTCCCATATTACCCATATAGCTGAACAACTGGGCCTTGGCGAAATCACGGATATCTTCCTGGTTTACTTCAATGTTGTTGTCTTTTACCAGTTGGTCTACGATCAGGGTCCACTTCAGGGAGTTGGAGAAAGAAGGATATTCCTTTTCTGCCTCGTCCTCAGACTTTCTCTGCTCTGCGCCGGTTTGCATCCAGCGCTTCAGGAAAGTTTCAGGGAACTCGATGGTAGTATTGTCGAGCAGGTAATGATAAATGCTATCGAATAACTGGTTGCGGCTTTGGTTGTCCAGCTGCAGTTGGATGTCGGCCTTGATGGCTTCGCGGAAGGCTGCTTCGTCAGCGATTTCCTTACCAGGGAATACCACCTTGAAGAAGTTCTCATCAAGAGCTGCTTTCTCCAGCAAGCCAACCTTAGTGATCACCAGCTTGAAATTCTTTTCAGCTGCTGCGGCATCATCCTTGGCAAATCCCAGGTCACTCAGGATCCACTCGCGCTCCTTTGTGTCGAAGGCGTTGGCCAGGGTGAGGGAAACTTCGTCATTGGCTTTCTTGCCAACCAGGTTGGGGCGGAAGCTTTCAGCGAAATATTTAACCAGCAGGGAGTTCTCCTTGCGAGCACCACCTTCCACTTCGTTGCCGGCTGCGTCAGTTTCGATAAAGGTAACGTTGATCACATTGTCATCACCTGTGATGGCTTCCGGCTCAGTCATGTTGCCGTTGCGCATTTGCAGGCGCTCCACTTCTTCATTGATCATTTCTTCAGTAACCTCGATCTTGTAAAAGGTAAGACTGGCTTTGCCCAGGTCGGCTACCTTGAAATCAGGCTTTAGGCCGATCTCAAATGCAAAAGCATATTCGTCAGGATTGTTGAAGTCAAGCTGACGGGCATCGTTCTCTGGTAAGGGAAGTGGCTGAGCAAAGATCTCCAGCTTTTCATTGACCATGTAATCGTTCAATTGCTTCTCAACTGAGCGGAGAACTTCGTCAACGAAAACAGATTGGCCATGCATTTTGCGGATCAGTCCGGTGGGAACCATACCCTTGCGGAATCCGGGAATGTTGGCTTGTTTGCTATATGCCTTCAGTGCTTTCTCGAAGGATGGCAAATAGTCTTCTTTTGCCAGTTTCACGGTGATCTTGTCATTCAACAGACCGATATTTTCCCTCGTAACGGTTGCCATGCTTTGGAATTTATTTATTAGTGAATCAATACGGGAATTTTAGTAAACTCCCGAAAATGGGCTGCAAAGGTAGGAATAAATGACTTTTCCACGCCGTTAAATCAGAAAAAAGGCCTATGTCAGGACGACATAGGCCGGGGGATTGAAAATCAGGTGTTCTATTAGTCCTTGTCCTGCAGGACCAGGTAGGGCATATTAATTTTATGTACCATATGTCCGGTATGGCTTCCGCTGACCAGCCTTTCCCACCAGTTGTGCTTATGGGCTACCATTACCAGCATTTGGCTGGGGTTTGCATCCAGGAACTCGGACAGCCCGTCTTCCACATTGATATTTTCCCTTGTCTGGTATTCGTGTTTCATTTCTTCCAGCAATGGCTCCAGGCGAACCTTTCCGCTGATCTGCTCCGCTGTCATGATCTCTCCGGGTCGCTGGATGTTTACAACGGTCAGCTGGGTTTCGGGATGGAGCCTGCTGATCTCCCTTAGGGTCTTCAGGCACCTGACGTTCATGGTATAGCTGTAATCCGTAGCATAGGTGATCTGCTTAATGGGCTCAAAAGTCCTGCCGGTGGGAATGACAAGGACCGGTATATGGGATTTCCTGAGGATAGCCGAGGTTGTGCTGCCCACCAGTTTATCCAATACCGTGCTTTCTCCCCGCATACCTACCACCAACAGGTCGGCCCCGATTTCCTTGGACTGGTAGACCACTTCATCAGCCGGCATCCCAATGGTGACCATAGGTAACACCTCACCGCCACTAATGGCGCGCAGTTCTTCCGCTAATTCTGCAGCTGCTTTTTCGTTGTCTTTCTGCAATTCATCTACTGAAACCATAACATAAGGTACTTCGCTAACGGGCGTAGGCAGCAGGTAAGCATGGAGTAAAGTGAGTTTGGCACCGGCTAGTTTGGCTAACTGTGCAGCATACCGGGCGGCGTTCTTGGAGGGGACTGAGAAGTCGGTTGCGACCAGGATTGATTTCATATCTAAGGAATTATTATGCGTGAAAATAGTCCAAGTGCTCCTTAGTTAAAATGATAATTATCAGTTTTTGGAATGAGAAGCCCCCATCATGCTGTCCGGCCTTTATTATAGCGGTAAGCTTTTGGAAAAGAAAAGGGGAGTCGCTGGAGTGATCACCAAAAAAGAAAGGGCCTTCCGGAGAAGGCCCTTCGTGCGGGCGATAGGAGTCGAACCTACACGCCTCGCGGCGTCAGATCCTAAGTCTGATGCGTCTGCCAGTTTCGCCACGCCCGCATTTTTTAGCAGGAAGTCAAAAAGAAGATCTTGTGGTATATTGTAGAAACAACCGTTGTTTTCTTCTGTTTCCCCTCCCGTTTTCCTTAGGGGATGCAAATGTAATGGCATTTATTGAAAAAACGAAAACAACTCCTTTTCTGTAAATTCGTTTTATAAGTATAGGAATGGAAACCGTAGCTGCGATACCGAAGTATAACCTGAATGAGGAGCAAGAGAAGAAATTGATCCTTCGTGAATACCGTGCCTTGTTGCGTTGCCTGAAACCCAAATTAAAGCCTGGTGATAAGGAATTGGTGAGAAATGCATTTGAGATCGCCGCAGATGCCCATAAGACCATGCGCCGCAAGAGCGGGGAGCCCTATATCCTTCACCCACTGGCGGTTGCCCGGATTTGTGTGGAAGAGGTGGGGCTGGGTGTCCGGTCAACGATCTGCGCCCTCCTGCATGATACAGTTGAAGATACCGATGTTACCCTGGATGATATTGAGCGGGAGTTTGGAGGCGAGATCGCCCGTATCGTGGATGGGTTGACCAAGATCGCGAATGTTATTGATGTGAATGCTTCCCAGCAAGCTGAGAATTTCAAGAAGATCCTGCTCACCCTAACCGATGACCCGCGCGTCATCCTGATCAAGTTGACCGATCGCCTGCACAATATGCGCACCCTGGAGAGCATGAAAAGGGAAAAGCAGTTGAAGATCGCTTCTGAAACGGTCTATGTTTATGCCCCGCTTGCCCACAGGATGGGCTTATACTCCATCAAGACCGAGATGGAAGACCTGGCCATGAAATACATGGAACCGGAAACCTACAAGGAAATCGCCAGGAAACTTGCTGAAACCAAAAGGGAACGCACGCGCTATATCAATGAATTCATCCGGCCGCTAAGGGAGAAAATGGAAAAGGGTGATTTCGATTTTGATATTTATGGCCGGCCTAAAAGCATCCATTCTATCTGGAATAAAATGAAGAAGAAGGGAGTGAGTTTTGAGGAAGTGTATGACCTCTTCGCCATCAGGGTGATCCTGAATTCGCCCCCCGAAAAGGAAAAGGAGGACTGCTGGAAAGTTTATTCCATGATCACGGATGAATATACCCCATCCCCTGAAAGACTGCGTGACTGGTTAAGTAATCCCAAATCCAATGGCTATGAGGCCCTCCATACAACGGTGATGGGGCCACAGGGAAAATGGGTGGAAGTGCAGATCAGGACCAAACGGATGAATGAGATCGCTGAAAAGGGACTTGCTGCCCACTGGAAGTATAAGGAAGGGGCCAGTGATGAAAGCCGTTTCGATAAATGGTTCCAGCAGATCAGGGAGGTTTTGCAGACCCAGGATACAGACTCCGTTGATTTTCTACAGGATTTCAAGACCAGCTTCCTGGCGGAAGAGATTTATGTATATACACCTAAGGGCGACGTGAAGATGTTGCCTGTGGGATCTACCGCCCTTGACTTTGCATTTGCCATCCACAGCGCTGTTGGTGCCAGGTGTATTGGTGCCAAGGTAAACCACAAGCTTGTTCCACTGAGCCACAAGTTGCGCAGTGGTGACCAGATCGAGATCATTACTTCAAATAAGCAGAAGCCAACCGAGGATTGGCTGAACTTTGTCGTTACCGCGAAGGCCAAGACCAAGATCAAGGATGCGCTGAAGGAAGAGAAGAGGAAGATCGCAGAAGATGGCAAGTATGTAGTGCAGCGAAAGCTTGAAGGTATGGGTGCATCTTTCAGCCAGCATAATATTGATGAACTCACCAGTTATTATAAACAGGTTTCTTCCCTTGATTTTTTCTACCATGTCGCTACACGCGTTATCGATCTCAAGGAACTGAAAGATTTCAATGTGCTTGGTGATAAGCTGGAAGCTCCAAAGCCATTGAAGATTCTTACAGAGAATAAGGTTGAATCCAATAACCTGCATGGCGGCTTACCCAAAAAAGATGCGGAATTGATCATCTTTGGTGAGAGCAGCGACAAGATCGTCTACAATCTTGCCAATTGCTGTAAGCCCATTCCCGGAGATGATGTATTTGGATTTGTAACAACAGGAAAAGGCCTGACCATTCACCGGACCAATTGTCCCAATGCCGCAAAATTGCTGGCAAATTACGGGCACAGGGTGGTGAAGACCAAGTGGGCCAAGAACAAGGAAATCTCCTTCCTGACCGGTTTGCATATCATTGGATTGGATGACGTGGGCGTGGTCAACAAGATCACCAACCTGATCTCGGGCGAAATGAAAATCAATATCAGTGCCCTGTCCATTGAAGCCAAGGAAGGTATCTTCAAGGGTTCTATCAAAGTGTTCGTACACGATAAGGAAGAGTTGGATGAATTGGTGAGCCGGCTAAAACAATTAAGCGGGATCCATTCCATTGAGCGCTTCGATACCGATACCCCCTGACGAACTTATCATGTATGCTTTAACGTTAGCATTCAAATAGCGCATTTGCTCATTGGAAATCTTCAGTTCAGTACTCTTGAAAAGTTTTCATAACTTTTGGGAATATAAATTGAACCTGATTCAATAACCAAAAAATGCTGCTATGAGACAAACACTCAGGATAGTAGTGCCCTTATTATTATTGGTGGTACTGCCTTCCTACCTCTTCGCTCAGGTTTCCTTAAGTGGAATGGTTACCGATGGAAAGAATGCACCCATTATCGGTGCGTCTGTGAAATTGCGTAATTCCAATATCGGAACCTCAACGGATGCATCCGGAAGATTCACGCTTTCGGTACCCAATGCAACCGGTTACCTGGAAATATCTTCTGTAGGCTTCCGTAGCCAATCTGTTGCCTTCGACAACTCAAACCTTTCAGGAATATCTGTCCAATTGGTTGAGGATGTAGGCAAACTTGATGAAGTAGTAGTAACGGGTCTGGCTACAACGGTGAAGCGTCGTAACCTGGCCAATGCTGTTGCCACTGTTTCCAGTAAGGAACTGGCGGGAACAGCGCCGGCACAAACTTTTGATGCGGCACTGAACGGTAAGATCCCTGGTGCCTATATCAATGCCAACTCCGGTGCGCCGGGTGGTGGTATTTCCGTTAGGTTAAGGGGGGTTACTTCCATTTTCGGTAATACACAGCCGCTTTATGTGATCGATGGGGTATTCATGGATAATACCGCTACTCCCGCAGGCTTGAACTCTGTTACCTCAGCCGCTGCTGCCGGTAATGCTTCCAACCAGGATAACCCATCCAGCCGTATTGCCGATATCCGCCCTGAAGACATAGAAAGCATTGAGATCCTCAAGGGCGCGTCTGCCGCAGCGATCTATGGATCCAAGGCTGCTGCCGGTGTGGTGTTGATCACGACCAAGCGTGGCCGCCAGGGCAGGACAAGGGTAAATGTATCCCAGGATGTAGGTTTCGTGAAGGCGCGTAAACTGCTTGGGGCAAGGCAACTTGATGAAGAGAAAGTAGCAGCCCAGGGATGGGATGTGAACGAATACAAAGCCGCAGTGGCAGCCGGAAAAATTTATGATTACGAAAAGGAAATGTATGGTGAAACCGGATTTACCAGGAATACGACCATCGGTTTGACGGGTGGTTCCGATCGCACCACTTTCTTCTTCTCAGCAGGACAAAAGGACGAAGAAGGTATCATAGCCCGGACCGGTTACCGCAATAGCAGCCTCCGCCTGAATGTTGACCATCGTATCACCGATAATATCAAGATCGGTATCTCTACCAACTATATCAACTCTTCAGCCGATCGCGGTCTGACACAGAACGATAATGCCGGTGTGACATTTGGTGTGGCGCTTTCCTCCACCCCCAGCTTTACCGAATTGCACCCGGATGCAAATGGTAACTATCCCAGGAACCGTTATGCTGCATCCAACCCGCTTGAAACGCGTGACCTGATGACCAATAATGAAAAGGTAAACCGTTTCGTTACGGGTGTTAACCTTGACTGGATCTTGCAGAAGTCTTCCAAATCCACTACCCGTTTCATCGGTAGGGGAGGTGTGGACTACTACAGTCTAAAGACCAATGCCCTGTTCCCCAGTTCCCTTCAGTTCCAGGCGGTGAACAAGGGAACTTCCATCCAGGGTTTTGCCAATAACCTAAACACGAACTACATCTTCTCTTTTGTAAACAACTTTAACCCCAACGAGAATGTGGGGCTGACCACTTCAGCAGGTATCACCCAGGAAAGAAGGGATTATGATAACCTATTGAATGTGGCCACACAGGTGATCTCTGGCCAGTCCAATGTTGACCAGGCCGGTTCGCTCACAGCAACACAGTTCAGGACCAAGAACCAGGATGATGGTTTCTTTATCCAGGAAGAAGCATCGCTGTTTGATGCGATCACCCTGACAGCAGGCGTCCGTTTTGATAAGTCAACCAACAATGGTGACCCCGATAAGTTGTATGCCTATCCCAAAGCTGCGGTATCTTGGAACCTGACCCGTTTGGGCATCAAGAACTCAGGCATCTTCGATAACATCAAGGTGCGTGCAGCCTATGGAGAGGCAGGTAACTTCCCAGCCTTCGGCAGTAAGTTTACCAGCCTGGTTGTTTCCAATGTCGATGGTCTTCCCGGCTCGATCGTAAGTACCCAGCGTGGTAACCCAGCCATTGAACCGGAGCGCCAGACTGAATTTGAAGCTGGTTTCGACCTGGCCCTGGTGAACAACAGGGTTAACCTTGAGTTCACCTGGTACAACAAGAAGATCAAGGACTTCCTCCTGCTCCGCACCCTTCCTGCATCATCAGGATTCTCCAATGAGTGGGTGAATGCCGGTGACCTCCAGAACAAGGGTATTGAGATCGGTTTGAACGCGCTGGTGATCGCCCGCGACGATATCAGGTGGAACTCTACCGTTAACTTCTGGAAGAACAGGTCAAAGGTTACCCGCCTGGTAATTCCCCCGACTGTTCTTGGTGCCTTTGGTAATACCCTTGGTACATTCAAGATCGAGGAGGGACAGTCTGCTACCCAGATCGTAGGTATCGATAATGGTCCCGCAACCAAGCTGGGAGACCAGGAGCCCGATTTCCAGATGAACTTCTGGAACGAACTGACCTTCTGGAAGCGCCTCAGCCTGCGATTCCTCATCCATTGGAAGCAGGGAGGCGATAACCTCAACCTGACCGAGTTGCTTACCGACCTCGGTGGTACCAGTCCGGACTATGATGCGGATGCCAACAAGAACGGTGTGAAAGATGCTTTGGACAGGATCAATGCCCTGGGTGTAACGGCAAGGCCTTTTGTGCAGGATGCCGGCTATGTAAGGCTTCGTGAGATCGCCCTGTATTACAACTTTAAAGTACCAGGTAACACCATTAAAGGCCTTCGGATCGGTGTATCAGCCAATAACTACTGGACCAAGACCAATTACAAGAGCTATGATCCTGAAGTGTCAAACTTCGGATCAGGATTCTCTACTGGTGTGGAAGTTACCCCGTTCCCTGCTGCTAAGCGTGCAAGCCTTCACCTGTCCATTGATTTCTAAACTGAAAAAAGAAATGGTATGAAAAAACAACTCTTAATATTAGCAGTTGCCGCTTTTTCAGGTATGGCCTTGCCTTCCTGTAAAAAAGAGATCGGCAACCTTAATAATCCCACTGTTGAGGATTTCCTGAATAATGCCTCAAAAGCCCAGCTCAATAACCTGGTGACAGGTATCGAATCCGGAATGCGTAATAACCTTCCCATGTACCTCGATGTAGTTGGGGTGATAGGCAGGGAGATGTACCGCTTCTCCGGTTCAGAACCCCGTTATACTTCTGACCTGGTAGGAGCAGGGGAGGCCCAGCTCGATAACAATACTTTCTACCTGACCAACCCCTGGGCATCGCGCTATAGGGTGGTGAAGAACTGTAACCTGCTGATCGAGGCAGCCGAAAATTCAACACTGCTGACCGATGCTGAGCGCAATGGTTACATAGGATTCGCCAAGACCTTCCTGGCCTATCAGTTATTGCTCAACCTGAACATGACCTATAATAATGGGATCAGGATCGACGTGGCAGACCCGGAGAACCTGGGCCCTGTGGTGGCGAGTGTGCCTGAATGTTTATCGGCGATTTCCACCTTACTGGAAGAAGGAAAGACAGCGCTAACCGGTTCCTCTAATACCTTTATCCTAACCTCCGGGTTTGAGACAGTTGGCGGGCCTGATGGTGTTGTGAAAGTGAATCGTGCCATTGCCGCCAGGGTAGCCGTTTACCGCCAGCAATGGCAGGCAGCCCTCACTGCATTGAATGAATCTTTCTTTAACCTGGATGGCAATTTTAACACAGGTGCTTACAGTGTATTCACGACAGGTTCCGGTGACCAGTTGAATGGTGCCTACTTCCCCCAGAACCAAAATGGCGAGGTAAGAGTGGCTCATCCTTCCTATGATACGGATATCGAAGCCAATGATGACAGGATTGGCAAGGCAACCTTGCGTACTGCCCCAGCTAGCCAGTCCGGACTGGAAGGGGACAGGGATGTTTGGGTGTATACTTCAGCCGTATCGCCTATTCCCCTTATCAGGAACGAAGAACTTATCCTGATCTATGCGGAGGCACAGGCCCAATTGGGCGGAGCCGGACTGGGTGAAGCTACCAAGGCCTTGAATAAGATCAGGAATGCCCACGGTTTAGGTAACCTTCCCGGCAACCTTACCCAGGCCCAATTGATCACCGAAATGTTGAAGCAGCGCAGGTATTCCCTGTTTTTTGAGGGGCACCGCTGGGTAGATATGCGTCGTTACAACAGGCTGGCAGAATTGCCCAAGGACCGCCCGACAGATGATGTTTGGGTGCAATTCCCACTACCGCTGACCGAACAATAGGTTGTTATACTGATTTTTTTTGAGGGAGCCATTAGGTTCCCTCTTTTTTTAATTCTGCTCCATCACCTATTTTTGCCGCCTATTCAATTCTGAATTTTCACAAACCACACTACATGGTAGATGCTATTCTAGGCCTCCAATGGGGCGACGAAGGAAAGGGCAAGATCGTTGATTATTTTGCCCCCCAATATGATATTATCGCGCGTTTCCAGGGCGGCCCCAATGCTGGTCACACCCTTTACGTGAACGGGAAAAAAGTGGTGCTGCACCAGATCCCGTCCGGCGTTTTCCATGAGAATACCATCAACCTGATAGGGAACGGTGTGGTATTGGATCCCGTAACACTAAAGCGCGAGTGCGATACAGTGGCCGGCTTCGGAGTTGACGTAAAAAAGAACCTGTTCATTTCCCATAGGACCCACCTGATCCTGCCCGGCCACAGGGCCCTGGATAAGGCATCGGAGATCCAGAAAGGAAATGATAAGATCGGATCCACCCTGAAAGGTATTGGCCCCGCCTATATGGATAAGACCGGTAGGAATGGTCTCAGGGTCGGTGACCTGCTGGACAAAAGCTTTACTACTTCCTATATCAAATTGCGCCTCAAGCATCAACGCTTGCTGGATAATTTTAATTTCCAGGAAGATATCAGCGCCTGGGAAGAAGAGTTCTTTGAGGCCATTGATTTCCTC
Organism: Flavihumibacter rivuli; assembly: GCF_018595685.2. Taxonomy (NCBI): domain Bacteria; kingdom Pseudomonadati; phylum Bacteroidota; class Chitinophagia; order Chitinophagales; family Chitinophagaceae; genus Flavihumibacter; species Flavihumibacter rivuli. The sequence continues at coordinate 4,125,301 of NZ_CP092334.1, forward strand.
CGTAGCCTGAATATTGTGAATGGTGAATACTTCATCAATGAGCAGATTTCAGCTGGAAAGAAAGTACTGGCTGAAGGCGCCCAGGGAAGCATGCTGGATATAGATTTTGGCACATTCCCCTTCGTTACTTCTTCCAATACTACCACTTCTGGCGTATGCAATGGCTTGGGTGTTGCTCCCCAAAAGATCCGCGAGGTAATGGGCGTGACAAAAGCCTATTGCACCCGTGTAGGAAGCGGACCTTTCCCAACGGAATTGCATGATGAAACAGGGGAGGAATTACGTAAATTGGGTAATGAGTTTGGCGCAACAACCGGCCGTCCTCGCCGCTGCGGCTGGATCGACCTGGTTGCCCTGAAATATGCCTGCATGATCAATGGTGTTACCAAGGTGATCATGACCAAGGCGGATGTGCTGGATAACTTCAAGAACCTTGATGTTTGCACAGGGTATGAAGTAGATGGCAGGGCTTCTTCTTACGTGCCCTTCCAGATGACAAGGCACAATATTGCACCGGTACTGCAATCATTCGAAGGTTGGAACATGGATACTACCGGGGTGAAAACGTACGAAGCTTTGCCAGTGAAAATGAAGGAATATGTAAACTTTATCAACCAATTCATCGGTGTGAACGTTTCGCATATTTCCAATGGCCCAGGTCGTGACCAAATTGTGGCTGTTCCATAAGGGAATTTGTCCTGAAAAAAAATGTTTTCAAAATTTGGCCAATTAAAAAGAACGCTGAAATTTTACAACGTAATCCTTTTTGTGTTATGGCATCCAAATCTGACAAGGAAAAAAAGACTACCAAGAAAGCTGCTGGAAATGCAGATGAACCAGTGAAGAAAGCATCCTCAAAATCCAAGAAGCAATTGGAAGAGGATGACGATGACCTGGAAGATGATGACGAGGAAACTCCAAAAGCTTCTGCCAAGAAAGCCGCAAAATCCTCATCCAAATCCGCAAAGGATGAAGATGAAGATGATGAGGAAGATCTTGATGTGGAGGATGATTGGGAAAAGGTTGACGAAGAAGACAGTTGGGATCCTGATTTTGAGGAGTTCGACCTGCCTAAATCCAAAACCAAGAAGAGCACTGGAGGAAAAAAGGGTGCAAAGGACGATGACGATGACCTGGGATTGGATGAGGAATTCAAGGACATGGATCTCTTCAACGACACCGGCTTTGATGATGATGACGATGATTTTTAATTGATGAAGTCAATTATTGAAGGAAGAGAATTTTCAGGTTTCGCTGTAAAAGTGAACCGCGAAATAAAAACGCAAATGTTGAATTGGGCTAACCGGTTCAACATTTGTTGTTTTATGGATAACAATGGTTATGATGGCAGTCACCACAGCTATGAGTGCCTAATAGCTGCAGGGGCATGGCGCCAATTAAAATTGCCATCAGGAAAAGCATTTGATTTGCTCAATGCCTTTTCCAGGCAACAGCGGGATTGGTTGTTCGGTCATTTTGGCTATGAACTTCGTACCGAAACTGAACAGCTGGAAAGAAAGCTGCCTGATCCAATCGGGTTTCCGGATCTCCATTTCTTTGTCCCGGAGCACCTGCTTCTGGTGGGTAATGACCAGGTATTGATCAGTAGCCACTCCACAGACCCTCGACAATTGTTCCAGCAGGTCCTTTCCATGCCAGCAACCGCAAGGGAGCCAAGGGTGCCGGCCCAGCTTATGCCCCGCCTTACCAAAATGGAATACCTGGAAAGGGTAAACGCCATTAAAGCGCATATCCATAGGGGTGACTGTTATGAAGTGAATTTTTGCCAGGAATTCTATGCAGGGGACGTGAAACTGGATGCCGCAGCGGTATTCCAGGAGCTTTGTGAAGTATCCCCTAACCCGTTTGCGGTCTATTACAAAACGGATGATCGATACCTGCTCTGTGCAAGCCCGGAACGCTACCTGCGCATCCAGGATGGGGTGATCTGGTCCCAACCGATAAAGGGTACGGCGCCCAGGGACAGTCAGGATCCTGTTCATGACCAGCAGCTGGCCAGGTCTTTACAGGAAAGTGTCAAGGAAAGGTCCGAGAATGTGATGGTGGTTGACCTGGTGAGGAATGACCTGTCCAGGATCTGTAAGGAAGGAACTGTTACTGTGGAGGAGCTTTTCGGTGTTTATTCCTACCCTCAGGTACACCAGATGATCTCTACCGTCAAGGGCGAATTGAGTGAGGGTCAGAACTGGGTCGATGCGGTGAGGGCTACTTTTCCTATGGGCTCTATGACGGGTGCTCCTAAGAAAAAGGTAATGGAGATCATCGAGCACTATGAAACCACCGGCAGGGGTATTTTCTCAGGTGCAGTCGGTTATGTTGACCCAAGGGGAAATGCCGATTTCAATGTGGTGATCCGCAGCCTCATGTACAACTCCCTCAATGGCTACCTTTCCTACCAGGTGGGATCCGGGATTACCTGGTATGCGGACCCGGAAAAGGAATATGAAGAATGCCTGTTGAAGGCTGCAGCCATAAAAAAAGTGCTGGCGCATTAAACGGCCGGCACTTTTTTTATGGGGTTAGCTGAACCCCTTGTATAAGTTATCAATTATTTCGAGGACAATGCACTGTTCAGCAGGAGCTGTACAGATTCCTGCAGGATCTGGTATTTGTTGGCGTTAAACAGTTCCATTTTATCGCCCGGAAGCTTCAGTTCATAACTGGTGGTTGAACTGGCCATCACCCTGTCAAATTCAGGATTATAGCGGTTGAATTCAGTAATATCCATGCTGATATGCTTGGCGATCACTACAGAATTGTATTTTCCGGATACTTGTTGGGTGCGGGCTGACTGATCTTCCTCAGAAGACAACTGTCGATTGAATGCATAAAGGTTCTGGCCATAATGGGCCTTGGTTTCCGCCTTGGTCAGGGTAGTAATACCTCCTTGTCCCTCAAATATGTAATGGGTACCTATGAACTTCTTCACGTGTGTCCTTGATTCCGCCGGAAGGTAATATTGCAGGTCCCAGAAGTTCTTGCTGCCACTTTTGGCAATGGCCCTTTGAACGGCTCCCGGACCACCATTATAGGCGGCGATCACCAATAGCCAATCGCCAAACTGGTTGTAGAGCTCCTTCAGGTATTTGGCGGCAGCATGGGTGCTCTTCACATAATGGGTTCTTTCGTCAACCTTCCTGTTTACCTTGAGGCCCATCCTGATAGCGGTCTGGGGCATGAATTGCCAAGGACCCACCGCTCCGGCCCAGGATACCGAACTGGCCTTGAGGCGGGATTCAATAACCGCCAGGTATTTTAGTTCTCGGGGCAACCCGTATTGGGCAAGAATGCCATCCATCATATTGAAGTAAGGCAAGGCCCAGCCCTTCATTTCCTGGAGGGACCTGGAGTATTTGTCCATATAGTCCTCAACAAAACTGACCGCGCGGGGATTCAATCTTGGTGCTTTGACAGCGGAAGAGCCCGTAAGTTCAATATCATACAGGTCCACAAAGTCATTCCTGGTGGGGGAAATACTGTCTGATTTGGCCGGAAAGGAAGAAACCTCTTCAATCGTTCCAACCGATGGTTTGGTAGATAAGGTAGTTTCCTGGGCTACGGAGGTGTTAAGCAATCCCCCGAAAAGGATACCTAACCAAAAAAATAATTTCATGTTCCAGATTTTGGTTCACAATAACAGTCCATAGCTTCTCACAGGGGAGTTAGTCAGGCGATGACCAGGGATTGGATCAATGGGCGTGCTGCACCAGCAACTCTGAAACCTGGAGCAAAGATAACTCCTGGAATTGGTTTGTCATAGCCTGCAAGCCAAAAGGCATGCCATTATTGTGCCAAAAAAGAGGTAGGGAGATACCGGGAATGCCTGCCAGATTGGCAAAAACCGTATAAATATCACCCAGGTACATGGCCACCGGGTCGTCAGATTTTTCGCCGAAGGAAAAGGCAGTGGTGGGAGCTGTGGGGGAAAGGATCACATCGTAATCCTTGAAAATCAATTGGGTTTGATCGTAAAGCTGTCGCCTTACCTGCTGGGCCTTGGTAAAATAAGCATCATAATAGCCTGCGCTCAGGACAAAACTGCCCAACATGATCCTGCGCTTCACTTCCCTGCCAAAGCCTTCAGAACGGTTCCTGGCATAAAAGTCTGTTAAATCGCCCGTTTCCAATTCAGTCCGGTGCCCATATCGGACCCCGTCGAACCTTCCCAGGTTGGAGGAGGCTTCGGCCGTGGTGAGGATATAATAGGTGGGGACGATGTATTCCAATAAGGGGAATTCAAGGGCGTCTACGGTGTGTCCTGCGCTGCGCAGACGGTCAAAATAGTTCAGGAGGGATTCCTTGATCACTGGATCCAGGGAGGGGTGCTCTACTGCGTCCCTGAAATAGGCAAACTTCCATTTATTAGGTCCATTTTGCAGTCCTGATGCATAATCCGGGACAGGAAGCTGGGAAACAGTGCTGTCATATTGGTCAGGGCCCGCAATAACAGAGAGTGTCCGGGAAATATCCGGGATGTTCTTCCCGAAAATACCTATCTGGTCAAAGGAGGAAGCATAGGCGATGAGGCCATAACGGGATACGCGGCCATAGGATGGTTTAAGTCCCATGATCCCGCAGAAATCGGCCGGCTGCCTAACAGAGCCGCCTGTATCGCTTCCAAGGCTGACCATGCAAAGGTTGGCCTGGACAGCAACGGCAGAACCTCCGGAAGAGCCACCGGGTACCCTGGTATTGTCGTGGGCATTCAGGGTAGGGCCATAGTAAGAGTTCTCATTAGAGGACCCCATGGCAAATTCATCGCAATTGAGACTGCCGATAATGATGGCGCCTGCCTCCAGGAGTTTGGTAATGGCTGTTGCATTATACGAAGCGGTATAATTGGCCAACATCCTGGATGAAGCGGTTACCTTGTGTCCTTTATAACACAATACGTCCTTTATGCCAACCACAACGCCATGAAGGGGTTCCAACGGGGAACCATCCTTCCTGCGGGCATCCAGTTCAGCAGCACGTTCTACGGCTTCCTGCCTGTATACCTCCACAAAGGCATTGAGATGGCGCTTAGACTCAATCTCTAGCAAATAAAACTCCACTACTGCAGAACAGGTAGTGGAGCCTTTTTTCAATTCGTTATGGTACTGTGCTATTGATTCGAAGGAGAACAAAATCGCTTTCGGGTTTTACCTTTTTGAAATATCCTGGCTACTGGTCAAAGAGATTACTGCGCTGCAGAACTCTTGTCCTTTTCCTTGATCCCTTCCTCGATCTCCTGCTTCACGTTGTTCTTGGCGTCATTGAATTCACGGATACCACGACCCAGGCCGCGCATCAGTTCAGGAATTTTTCTGCCACCAAATAACAGCAGCACCACCAGGATGATAAGAATCCATTCGCTGCCACCAGGCATTGATATCAACAAAAACGGACTAGCTACTAACATGCTACGTGATTTAATATGTGAGTTGTAAAGTTAAAGAAAATTAACCCCTTTTCCAGCATGTAATTTACGCCATGAAAACGATTGCGCGGTATTATTCACCAGACAATAACAAAAAACGGATGCGAAGGCATCCGTTTCCAACCATTTGCAGGTCAGTATTATTGAGCAGCAGCAACGGCCATCTTCTTCTCCTTGATACGGGCACTCTTACCACTGCGCTCACGCAGGAAGTAAAGCTTGGCACGGCGCACCTTACCAGTCTTGTGCAGCTGGATAGAATCAATATTGGGGGAGAAAAGAGGGAAAGTCCTCTCAACACCTACACCATCAGAGATCTTGCGTACAGTGAAGGTTTGGGTGCTACCCTGACCCTGACGCTTGATCACATCGCCCTTGAAGCTCTGGATACGCTCCTTGTTACCTTCAACGATCTTATAGTTAACGGTGATGTTGTCACCAGCCTTAAACTTCGGGAAGTCTTTCTTCTGCGTTAACTGCTCGTGAACAAATGCTACTGCGTTCATGACTTAGTTTTTTTATCGGACGGCAAAGGTAAGGGGAAAATCGGAAAAATGGAATTTTACCAAAAGGAAATTTTGAATTTAAGGGAAATATCCTGGCCTTTTCCTCCTTGGGGTAACCAATGGATAGGCAAGGTACAGCGTTAACTATTGGTTTCCAATAGAATTGATTGTCGACCCTGCCGTTAATGGGCATTCCCCGGGAGGGCCACTCTTTTGGTTTACCTTGAAAAGACCAGGGGGAAACCCAGCCCTTGTTTCCAATTGCATAGGTTTCCCCCTGATTAAATTATTATATAACCGTTCGCTAAAGGTTAGCGAGCCACGTTCACCGCCCTCTTTTCCCTGATCACGGTAACCTTGATCTGGCCGGGATAGGTCATTTCGGTCTGGATCTTCTGGGCGATTTCAAAACTTAGCTTATCGCTGTCGTTATCGGTTACCTTATCGGCTTCGACGATTACCCTCAATTCACGTCCGGCCTGGATAGCGTAGGCTTTCTCTACACCCTGATAGCTCATGGCCATGTTTTCCAGGTCCTTGATGCGCTGGAGGTATTGTTGCATGATCTCCCTTCTTGCACCTGGGCGGGCACCGCTAATGGCGTCACAGGCCTGTACGATAGGAGAGATCACATATTGCATTTCCATTTCATCGTGGTGTGCCCCAATGGCGTTCACTACTGCAGGGTTTTCACCGTACTTCTCAGCAAGCTTAGCTCCCAGCAGGGCGTGGCTCAGTTCAGATTCCTCATCGGGAACCTTGCCAATATCATGGAGCAATCCGGCACGCTTGGCCAGTTTGGGGTTCATGCCCAGTTCAGCAGCCATGATGCCACAGAGGTTGGCTACTTCGCGGCTGTGCATCAGCAGGTTCTGGCCATAGGAAGAACGGAATCGCATCTTACCAACGATCCTTACCAGTTCCTTGTGTAAGCCATGGATACCCAATTCGATCACGGTCCTTTCACCAATTTCCATTACCTGCTCTTCGATCTGGCGACGGGTCTTTTCCACTACCTCTTCAATACGGGCAGGGTGGATACGTCCGTCGGTTACCAGGCGCTGAAGGCTCAGGCGGGCGATCTCGCGGCGAAGCGGATCGAAAGAAGACAGGATGATGGCTTCCGGGGTATCGTCTACGATCAGGTCAACACCGGTTGCCGCTTCGATGGCGCGGATATTCCTTCCTTCGCGTCCGATGATCTGGCCCTTGATTTCATCGCTTTCCAGGTTGAAAACGGTAATGGAGTTTTCGATGGCCTGTTCAGCCGCTGTACGCTGGATGGTTTGGATGATGATCTTGCGGGCTTCCTTATTGGCTTTTTGCTTGGCCTCATCGATGATCTCCTGCTGCAATCCCAGGGCCTGTGTATGGGCCTCCTGCTTCAGGCTCTCCACCAATTGGGCTTTCGCTTCCTCAGCCGTAAGGCCTGCGATCTTTTCAAGCCTGCGGATATGTTCTTCCTGGTGCTTTTCCAGTTCAGTGCGCTTGATGTTGACCAGTTCGATCTGGCGGTTCAGGTTTTCCTTGATGGCTTCATTTTCCTTGATCTGCTTGTCCAGGGAGGCTTCTTTCTGGTTGATGTTCACCTCCTTCTGTTTGATCCGGTTCTCACTGTCGCCCAGCTTCCTGTTCCTTTCCATCACCTCCTTGTCATGCTCGGCCTTCAGTTGCACAAAGCGCTCCTTGGCTTCCAGCATTTTCTCCTTCTTCATGGTTTCAGCCTGCACCTGGGCATCTGAAACGATCTTCTGGGCTTGTAATTCTGCTTCCTGGATCTTTTGTTGGGTGTTTTTCGCGAAAATGAACTTTCCGGCTACTATCCCGACCCCCAGGCCAATGACAGCAGCAATTAAGGCAAGTATTGTCGAGTCCATTGATTTGTTTTTTAAATCTGTAATTCAATTCTTAAATATCCTGCATTCTCCTCATAAATGATTGAGTCAGACGCTAATTTGCGAAAATACGAAATGGGCTTCATACCAGCATCACCAGTTTTAACATTAGCTTTAGTCTTGAAATGGGTGAACGGTTAGCAATATCCTGCTGCCGGCTGTAAATTGGGCTGAAATATGTAGTCAAGCATGAGAGTAGTTCCAACAATTCTTGCCTTATCCCTTCCTTTTGCCAGCATTGCACAATCCGGCTCCTTCCAGATCAAGGGGAAGCTGGATCAAGTAAAACCCAGTCCTGGCAAGGTTTACCTGCAGTATCGGGCCAATGGCGCCTGGGTAAAGGACAGTGCCCTGGTGCAGGGCGATAGTTACCTGTTCAAGGGTAAACTGGATGAACCCAGGATGGTGACCCTTCAGACAGAAGAAGTGCAGGGTAATAAGCCTTATAGCGTTACTTTTTATATGGAGCCTGTTAAGGCCAGTGTGCTGCATCGCGACAGTTTCCCCGATCCCGTCATCAAGGCAGGAAAGGGGCAGGAGGATTACCAGAACATTCAGCAAACCCTGCAGCCTTTTGAGGCCAGGCAGAAGCTGTTGGTGGAGCAGTATACTGCCGCCAGGAAAGCAGGAGATATGGTCACTATGGAAGCCATTGACAAGCAGTATGAAGCACTGGAAGAAGAGATGAAAGAAAAAGTATACCGGCCATTCCTGAAGGAGAAAATAAACTCGCCGCTCGCATTTTTTGTACTGCGTCAGTATGCCGGCTACGATATTAAGAACCCGGATGAAATTGAAGGCCTATTCAGGAAACTCCCTGCCAGGGTGCAGCGCTACCCGTCTGCAGCGGAATTCGCTACACAGGTGGAAACGGTAAGGAAAACGGCCATTGGCCAACCGGCCCTGGATTTTACCCAGGCTGATACAGCAGGTAACCCCGTTAGTCTTTCTTCTTTCAGGGGCAAGTATGTATTGATCGATTTCTGGGCTTCCTGGTGTGGTCCTTGCCGTGCAGAGAACCCCAATGTAGTGAAAGCATTCCAGGCCTATAAGGAAAAGGGTTTTACCGTTTTGGGTGTGTCCCTGGACCGTGCAAATGCCAGGGATAAATGGCTGAAGGCCATAAAGGATGACAAACTGATGTGGACACAGGTATCGGACCTCCAGTTCTGGCAAAATGCAGTGGCCAAACTGTATGGGATTAATGCCATCCCGCAGAACTTCCTGGTTGATCCCAATGGAAGGATCATTGGCAAGAACCTGCGCGGGGAGGAACTGCAAAGGAAATTGCAGGAGCTGTTTGCAGGGGGTAATTAAGGCTGGTTGTAGTGGCCAGTTCCAAAACATAGTTAAAGGGCGGGATGATCATCATCCCGTCCTTTTTTATTGACCCAGTTCTTTGTCAATGATATTTTCCAGTTGCGATAATTTATCGGCGATAGCAGCCTGGTCAAGATGGGATTGGGTTTGGTGGCTTCTCTCTGTTGCGTACCACACCAGCACCATTGCCACATAATCCTGCATATCCTTGGCGGAGAATTGCGTCTTGAACTCAATGATCTTGTCATTGATCATTTTCATGGTATTCCTTACTGCCTCCTCATCCTGCGGGCGGATCTTGATGCGGTAGTTGCGGTCGCCAATAACGATATTTATGGGTATCAGGCTATCTGTCATGGGTTATCAGGTATTGAGCAGGGCAAGGCATTTGTCAATTTCCTTCAGGTATTGGTTGATCCTTTTTTCGAGTGCCTGTTTATCTGTTTCGTCCATTTGGGGCCTCGATAATTTCAGTACTTCGATCTGTCTTTCCAGTTCTTCCAGGCGATGCTGTTGCAACCTGTCTTTTTCCTGGTAGGATTGCAACTGGAAAACCAGGCGCTCCTGGTCCTTCTGCAGTTGCTGGTTTTGTTTTTGCAGCAATTGCAATTTGTCCTGGATCCGCCTGATCTGTTGCAAAATATCGTTCATGCTCCCAATGGTTTACTTCAGCGATGTCGGTTATTTCCTGATCTCAGCCCCGGTTTCCTTTTCCAGGTTCTGGATCAGTTTCTGCATCATGGTATCGATCTCCTTGTCGGTCATGGTCTTCTCTTCGTCAAGGAAGGTGAAGCTAACTGCTACGGATTTTTTCCCTGCACCTAATTTCTCGCTTTCGAAAATATCGAATAGGGAAATATTCTTCAGTTTCTTAATGCCTGCCCCATGAATGGCTTTTTCAATCAGGCCGTAGGAGAGCTGCTGTGGTACCACCATGGCCAGGTCACGGTTTACTGGCAGCTGTTTGGGCAGTTCGCGGTAGCTGATCTTTTGCTTGCGGGCTAATTCCACCAGTTTGCTCCAGTTCAGGTCAGCATAGAATACTTCCTGTTTTACATCGAACTGCTCTGCCTTTGCCTTTGCCACCTGTCCAATAATCCCCAGTTTCTCTTTGCCGAAACTGATAGCGATCGCTGCAGTGAGCCCCTGCTCTTCAACCGGTTCCAGCTGGGCCTTTTCCAGTCCTGCTGCCTGGAGGATCTTGCCAACCACCCCTTTTAGCACATAGAGGTCACTGGCAGCTCCTTTGCTGCGCCAGCTTGCCGGCATGTATTGCCCGCTAAGGTAAACACACAAGTGGGGCTGTTCGGCATATTGGCCAACACCGCTGGTGCTATAGGTCTTACCCCATTCAAACAAAGCCAGGTCGTTGTTCTTACGGTTGATATTGTAGGCTACCCGCTCCAGGCCTGTTTCCAACATGGAAGGTCGCATCACATCCAGTTCAACACTGAGGTTATTCAGCATTTTTACCGAATTGCGAAGGGTATCTTCCCCGTAATAGGCGCTATTGGTGATGGAGTTGGTCAATACTTCATTGAAGCCGGATCCTGCCAGGTACTGGGCGATCTTCTCTTTCAGTGTTTCTTCAAATGAATCTTCAACCGAAGGGGAGATGGTGATGGTTTGGGGGATTATAACATTATCCAATCCATCTATCCGGAGGATTTCCTCCACGATATCAGCCGGGATGGAGATGTCTGGTTTACTGAATGGAACGGACACCCAAAGTTCGTCTATGCCGTCCTTGATCACTTCGAATCCCAGCGCTTCCAGTATCTTCTTCACTGTATCGGGGTGGTAATTCTTGCCACTCAGTTTTTTCAGGTAGTGGTACTTGAGGGCAACCTGCTTCTTTTCTGCAGGATTGGGATAAACGTCAACTATATCGGAGGCAATTGCTCCACCGGCCAGTTCCTTTATCAACAAGGCGGCCCTTTTCAGCACATTGACCGTTTGGGAGATGTCTACGCCCTTCTCGAAGCGGGACGCAGCATCCGTCCTCAGGCCATGGCGGAAGGAGGTTTTGCGGATCGAAACAGGATTGAACCAGGCGCTTTCCAGGAAGATATTGGTGGTCTTTTCCGTAACACCGCTGTGCAGTCCGCCGAAAACCCCGGCCATACACATACCGCTTTCAGCGTTACAGATCATCAGGTCCTCGCTGCTCAGTTTTCTTTCCTTTTCATCGAGGGTGACAAAGATGGTTTGCTCCGGAAGGTTCTTCACAACTACTTTTTTCCCGCTAATGGCATCGGCATCAAATGCATGAAGGGGCTGCCCTGTTTCATGCAGCACATAGTTGGTGATGTCAACAATATTGTTGATGGGGCGGACACCTATGGCCTGCAGGCGATCTGCCAGCCATTTCGGCGATGGGGCGATCTGTACACCTGTTATGCTTACCCCTGCATAACGCTGGCAGGATTCCTCATTTTCGAGACTTACTTCTATGGGCAGGCTTTGTTCCTGCACCTTGAAGCTGTTGACAGATGGGGTTTTAACCTTGAATTCCTTCTTGTCGTGGTGGGTGAGGTAGGCGCAAACGTCCCTGGCAACACCCAGGTGGCTCATAGCATCCATCCGGTTGGGGGTGAGGCCTATCTCAAAAACAATATCGTTGTAAGGTTTGAAATAATCGGCTGCCGGGGTTCCCGGTTTAAGGTCTGCGGGCAAAATCATGATGCCGGCATGGTCGTCACTCATCCCGATTTCATCTTCCGCACAGATCATTCCAAAGCTTTCCACTCCCCTGATCTTTGCCACTTTCATGGTCAAAGGGTCGCCGCTCTTGGGGTAAATGGTGGAGCCTACCGGGGCCACCACTACTTTTTGGCCGGCAGCTACATTGGGTGCGCCACATACGATCTGCAAGGGTTCAGGACCACCTATGGTAACCGTAGTTAACTTGAGTTTGTCTGCATTCGGGTGTTGTTCGCAGGTCAGCACTTCCCCTATCACCAGTCCCTGCAGCCCTCCCCTGATGGAGGCATACTGCTCCATGCTTTCCACTTCAAGTCCAATTGCTGTAAGGATGCGGGACAGTCTTTCCGGTTCTATTGTAACAGGTAAATACTCACTTAGCCAGTTGTACGAAATCGTCATTGAATTATCGGGTTTAAATTGCAGCCAGTGCTTCGCGGCACAGCGGACCGCAAATATAACGGATTGTTCAGGCTTGTCCCAGTAAAAGGGGGATTGCCGGGGTGGTTATCAATGTCTATTCCCTAAAAGGTATTTATGAAAATTGTCTTGGTGATAGCGGGTATTGGACTGATCATGGGCGTCGCTTCTTGCCATATGGAGGAAGGGGTAGGGGAGCCAGCAAAGGACCTGAGCGAACAAATGGATGTGCTGGCTATCCTGCAGGAGACGGTTGGACAGGACCTGGAAAAAGGGGACTGGGAGGGAGCCCTGCAAATGGCCAATAGCATGGATAGTGTATTCGATGTGTGCAGCCGCAGTTTTGAGCGGCACCATCGATTGAAAGAGCCTTTCCGGTCCTATTACGAAGGGAAAATGGCTGCTGCCATGTCCCAGCTCAGGAAGGCCATCCGCCAAAAGGATGAAATACTGGCAAAAGACCGCTACGCCTACCTGGTCCGTCGATGCAATAGCTGCCACAATGAAAATGATGTTGCCGAAAGGGCTCATGAATGAGTCCGTGAAACGCTAGTGAAACAGGTCGTTTTGCAAAAAGGGTGTTTTCACGGTGCCGGTCACATTGGCTGTAACCCTTGGCCTGTCAGGACCTGAACCCTTTTGGAGCCCCGGGCTCTGTCCTGGATGGGCCATTCTGGCTGCATTCCAGGTCTTTTCTCAGCACTTTTCCGGGCGTGGGATGATGCCAACGCCCATTCTGGTGGTGATGGATTCTGGCCAAACAATGCCCTTGAAATCTTTTCTCACATCCTGTGTGTATTTCAGCGGGGATTTGGCGGAAAACTTTTTTAAATTGTGGAAAGGCGAATAATTATTGTGGAAAAGCATCCTTTTCCTGTTAATAACCCTCTTGATATCTATAGCATAAATTAACGGCCGAAAAAATTTTTTTAGTAGAAAGGCCCGGATATATATTCGCCGTCCTTACCCGGGATTAACTACGCGTTTACAAATTGGTAACAGAAAAGTAACAGTGGTTAAACCGGTTCGGAGGCTGAAAGATTAGGCATTAAAATTATTTCTATACCACCCAATGGACCTTACAAACATCAACAAAGACCGGAAGAACCGAAGAAAAGGCTCGATTGATCTTAGTACAATGGTTTACGGCAAGGTTCCTCCCCAGGCAAAAGACCTGGAAGAGGCCGTGCTGGGCGCCGTTATGCTGGAGAAGGGCGCTTTCGATGTGGTTGTGGAGATATTAAAGCCGGAATGTTTTTATGTTGATGCCCACCAACGCATCTTCCGTGCCATGCAGGCCCTCTCGCAGAAAAGCCAGCCGATCGATATCCTGACGGTGGTGGAGGAACTGCGTAAGAGGGAAGAATTGGAAATGGTAGGAGGGCCTTATTACGTGACCAAGCTTACCAATACGGTAGTCTCCTCTGCCAATATTGAAGCCCACGGCCGTATTATCCTGCAGAAATTCATCCAGCGTGAACTGATCAGGATCAGCGGGGAAGTGATCAGCGATGCCTATGAGGACTCTACAGATGTATTTGACCTCCTGGACAGTGCGGAAAGCAAACTATTCGAGATCACGAATAACCACCTTCGCAAGGATTATAATTCCATCGATTCGGTATTGGTGCAAACCATACAACGTATCGAAGACCTCAGGAACCAGACTGAAGATATTACCGGAGTTCCCTCGGGATTCCCCAGCCTGGATAAGGTTACATTCGGCTGGCAGAAGACAGACCTTATTATTCTCGCAGCCCGTCCTGCTGTAGGTAAAACCGCCTTCGCGCTTAATCTGGCACGTAATGCGGCTTTGAACCCAGTCCGTCCTACAGCAGTTGCTGTTTTCAGCCTGGAAATGGGTGCCGGACAGCTGGTACAACGTATCCTCTCTGCTGAAAGCGAGATCCATCTGGAGAAGATCAGCAGGGGGAAACTGGAACCCTATGAAATGGAGCAGTTGTACAAGAGGGGGATCAACAGGCTGTCCAAGGCCAATATCTTCATCGATGATACGGCTGCGCTCAATGTATTTGAACTCAGGGCCAAATGCCGGAGGTTGAAGAACAAGCATGACCTTGGCCTGATAATCATCGACTACCTTCAGTTGATGAGTGGTGCCGGGGACAAGAATTCCAACCGTGAACAGGAGATCAGCCAGATCTCCCGCTCCCTGAAGCAGTTGGCGAAGGAATTGGAAGTGCCGGTGATCGCCCTTTCACAGTTGAGCCGTGCGGTAGAAACCAGGAAGGAAGGCAATAAGATGCCCCAGTTGAGTGACCTTCGTGAATCGGGTGCCATTGAACAGGATGCGGATATGGTAATGTTCATCTATCGTCCTGAATACTATGATGTGAATGCGAATGAGAATGGGGAAAGTGTAAAAGGGGAGACCCATATCAGGATAGCCAAACACCGTAATGGTTCCCTGGAAACCATTAAGCTCAGGGCCCAATTGCATATCCAGAAATTTGTGGATGATGGTATTGAAGGGGAAAGCGGAGGGGCACCGCAAGGCTGGAAGCCCCTTGGGCCAGTGGCAGGACCGGCTGATGGCGGTGGCTATCGCCAGATCGGCAGCCGGATGAATGATGTGCCTTTTGATGATGATGAGCCGCCATTCTGATTTATTTTCCTGAGTAACCATATTGATAAGGTCCCGCACCAGTTCTGGGCGGGACTTTGTTATTTTGCAGCCATTATGAGCCTCCCCTATTTTTTTGTTAATGAGTATAACCAGGAAATGGTGCTGGTGCTGGATGAAGATACCTCCAGGCATGTGGTGTCCGTATTGAGAATGGAGAACGGGGAACAACTTCACCTTACCGACGGGAAGGGGCATCTAATGACAGCCACCATAGTGGATGCACATAAGAAGCGATGCACGGTAAATATCGACCAACAGCATTTTGAGGAGCGGAAAGGTGCAGCGGTTTCAATAGCCATTTCACTTGTCAAGAATGTTTCCAGGATGGAATGGTTCCTGGAGAAGGCTACTGAAATGGGCGTAACTGCTATTTTCCCCTTGCTTTGCCACAGGACGGAGAAACAACATTTCAGGTTGGATCGCATGCGCCAGATCCTGGTGAGTGCCATGTTGCAAAGCCAACAGGTATGGTTACCCGAAATATCGGCTCCGGTTGCTTTTCCTGATTTGGTCAATAAGGAAAAGGCTGATCATCGTTGGATCGCCCATTGCCTGGAAGAAGAGCGGCTTTCCCTGAGGGAACTTACACCTGCTTCAGGCAGCCAACTCATCCTGATCGGGCCGGAAGGCGATTTTACTGCTGAGGAAATTTCCCTTGCCCTGTCAAATGGTTTTAAGGCGGTGATGTTGGGCGCAACCAGGCTTCGCACCGAGACGGCAGGCATGGTTGCTGCAAGCCTGATGTGTATCCGATAAGTGAATCCTTAAATATTAGGTAGGATAAGAAGTGGAACAGCTTCTTTATGACAATATCGAAGCATACCTGAATAAAAAAACGGCTGATGTTTCAGCCGTTTTTTATTAATGGGTATCAAGATCTTTTATTTAGCCTGGTCGTCATAAGGGGTTGGCATGGTGTCCCTGTATTGTGACTGGCGCAAAACAGGTTCCCGCAATTCGACAGGTTTCTTCTTCTGGTCTTTTTTCCGCATCCACATGTTCAGCAGTTCTACTCCAAAGGAGAAGGCCATTGCAAAATAAATATATCCTTTGTCGATATGACTTCCATGCAGGGGTTCCAACCCTTCGAAGAACAGGCTGAAGCCGACCATGAGCAGGAAGGAAAGGGCAAGCATTTTCAGGGTGGGGTGCTTGTGGATAAAGGCAGAGATCTTGTCTGCGAAGAAGAACATCACGATCATGGCGATGATCACGGCGATGATCATCACTGCAACGATCTTTGCCAGGCCAACAGCCGTAATGATACTATCGAAAGAGAATACCATATCGATCAACAGGATCTGGCCGATGATAGCAGCAAATGATTCCCCTTTGCTTTTGGCTTCAAGGGCTTCTTCATCACCTTCCAGTTTGTGGTGGATCTCCTTTACCGTTTTATACAAAAGGAAGAGACCACCCACGAACATGATGATGTTCCTGAGGTTGAAGGCGTAGTGGGAACTTCCCCAGTCGAAACCAAATAGTTCCTTGTTGCCGTTCTTAACCAGCCAGCCAATGGCCATCAATAACAATATCCTTACGGTAATACCCCCGATCATCCAGATCCGTCGGGCTTTGAGCTGATCTTTTTTGTCGAGGCGTCCCATCAGGATGGAAACGAAGATCACGTTATCGATGCCCAATACAATTTCCAATACAGCCAGTGTAATAAGGCTGATCATTGCGTCTACAGTGAGCAGTTGTTCCATGGTTTAGTGTTGATTTATGTGCTTGTTTGCTTTTTAAAGTTTTTCAATTGGTCAACCCCTTTACCAATAAATTGATTGACGATAGGCAAAAAAGATGAAACCCGGCTTCAAGTGGTTGCCTGTAAGGGTGGAATATTTTTCGGGTACTTATGGACAATATAGAAAGGCCGGTTGTTTATTGGACCAGGCCTTTACAAATCTGTTTTACGATCCCCGGCCCTTCATAGATAAAACCTGTCCATACCTGTACCAGGCTGGCCCCGGCTTCCAATTTCTCCCTGGCGTCAGCAGCGGTAAAGATGCCGCCACTCGCGATAATGGGAATTTGTCCTCCAGACCTTTCCGCTATGTACCTAACTATTTCGGTTGACCGTTGACGTAATGGAGCACCGCTTAGTCCGCCGGCACCAATAGCATCAAGTTCTTCCCCGGTAGTTTGGAGGTTCTCGCGGCTGATGGTAGTGTTGGTTGCTACCAGGCCGTCCAGGTTGATTTCCCTAGCCAGGTCTATCACGTCGTCAATCTCTTCCCAACTAAGGTCTGGTGCTATCTTCAGTAATAAGGGCTTGGGATTGGCCTGCTGCTGATTAATGGTCTGGAGGTGGGAGAGGATCTTGTGCAAGGCATCTTTTTCCTGTAAGGCCCTCAATCCAGGTGTGTTGGGTGAACTCACATTCACCACGAAGTAATCCACCCACTCAAACAGTTCCCTGAAACAGATCTCGTAATCCTTCCAGGCATCCTCATTAGGCGTAACCTTGTTTTTCCCGATATTCCCACCAATGATCAACTGGCTGCCGGACCTGGCTGCTTTATCCCTCCATTGCTGCAATCTTTTGACGGCGGCTTTCACTCCGTCGTTATTGAAGCCCATGCGGTTGATCAGGGCCTTGTCCTTTGGCAGGCGGAAAAGCCTGGGCTTGTCATTTCCCGGCTGGGGTTGGGGGGTTACCGTACCAATCTCTACAAAGCCGAATCCCAGGGCTTCCAGTTCATTAAGGTAGCGGGCATTCTTGTCGAAACCAGCCGCCAGGCCAACGGGATTGGGGAAATCCAGTCCAAAGACATGGGTGGCCAGTTTTTCATTATTGCTTTGGAAGCCCGATGCCACCAACTTTTTCAGGGGCCTGATGGAACAACCTGCCTGAAGGCTGTTCATGGCAAAATAATGAACGGATTCAGCTGGAAACCAAAACAGAATATTGCGGAGTAACTGGTACATAACGGTTGCGAAGATACATGCTGCCCCTTCGGTTACCAAGCCGTGCAATCACCTCTTTTTTGATTTTGCCGGAATGGAATAAAGCTTAACTTTGAGATAGAAGGTTGTCTATGCAACCTTTTTGTCTTGTCATTTAAAATCGTTCAATCAACTAATCGCATTATGCAAGAAGCGTATATCGTGGCCGGTTTCCGTACGGCTGTTACCAAATCCAAGCGTGGAGGCTTTCGTTTTGTGCGTCCCGATGACCTCGCAGTAGATGTTATAAAGGGTTTGATGACTTCATTGCCACAGTTGGACCCAGCCAGGGTCGATGACCTGATCGTTGGGAATGCTGTACCTGAGGCAGAACAAGGGCTTCAGATCGGAAGGATGATCTCTGTAAGGGCATTGGGCATTGACGTGCCCGGTATGACCGTGAACCGTTATTGTGCGAGTGGTTTGGAAACAATTGCCATCGCCACTGCCAAGATCCGTTCCGGGCAGGCCGAATGTATTGTAGCAGGAGGAACGGAAAGTATGAGCATGGTGCCCACAGCGGGCTGGAAAACAGTGCCGGCTTTTAGCGTAGCCAGTGAGACGCCGGATTATTACCTCAGCATGGGTTTGACAGCGGAAGCAGTTGCTAAGGAATTCGGTATCAGCCGCGAAGCGCAGGATGAATTTTCCTATAACTCCCACCGTAAGGCCATCCATGCCATTGAATCGGGCTTCTTTAAGCCAGGAATCCTGCCTATTTCAGTGGAGCAGGTTTTCCTGGACGAAAAAGGCAGGAAGCAGAAAAAGTCATTTGTTGTTGATACGGATGAGGGCCCCAGGGCGGATACCAACCTGGAGGCGCTGGCCAAATTGAAGCCTGCATTTGCAGCCGGGGGGTGTATTACCGCCGGTAACTCATCCCAAACCAGCGATGGTGCTGCTTTTGTGGTAGTGATGAGTGAAAGGATGGTGAATGAATTGGGCCTGAAGCCCATCGCCCGGCTGGTCAGTTGTGCCAGCGCTGGTGTCCATCCCAGGATCATGGGTATAGGTCCTGTTGCTGCCATTCCTAAAGCATTGTCACAGGCAGGTATGAAACTCCAGGATATTGACCTGGTTGAACTGAACGAAGCATTCGCTTCCCAGGCTCTTGCAGTGATCAGGGAAGCCGGCCTGAACCCTGATATTGTGAACATCAATGGTGGGGCTATTGCACTGGGTCATCCCCTGGGTTGTACCGGTGCCAAGTTGACCATCCAGGTTACCCATGACATGAAGCGTCTGAACAAGAAGTATGGAATGGTTACCGCCTGTGTAGGTGGTGGCCAGGGAATTGCCGGGGTTATTGAGAATATCCAATAAGGCCAGAAAACATTTTTTTGAAAAGCCGCACCGACTGAAAGTGCGGCTTTTTTGCTCCCGGGCAGGGGTAATCCTTATTGGTAATTGGGTATTTTTATTTTTTTCGGCCTTTTTTCCACCTATAAGTAGATACCCTTAATTCAGGCCTGGTAAGGGTTTGCGGCAAACGGCCAAAGATGGCCGGCAGATCAGGCTTTTTGCCGGCACTTTAGGTAATATTAAAAAATGGTTTCTTTGTAAATCATTATCCAATAATTGAAAAAAACCATTAAACAGTTTCAGGCCATGATCACGGTTTTTATTACGGATGACCACGAGATGTACCTGGAAGGCCTTTCACTTTTACTGCAAAAACAACCGGACATAAAAGTTACGGGGACAAGTTTGTCAGGTGCTGCCTTACTGGACCAATTGGGTGTTGTTAATGCCGATATCCTCCTGCTGGATGTAAACCTTCCGGACATGGAGGAAGAGGAACTGATCAAGCAGATCAGGTCAAGGATGCCCCAGCAGAAGATCATTTACCTCACCCTCATGAGGGGTACCCGCTATGTCCATAAACTCCTGAAGTATAATGTCCAGGGCTATATCCTGAAAAATGCCAGTGTAGATGAACTGATCAGTGCGATCCGCACCGTTGCAGGAGGGGGTTCCTATTACAGCAAGGAAATCGATATCCTGAATGAGGATAATTTTCGGAACACCCTTACCATCGAGGACAAGAAGGTAGATGAGATCCTTTCCAAAAGGGAAATCGAGGTCCTGAAACTGGTTTGCAAGGAGTTTTCCAATGCTGAGATCGCGAAAAAACTATTCCTGAGCATCAGCACGGTCGAAACCCACCGCAAGAACCTGATCGCCAAATTGGGTGTGCAAAATACCGTTGGACTGGTTAAATTCGCTTTGAAGAACAAGCTCATAGACTAATTCCTTGTTCTCCGGGTGATGTATTGCGGAACCTAACCTTCATATACCTTGTTTTTCTTGTTTCTTTTGCCCGGGCGCAAAAGGCTGATACAATATTCCTCAAAAGCCTGTATGATCGCAGTATTGCGTTTGACGAAAGCAAGATCGACTCCATTGGGTACAATGCCGGGCTAATAGAAGAAACTTCCTCACGCATCGGTTTCCCAAAAGGGAAGGTCTTGGCCCTGCGATTGAAGGGCTTGCAACAGGAATACCTTGGTAATTACGAGAATGCCATTTCTTTTTATTTCGCAACCTTGTCTGCTTCCCGTGAAGGCGGTTACCAGGAATATGAAATGTCGGCACTGAGCGACCTCGCGATCGCCTACACAGAGATCAAGCAGTACTCCCGAGCACGTGATTTCTACCTTGACTGCCTTAAGATTTCCGAAAGGAATGGGGAGGTTTCCAACCTTATCTCGGGGTACAGTAATATCGGGGCCATCTACAACCTTCTCAATATGCCCGATAGCGCCTTATATTATTTACGAAGGGCAGCGGAGCTGGCACAACAATTCAATCACCACGATTCCGACCCTTTCATCAACAATAATTTAGGGAACGTTTACTTTAAGAAAAAGGATTTTGCCAAGTCCCTGGAGTATTTCAGGAACAACCTGGTCTTGCATTTACAGGACGGGAATGAATCGAACTTATGGACCGATTACCTCAACCTGAGTGATGCGTTCATTGAACTGAAACAATTCGATTCAGCCAGGCATTACGCCGACCTTGCCTTGTCCAATGCCCGATCACTTCATTCCCGGCAAAAGGAAGCTGATACCTATTCCATTTTTGCAAAGTTATATGAGCGGCTGGGCCAATACCGGAAAGCATATGAATTCCAGCAGCAATGGTACCAATTGGATACTGCTTTGGTAAATGAGTCAACCAATAACACCATCGCCCAGATGCAGGAGCGGCTCCATGCCCGGGACAGGGAACAGCAAAACAAACTCTTGCTTGCGGCCGTGGAGCAGGAAAAATTACGCAATAAGGTCATTACGTTTGTTGCAATAGGAGCCGGTGCAGTGCTGGTGCTGGTAGCGTTTTTCCTGGTTTGGTACCGTCGGGCAAACAAAAAGCTCAAGGAGGTCAATACTGTCATCGTTAAACAAAAGGAAAAGCTGGTCACCCTCAACCATGAGAAAAATGCATTGATCAGCATTGTGTCCCATGACCTTTCCACTCCATTTGCCAGTATTGCCATGTGGAGCCAGTTATTGACAGAAGAAGCCGATCTGAACCCAGAGCAACGGAATGCGCTTCAAAAGATCAGGGTGTCTGCTTTGAATGGCGAGAAGCTGATCAGGAATATCCTTGAAGTGGAGAAAGGTGGTACTTCAGGGAAAAATCTGGAACTCGAAGAGACCGATCTGCGGGCTTATCTGGGGTACCTTGCTGAATTCCATTTTCCAGCCGCTGGACAGAAGAATATCACGGTCAGGGTAGAAGGTCCTGAAGAATTCTTCCTTTTGACCGACCAGGACCTCCTGAAAAGGATAGTGGATAATCTGCTCTCAAACGCAATCAAATATTCCCCCTCCGGGAAGCGGGTTGTACTTAGTTACGGGGAGACCGAAGCCGATACCTGGATCAGTGTCCAGGATGAAGGATTGGGAATACCCGTTGATGAACAAGAGTTGCTGTTCAAGAAATATGCCCAGTTGTCTTCGCGTCCCACAGCCGGTGAAAGCTCTACCGGACTTGGCCTATCGATTGTAAAAAGGTTGGTCAATGAACTGAACGGGACCATCCATTTCACCAGCGCCCCCGGCGAAGGATCTGTTTTCACAGTTCGCTTCCCTAAATAAAAAAAGAAACATTGTTGCAAATTTTCCCTTTTCCCTTAGTTTTGTGACCCACAAACAAACTAGTTGAAAAGTCTATTGAAATATAGCCTTCTTGTCTTCCTGTTGATGCCTGTTTACGCTTCGGCGCAGTGTGTCCTTCGGTTTAGCGGGGTAGTGACAGATGCGGACACCAGGGAGAAACTGAAAGGGGCAACAGTAACGATAAGGGAGACCAGGAAGGAACTGGTAACGGATGAGAAGGGAAGGTTCCAGGTGGAAGGCCTCTGTCCCGGGAGCTACAATATCCTGATCACCCATGTGGGTTGCCAACCTTTGGAAGCGCATATCCATATCAAGGATGACCTGCACCAGGATTTTGAACTGCCACATGCACAATCCCAGCTTTCCGAGGTAACGGTAGTGGGTGCAGCCAGTTCAAGGGGGACCGCCATCACCGGTGAAATAAAGGGCAGGAATCTGGAAGCTGTCAGGGGACTCAGCCTTGGGGAATCGCTCAAACAGGTTCCGGGAGTAAGTGTTTTACAGACCGGTTCAAATATTTACAAGCCGGTGATCCATGGGATGCATAGTAACAGGGTAGTGATCCTCAACAATGGTATCCGGCAGGAAGGGCAGCAATGGGGAAGTGAGCATGCGCCTGAAGTGGATCCTTATATTGCCAATCGCCTGACCGTTATCAAAGGAGCCAGTTCCCTGCGTTATGGAGGGGATGCCATAGGGGGAGTTGTTTTAGTGGAGCCCAGGTTATTGCCTGCTACCCCCGGAATTAAAGGCGAATTGAATGCTGCTATGTTCAGCAATAATTGGCAAGGGGTACTGTCCGGAATCATTGAAGGCAATTCGAGGAAGCATCCCGCCTTCAGCTGGCGACT
Source organism: Flavihumibacter rivuli (assembly GCF_018595685.2). NCBI lineage: Bacteria > Pseudomonadati > Bacteroidota > Chitinophagia > Chitinophagales > Chitinophagaceae > Flavihumibacter > Flavihumibacter rivuli. The sequence goes on from NZ_CP092334.1 coordinate 4,148,156, forward strand.
GCAGTCATCCGTGAAAAGGGGAGGAAATGGCAGGACGGCCGATTATTGGTTGGACAATAGCGGGGTGTCTGAGTTCAATTTTTCTGTTGCGGCAGGATTACAGCAGGAGAAGAAGGGTGTTGAGGTCTTTTACAGCCAGTTCAATACCCGCCTGGGAATCTTCAGGGGATCACATATAGGCAATGTTTCCGACCTGGAACAAGTGATTGAGAATGGTGAACCACCTGAATACATCAAAAATGTAGGGTTTACTTATGAAATTGATCGCCCCTACCAAAAAGTGCAGCACCAGTTACTGAAAATTAAATCCTACCTGAATACCGGTGAGATCGGACGCTTGAACCTGGTACTTTCCGGTCAGTATAACAGCCGGCAGGAGTACGATATCAAACGATTTGCTTCCAGTCCGGATGTCCCACAACTGGACCTCACCATTGGAACAGTAGGTGCTGACCTTGTTTGGGATCATCATTCTTTCCGGAACATCAGGGGTACCATTGGGGTTACCGGTTCCTACCAGGAGAATGACTCTTATCGCCAGCGGGTTTTTATTCCCAATTACCAGGCTTACAATGCCGGCGCCTTTATCATTGAAAAATGGAGTAAGGGTCGTTGGTTGGTAGATGGCGGGTTGCGTTACGATATCCGTTCCATCTATAATGTAAACGATAACCTTGGCCGGGAATATGACAGCAGGTATTTCAGCAATCTTTCTTCCAATGCCGGGTTGACCTATCGTTGGCGTGATGATTTGAAGACCACGCTGAATTTTTCAACTGCATGGAGGGCGCCACAAGTAAATGAATTGTATGCGAATGGCCTTCACCATAGTGCGGCAAGGGTTGAATCAGGTGATCCTTCCCTGGGCCCTGAAAGGGCAAACAGCTGGTTGTTGAACCTGTTGTACAATACTTCGAAATGGGACATCGATCTCGGTTTTTATCATAAGGATATCGTTGATTTTATTTACCTGGCACCAACCTATCCACCTGTATTGACGATCAGGGGCGCATTCCCTGCTTTTGAATACAGACAGACAGATGCCAGGCTGAATGGGTTGGATGCTGCTGTGGGTTATTCCTTCAATGCCCATATCAAAGCTACCCTTAAGGCCTCCCTTTTAAGGGCCTGGGATAAGCGGGCAGATGACTGGATCATCCAGATGCCGGCAGACCGTTATGAGGCAGAATTGCAATATGATTTTGGCAATACCGGGAAATGGCAGGAAAGCTATATCAAATTGGGCTTCACTCAGGTGATGGAGCAGACCAGGGTTCCCTCGACCGGAAATATTGAAAAGCCACAGCCGGATGGATCCATCCAGTACGTGTCCGATTACGCACCACCGCCTCCTGCCTACTTCCTGACAAGCCTGGAAGCCGGTACTGGCCTGATGCTGGGCAAACAACCCGTAAACCTTGTCCTTACCGTCAGCAACCTTTTCGATGTTGCCTATCGGGATTATATGAACGCATTCCGGTATTTCTCCCTGGATATGGGTCGGAATATCGGCCTGAAGTTCAAAGTGCCACTTGGAAATGATAACCATCATAATCACTAATCAAAATCAAGACTGATGAAAAGAGTAATGAAGCGTTTTGCCGGAGGGTTGCTGCTTTCAGCCCTCGTGCTTACTGGTTGTTCAAAGGATAAGGAAACGCCCAATGAGGAAGAGTTGATCACTACTGTGGTGTTGACCTTCCAGGAACAGGGAACTTCCAATGTGTTTTCAGCAATTTTCAGGGATGCTGATGGGGAAGGTGGAAACCCTCCTTCAGCCTTTGACGAGATCGTACTGAAGCCCAATACCAAGTATACTTGTGCCGTAACGCTTTTGAATGAAAGTGTAAATCCTGCGGAGGATATAACGGAAGAAGTGGAAGAAGAGGCAGTTGACCACCAGTTCTATTTCATTCCCACACCGCCTAATATCAACATTACGATATTGGATAAGGATGCCAATAACCTGCCTGTGGGTATTACTTCAGAATGGCAGACTGCTGCTGCCAGCACTGGAACAGTAAGGGTTGTGTTAAAGCATAAACCAGGCGTTAAAGCCACAGGGGATGCAGTAACTGTAGGGGATACAGATATTGACCTGAACTTTACCTATAAGCTTCAATAAAAAATAAAGGCTGCTTAGGCAGCCTTTATTTTTTACGAAAGTATTTCTGGATGGACAGTGGATTTTTCGGTTATCTTTCTTTCCCCGATCTGTTGCCTCCACATGGCGTAGTAAAGACCTTTTTCGCTGAGTAATTGCTGATGGGTACCGGTTTCAACAATTTCACCCCTCTCCAGCACGAAGATCCTGTCGGCATGCATAATGGTGGATAAGCGGTGGGCGATCATAATGGTGATCTGTTCACGTTGGGCCGAGATGGACCTGATGGTACTGGTGATCTCATCTTCCGTCAATGAATCAAGGGCCGAAGTGGCTTCATCGAAGATCAACAGGTTGGGATGCCTTAAAAGCGAGCGGGCTATACTTAATCTTTGTTTCTCCCCGCCACTCAGTTTCAAGCCACCTTCGCCAATTACAGTATCCAATCCTTTCTCGGCCCTTCTCAGCAGGTTCTGGCAACTTGCCTTTTCCAACACGTCCAGCACTGCTTCATCAGATGCCCCTGGATTTACAAACAAGAGGTTTTCTTTAATCGTGCCTGCGAACAACTGCGTATCCTGGGTTACAAAACCGATCTGGCTCCTGAGTTCATCAAAGTCCAGTTCCCGCCCATCAATGCCATTGTAAAGGATACTGCCATCTTCCGGCCGGTAAAGTCCTACCAGCAGCTTTACCAGTGTGGTCTTACCTGCGCCTGAAGGGCCAACGAAGGCAATGGTTTCCCCCTTCTTTACTTCAAAACTGATGCCCTGGATGGCATGCTGTTGTGCAGTCTTATGCTTGAAGCTGATATTGGCAAAGGTTAGGGTATGGATGGCCGATAGGTGTTTAGGGTTCTCGGGCCTTGGCTCCGGTTTCTTTTCCATCAGGTTCCTGAAATTCTGGAGGGAAGCCTCGGCTTCGCGGTAGGATAGAATGATGTTGCCTATCTCCTGCAAAGGACCGAAAACGAAAAAGGAAAAGATCTGCATGGTAACCAGTTCTTCAGGTTTCATCCTTTCCTTATAGATCAGCCACATCAGGAGGAAAAGGATCACTTGTCGCAAGGTATTGACAAAGGTGCCCTGCACAAAGCTGAGGCTCCTGATGCGCTTCACCTTGGTGAGTTCAAGCCCAAGGATCTTGTAGGTATTCTTGTTCAGCCTTTCCACTTCCTGGTTGGTGAGCCCGAGGCTTTTGATCAGTTCAATATTGCGAAGGGACTCGGTGGTTGTTCCGGCAAGTGAAGTAGTCTGGGCTACAATGGTCTTTTGGATGGATTTGATCCTCTTGCTCAGTGCATTGGTTAGCAAGGTCAACAATAATATGCCACCAAAATATACCAACGGTAATGACCAGTGTATACTGAAAGCATAAATGGCCACAAACAGGATCCCGATAAAGACACCGAACAAGATGTTGATGAAATTGGAAATGAATCTTTCTGTATCGGTTTCCACTTTTTGGAGGATGCTGAGGGTTTCCCCGCTGCGCTGGTCTTCAAATTCGTGGTAGGGAAGTTTCATGGCATGTTTCAGTCCATCTGTAAAGACCTTTGCGCCAAATTTCTGGGTGATCACATTGAAGAAATAGTCCTGGAAAGCTTTGGCGATGCGGCTTACCATGGCTACACTGATGGATGCCAGTAATAATAGTCCTACTGCTTTGGCAAAACCCGGCCAGTCATATTGTTTGTAATCAAACGCGATCTTGGTCATTTTGCCGAAAATGATCGGATCGATAAGGGAGAACCCTGTATTGATGCCGGCTAATAGCAGTGTCAGCAGGACAAGCCATTTGTATGGCTTGAGGTATTGTAAAAGAATTTTCATGTAATAGGTAATCTTGCTAAAATTAGGATAATTACCCGCAAGAGTAGGGGATAGTTTATAGGGGAGGATTTATTTTTGGGAAATTTTCGTTGATGTTGAATTACCTTATCCTGAAGGACGTGCCTTCTGCCGGCCGGGGCAGGAAAGATGCCGGACTGTATGCTATCCTTGCCGTTTTTTATATCTCCCTGTTCCTGGCGAGGCATCCTGTTATCAACAATATCGCCATAGTGGGGATATTCGTTTATTCTTTTTTCTACAGCAGTTGGAAGGAAAGGTTAGCCTCTGTTGGCAGGCGGCCGGCACTGGTATTCATGCTGGCTTTTGGATTATGGCAACTGTTGAGTTTTGCCTGGTCAGCCAACAGGGCCGAAGCCTCCGTGATGCTGGGCATGCGGGCTCCCTTATTGATCTTCCCGCTTTCCCTGGGCTTGATCAGTATACCTGCATGGGTGCGTAACAGGTTCCTTTTCCTGATGGCAATGGTTATGGCAATGGTAGCAATCATTTGTTTTATTGCTGCGATCAGGAATTGGCAAAACACCGGTGATTCAGGCTTTCTGTACAATGATGCCCTGACAGGGATCCTTGGCCATCAATCCATTTATATAGCCTTGTTGACCAACCTGGTCCTGTTTGGGGCAGGGTGGTTGCTATACAAAAAGGAAGTGCCTTCGAACCTGGCAGGTTGGTTGTGGATGGCTATCCTTATCCTGTTGCCCTTTCATTTTATGCTGGCCAGCAGGATGGCCATCATTGTACTCTATGCAGTGGTTGGGTCATTTGTTGTTTGGCAGGTCCTTAGCAAAAAGATGGTGCTGGAGGGGGCAACCTTATTGATCGGGTTGCTGATCGCCGGCTTCCTGTTGTACAAGTTTTCGCCCAAGACACTAAATCGTTTCCGGGAATTGGCTTATACTAATTATGATTTCAAGAGCCAGGCTAAAGAGAGCCATTATAATGGGGAATTGAATGCAGAACAATGGAATGGCGCCAATATCAGGTTGGCCGTTTGGGAATGCGGGAAAATAGTGGGGAAAGAAAATCTATGGCTGGGAACGGGAATCGGCGATAAGATGGATGAATTGTTGAAGGTATATGCTTCCAAAGACTTTGTATTTGGGGTGACAACCAGGCGCAACCTGCACAATAATTACCTTGATGCCTGGGTGACCCTTGGACTGGTGGGACTGGTCCTGTTGGTTGCAGGTTGGGTCATCCTGCCTTTGATAGGAGCCGTAAGGAATGGGTTTGGATGGGGGGCATTGGTGATCATTGCCTTCGCTTGTTCCTATGTTTCTGAAACCTATTTTGACCGTAGCATTGGCAATGTTATGACCGGATTCTTCATTTGCCTGGCCCTTGCCATGGCATATGGTAAAGAAGCCAAGACAACCACTGGTTAGTGGTTGTCTTGCATATAAAGATCAATGGCTTCCTCGGGCTGCCCCGCGAATTCAATTTTCCCGTTCTTCATGTAGATCACCCTGTTGCAGTACTTTTTGATGACATCCATGGAGTGACTCACCAGGACAACTGTTTTACCCTGGATCCAACTGCTTTCAAACACCTTGATCGCTTTTTCCTGGAACTTCATGTCGCCGACTGCAAATATCTCATCAAGGAACATGATATCAGCACCTGCGTTTACTGCAATGGAAAACCCGAGCCTGGCTACCATACCGGAAGAGAAGAATTTGATTTTTGTGTCAACAAATTCTTCCAGTTCCGCAAATTGGATGATGGTATCAAAAATTTTGTCTATTTCTTTTATGGACAACCCAAGTACTGATGCGGATACATAAATATTTTCCCTGGCTGTAAGTTCATGGCTCATGCCGACCCCAAGGTTCATCAACATGGTTGTGCCATTAATATTGATATAGCCCGTATCACTTGGGTAAACCCCTGCCAGGAGCTTGACCATGGTGGATTTTCCACAACCATTCCGGCCTATCAGGCCTATACACTCGCCCCTCCTGATCTCGAGTGAGGACATTTTAAGTGCCTCTACACGTTTGTGCTTTGGAGGATTGAAAAGGTTGAATAACCTGTGTTTTACCGTGTTGTGGCTGTCTTCACTAATGGTAAATGTTTTGGAGATATTCTTTGCTACAATTATCGGTTGCTTGTCCATTCGCATTAGAGTTTTTCAGAGGCTTTAGAACCCAGTTTGTTTAAAATAGAGATGCCCAGTAGTAAGAGAAAAATGGCATAGCCAAAATCCCAGGCCATCAATGCAAAGTCGGGATTTTTTCCTTCCATCATTACATGCCTGGCATTGATGATGATGCCAGCAACGGGATTGACATAATCAAAGGAAGGAAGTGCCTCCTTGAATGTTTTCAAATTGTAAAGTATAGGTGACAGGAAGAATAAAAAGGAGATAAATACGGCCCATATCTGGGAAATATCTTTTGCGATAATATAGATGTTGGAGAGTATCAGGGACACCCCGAGTGATAAAATAAAAAGGTTGATATATAGTGGGATGATCCAGAGGTTATGAATCGACAGGCCAATGCTTTCCTTTTCCAGGAAGGCATAGAACATGCAAAACATCAGGAAATTGAAGAAGAGACCAATGCTGTTGCTTATCAGGGTAGAAAGGTAGATCTCGATCTTGTTCATGTTAGAATACTCATAGAGGTATTTCTTGACACTTAAGATCTGGATGGTGCCTGATGTAGATTCCACAAAGAAATTCCAAAGAATAAGTCCGATAAACAGGAAGGAGGCAAACGCCGGGATATCTGATTTCAGGATTATTTTGAATACTATATAGTAAATACAAATATCCATAATGGGCTTCAACAATGCCCAGAACAACCCCAGCTTGTTCTCATAGTATCTTAATTTGAATTCGATCTTGGCCAGCAGCCATAGGCGTTCCATCTTATTGGACCCTCGTAACCATTCATTAGCAACTTTCAGTATCATTTCGACAGATTATTTGAAGTTTTTGTACAGTGTATAGGCAACTTTCCTGATGTGCCTGTTTCTTTTAGCCAGTTCCTTTATCTTTTCTTTCATTTTGGATGATATCGGTAAGCCATTTAACCCACTAACAAAACTTGTTTCCAAAGTCGGGTTATCGATATATATACCACTTCCATTTTGATTAAGGATATTGGCTATTTCATGACCATAACGGTTGTAAAACGTTGCATGTTTTTGGGAAATTAACCGGTATAGGTAGGTCCTTTTGGTGTGGGTGAATGCCCTTGCCATTGAATTTTTCCTTATCCTGTAAAAGAATAGGGGCTCGGGCAGGACAACCCCTCCTTTGTTTTGACTGATCAGGCTGATAACACTATCCCAATCTTCCATTCCATAAACCAGCTTGTGGTCGTTCTGGCCAAATTCAAGGAAGGTGTTTTTCTTATAGACCAGAGAACTGCTATTTACGAGGTTATGGACCAGGATATAGGGTGGCTCCGGGTTAAATGAAGGCCATGTGTCCTGGCTTTCGCCAAAGTATTTGATCCAGGTGCCAACGAAATGTACATTGTCATACAGCCTTAGTGTCCTGATCGCTTTTGAATAATAATCAGGGGCGACCATATCATCCGCGTCAAGGAATGCCAGGTATTTACCAGTTGCGTTTTGGGCGCCAATATTCCGGCAAATGGATAGTCCTTCATTTTTCTTGTGGATCACTTTTACGTTGGGGATATCCTCGAATTCCTTAAGTATGGATATGCTGTTGGGTTCAGTGCTGCCGTCATTCACAATGATCACTTCCATTTCAGGGTAGTCAGCATTTAATACCGACCTCACACAATCCCGGATATAATCGCCCATATTATAATAGGGAATCACTACACTAAGGAGTTCGTTTTGGGGACCAGATTGGCTTTTGTTGTTGACAGGTACAGCACTTTCGAGAAATGGAAAGTGCTTTCTTTCCGGTTTATTAGCGAGGTATTGCTGGATGACCCTGATTTTTTGGTTGTATATCACATCAGGAGCATACTTTTCTTTTATGGACGCGTGTGCCCGTTTTCCTATCTGGGCTAACTCCTTATTGGAAAGGGTCAGGATGAGTTCCAGTTTTTGATGGAATTCCCGGGGTTTGTCATGGTCAAAAATGAAGCCATTGAAACCATCTTCAATCATCTCTGATTGCCCTCCACTTTGGGATACAAGAAGGACTTTCCCCCAACTCATTGCTTCCAATACGGTATAGGGGAAATTATCGAAGGTACTCGGTACGATCACTACATGGGCATTAATGACCTTTGCCCTTGCTTTTTCAGGGCTCAGGTTACCCTCCAGTACCAGCAGCCCACTTTCAATATACCGGGCATATTTTTCCTTAACGATATCGCCCATGGTGAGGCCTTCCGGGTGGAAGATCTGTTCGGTTCCCCCAATGATATGGAGTGGATGTTCGAATCCATTATCCCATAGTTCCTTGAAATACCTTAACAGCTCAAAGCTTCCTTTCAGCGGGGAAAGTTTTCCGAAGCAAACAATATGGTTTCGGTTGATCGATTGTTCCCTGAGGTCAGGAATATCAATAGGGTTTGGGATGACCTCCGCCCGTGTATCAGTCCAGTCCATTCTTTGTTTCGCTTGTTCAACAAAATAGTAGGAAGGCGATACCAGTATGTCAGCGCATTTGATCGTTGATTTTTCCATCAGGCCAGTCCAATAATAGGGAAGCTGGTAGACAGGAATATGGTTGTATTCCAGGCAGATGAATGAGGGTGCATGGCAGGTTATCAGGATATTAAGGTCCTTAAATGACTCATATCCCAATAGCTTGAATTGTTGGGTGTAATAGGCTATGCCATGGTATTCCTGGGATTCGAGAATATCAGGTGCGCCTTCCTTTTGGATGTATTTTTCTATTGCCTTTGCATATTCATAACTTAATGCTGCATTGAATCCGAGGAATTTGCTTGCATTGGTTTGGGTAGGCGGGAACCTGATTATCCTGATACCATCCTCTATGGATATCCTATCAGAAGCGATGCCCATCTGATACAGGAATACCGTTACGCTATGCCCTTTATCCCGGAGCATGCGTGCTGCAATAGAAACATATGTACCGATCCCCCCTCCGAATTCAGGCGGATACTCTGTAGTGAGAATCCAGAATTTCATATCCCTTTTTTAGTCAATGAATAGCGATTTAAGGCTCCTGTGTCCCTGGAATACCTTAATGATATGGCCAAATCGTTTATACCATAATGGTAATACTTCATATTCCTTGTGGTACCATTGTTTGATTTCCTCTGCCTGGTTGGGCGAATGCAGGATTATCCGGGAAGTTTCTTCCAATCCTTCATTGCCCTGTACCCTATTCCCATTCTTATGGGTTTCCTGCAGGTAGTTTAAGGTATTCTGGTACCAGCTATTCGCTTTTTCGAGTTCCTCCACCCTTTTCCTGTATTCCATTACATCGGTATACGGCTTTAGGGTTGGGTTGTCATACAGGTAGGAGGGCCCGTTCGCCATTAAAAGATTAAATATCTCTTTTGCATACCTGGAATAGAAATCCGCATGTTTATGGGATAGTAATCTATATAGGTAAAGCATGTTATTCCTGTTGAATCCCCTTGACATTGAAGTTGAATGAACCCGGTAGATCAAAAGGGGTTCGGGAATGACAACTCCCCTACATCCATTTTTTAATAATGAGATGTTTGCATCATAATCCTCCATTCCGTACTCAAAGGCATTGTCGTTCATCCCGAAGTTCAGGAAATCGTCTGCCCTGCACAGGTACATGGTGTGCACCATATTGTGGATCAGTAAGAATGGTGGTTCTGGAATATGGCATGGCCAAATCCCTTCCGCTTCATAGAAGTACTTAACCCATGATGCCACAAAGCTTACATTGGGATACTTCTCCAGTAATTTGATCGCCCGCTCGTAGAAATGCGGGTCTATTTTATCGTCAGCATCCAGATAGGCTACATATTCCCCACGGGCATTCAAGATCCCGGTATTCCTTGCGGAGGGAAGGCCCTGGTTAGGTTGATTGATCACTTTGAAGCCGTATTTCTCCTGGAGCAGGTATAATTTTGTAAGGCTTTCAATTTCATCAGTGCCGTCGTTTACTACTATTACCTCTTTTGACGGATAGCTTGTCTGGTAGATACTGTCAATTGTTTCTTCAAGGAACTTACCGCTATTGTAATAAGGGACAATTACGCTTAAAAGGCCTTTTTCTGTTGGTTTTTCCTTGGTTTTGACGGATTTTTCAATATCATACACAAATGGGAAATGATTTGGGTTGGCCAATTTTTCCCCAGAAAGTATACAATCCATTTTGGCCTTATATACATTTTCATAAGAACAAAGCTCCTTGATCCTTTGAATTGCCCTTTGCCCAATTTCGGCTAGTTCTTTTTCGGTTTTGGTTAGCGCTTCATGTAACTTTTGCTCAAATGATTGTTGGTTGTGAAGTTCATAAATGAACCCGCTTTTCCCGTCTTCGATCATTTCAGCCTGCCCTCCTGCATTGGATGTAATTACAACCTTTCCGAGCAGCATGCTTTCCACTACTGCATAGGGGAAATTGTCAACCAAGCTTGGGACAATTATCAGTTGGGCCTTTGATAGCCTGTCGTTTATCTGGTCAGGACTGATCTTTCCTTCAAATTTTATTCTTCCGCTATCGACATGCCTTTTGTATTTTTTGGTCAAATACTCCTTCATGCTCATTTGACGCGGTTCGAAATAGTGATCGTCCCCTATGATATTAAGGCTCTTGTCAAAACCATTGTCCCAGAGGTTGGACATCTGTTTTATCAAATGAAGTCCGCCCTTTTGGTAGGTTAACTTACCAAAGAATGCAATATCTCCTTCTTCAAACCTTATGTTATGTTTGATTGGTTGATGAATGCTGTATGGATTCCTTACAACGTGATAGCGATCAATTTCAGTTCCAAGGTCGTTCTTAAGGTTGGTTACCATAAACTCACTTGGTGAGATCAGAATATCAGCAGATTTCATGATCCATTTCTCCATTTCCCCTGTCCAATACCCTGGCAGATCATAAACGGGGGATTGGTTGTGTTTCAGGTTGTCAAAGGAAGGTGAGTGTGCGGTTAAAATTATTGGGGTGTCGACCAAGGTTTCTTCTCCTAATTTTTTCTTCAGGATAAGATAATAGCCAATGCCATGGTAGTCTTGGGTTTCTATGAAATCAGGTTTCCCATTTTCCCTTATTTCATTGATTACGATCTCGGAAAATTGGTAGCTTAAAGATGCTGAGTATCCAAGTTGATTATTAGCCTGGCACATGCCCGGGTTGAATCGAATTACATTGATCCCTTGGTAATTTTCCTTTGTGATATAGCTCTGAACCTGGTGGTCTGAAACGAACACTGTTACAGTATGTCCCCTCTCAGTTAGCATTAATCCTGTGTGCAGGCAATAGGTACTAATTCCCCCTCCATGGAATGGAGGGAATTCTGTTGTTATCAACCAATATCTCATTACTGTTTACTTTTGATTTTGCTTACAATGATTTGCTTGATCAAGCCTGGAACGCTTCGTTCTTCATACGTTCTTTTGTACCAATCAATAGCATTGGTCAGGTAGCTGATTTTTTCGTTCTGCCTATTGTTTTGATCGGTTAGTGTAGCTTGTAATTCCTTAGTTTCTTGTTGTAATTGGAATAATTGTAAGTCCTTCTCTTTTACTATTTTGGCTAGTTGTGCTATTATGATATGGGCTTGGGTACTCTCCTTGGAAAGGATATTGTTTTGCTCTTTGTAAATATGGTTTTCCTTTAGTAGCGACTCTTTCTCTAATTGCACTCTCTTTGTTTCTAATGAGGCATCCCGGCTTTTAATTTCTAATGATTTGATGGTCTCTTCAGTTTTATCCAGCTCGGACTTTAAACTGGAAATTTGTTCTTCTTTTTTATTTAGTTCGCCGATCAGGTAGGTTTTTGTTAGATCTTCTCCTTCTCTTTTGCTGGTAGATTCCTTGAGCAGAAGCGATAGTGCTTCATGGCCACTTCCTAATTGTTTTATAGAAGCTTCTATTGCGTTTATGGAATTTTGGCTATCGGAAAAAGCCGCCTTTACTTCACTTAAGGCGAGGAGCTGGGTATGTTTGGATGCTTCCAGCAGTTGCAGGGTATCCCTTTGGTATTTTTCCAGCAGTTCATTATTCATCAATGAGTGTGTCATGGTGTCAAGGGTCTTTTTTATTTCTTCCAGCATGGCAAGTTTTTCATTTATGATCGCTTCTTTCAAGTTGATCAGGTTAGTTGCCTGGTCATATTTAATGGTATAATCATTAATGATATTGCCTTGTTCGGTTAGTTGGGTTTCCTTTTTATGCAGTTGATCGAATGCTTCTTCTAACCTTGACTGTAATTCCTTTATTTGCTTGTCCTGTTTTATTGACCAGCTTTGTAATTCATCGATCATGGATAGCATCATCTTCTTGCTAAACCATGTTCTAGCCCACATATGGACTGTGTGCGTGTTTTTTGTAATGTGTTCCTGGTAGTTGTTTACTTCCTTGGCATTGAACCATGGAATGGGATAGAAAAATTCAGTTTCATAAATGCTTACTTCTTCATTTAATAGCTGGTTTCCAAAGTTCCTAAGGTTATAATACTGCTTTAATACTTTGGTGGTTAACTGTGGTGATGACTCGCTGGCAGGTTCGCTTCCATCAAAGTTTGATAGCAGCTGTTCAATACAGTATTTGATGAACTGGCTTTCTTTTTCAGATCCAAGGATAGCATTGTTTACCCAGAAGTTATCCGATCCTTCTTTCCCTTCTTCGAAACCTAGGAAAACCTTGTGGTGGATAAGGTTGTCCAAAGGTTTAATCACCTTCATGTCCGTATCCAGGTAAACACCTCCATGCTTATATAAAATCTCTAATCTTGCAAGGTTGCTTAGGTTAGCCCAGTTGCCATTCCGTTTTGCATTTTCTGCATAGGTGTATTCTGAATGGTAGTTTTCCTCCGACCATTTAATAATTGTCCAGTCCGGATGTTGCAGTTCCCACTCTCTTATTAAGGTTTTATATTCTTCTGGTAATTCCTGGTCACCAAACCAGCAATAATGGATGATTTTGGGTATCATTTTCTATCTCTGTCAGTATTATTTGAGTAGTTTTTCCTTTAGAACGCCCAATAGACTCCTGCTTTCGTAGGTTCTTTTGTACCACTCAATTTCCTGAGTAAGCCTTGTGATGTCGCCTAATAGTTTATTGATAAGTTGTTTATTGCCTTCAGTGGTTCTCTTGCATTCATCCAATGATTGCTGAAGTGACTCAATTATCTTAGCCTGGTGGTCAATTAAATCCTGTTTCCTTTTTGTCTCTTCCTCTATGAACCTGATTACGTGGTTTAATTGCTCCTGCATTGGATTTTATTGATGAAGTGCGCGAAATTATAAGTTGAATCATTACTAAACAATACCATTAAGTGGCCTGCTGTAAAGATTTTTATATTGTCTGTATGATTGATGCATATTGAAGGATGTGTCACATATTGAGGCTGAGTGTTTTCCCATTATGGTTAACATGTTCTCGTTGTTTTGATATTGTAAAATCTTGATGATGGCTTCATCAGCTGTATTGAACAGGTCTCCATTCAATCCATTATTGACAAGGTCCCTGTTGCCTACACAATCGCTTAGGATAACAGGTTTATTAAGCGCAAGGGCTTCCAATACTGCGAATGGAAGTCCTTCAAATACCGCGGTTGATAAATATATATCGGCAGACGATACCAATTGATGGACCTTATCGTGTGGCTGCCATCCGGTGATAATGATATTTTTACTGGTCAATATATCCTTATCCGGACCATCTCCTATCCATATAAATTCAAACTGTGAAAATTCTTCAAAGTAGCTTGCAATGGTATTGAATAGCTGTGGGTTCTTTTGGTAGATGATCCTTCCGCTGGTTACCAGCCTGAATTTGCTTTTATCTTTTTTCATCAGGCTTTTATCCAGTTTTTTAAGTTGCCTGATGTTTTCCGGTTCTATACCATTATTGACAAAACTTGCCTTGATCCCAAGTTGCCTGTAGGCATGCATTTCTGACTCCGAACAGCAAACTACTTCGCCACCGATCATGTTTCCTATGATTTCCAATTGCTTGTAAAGGAACTTCGAAACCGGTGAAGTGCCAATCAGGAATGGTGCACCGTTAGGGGTGTAGATCACATTTTTAATATTGGCAGCCCTGCATGCAGCCCTGCCGATAAAGCCGCTTTTGGAAGAATGAAGATGCACTGCATCTACAAGGTTCTTAGCCTTTAGGCGTCGGAGTATGGTATATAACTCAAGGAATGCAGCACTGTCTTTCCTCAGGCTGATACTCCTTTGGGCGGAGCGCCACCTGATAAACCTAACGTTCTTGTGCCTGAATTGCTTTTTTACCTGGTCAAAAGGAGTGACTTCCCTTCGTTCCCCATGGATGATAATGTGTACATCATCAGTCATGGTTTCCACCAGGGACCTTACAAATACTGCAATTCCGGAAGCAAAGGGTTCAACAACGTGTACGATATTCATAGGGATAATGAGATTAGATTTGGATGGAGTGTTGCTTTCGGTGGATTAAAAATTTAATCCGTAGGATCCAGTTAAACGGTATCATTTGCATTAGCCATAGCTTGAACCTGCCCAGCAATTTTGGTAGGGGCTGTCTGCTTATTGTTTTGACTACCAATGACCTGCTTTGTAATTGTTGTCTTCTTTTCTGATAAGAGATCCCATTAGGATTGAGCTGGCAGGTCACTAAGGCTTTAGGGATAATGGTTGCCGCTGATCTTTCCATTAAACTGTAAGCAAAGGCATAGTCTTCGGCCGATGGATAGGTTTCTGGATACCATCGGATGATAGCTGCCGCCTCTTTCCTCCACATCATGGTAGGATGGATAAAAAGATTCCTGAAATTCATTCCCAATCGTATTCCTTTCATTTTTACTGGTGTCTGGTAAAGGAATCTTTCCTTTGTACTGGTATTTATGAAATAACACCAGGAGCCGGCAAGCATTATTTCCGGATGCTTGTCAAGGTAGGCAACCTGTTCATAAAACCTTTCAGGATGGCATTGATCACCGCAGTCCAGCCGTGCTATGTATATATAATTGCCGTTGGTGTAGATATACTCCAGGCCTGCATTGAGAGCAGCTGTAATGCCTTTGTTCAGGGGTAGTTTTATTATTTCTATGTGGGTAGTCCTGGCGGCAGTCCTTACCTGCCATTCATTTAAAGGAACAACAGATCCGTCATCTACTATCAGAATCCCAAACCTGTCATGGGTGTATACAATGCTTGCCACTGCCTCCACCAATCCTCTGGGGTCATTATAATGTGGTATCAGGACAATAAAGTCCAGTGGTTTTCCAGACGATAGCATGGGCCTCAGGTAAAGTTTAATGGTTGGCGCAAAGATCAAATGAAATGCTCCTGTTGCCATCGGTGAAAACACTGATTTTTCATTTTATTAACGGTATTTATTTTAGGAAATGTGGTAATCGAAATTTTTTCGAGCAACTGTTCAATTAGTTTTGGGCTCAGGTTTTGAAAACCTGTTGCATATCGATGAAAACCTTATCCAGGACCGGTTACAAAAAGATCGTTCATCATACATCGGCTGACCAATCTTTATTTGCAGTTTCTTTAAATGGGCAAAGGGATTACTTCTATGCCGCCATGAAGCGTATGGTTGATATTGTTTTTTCCCTGGTAATCCTGGTTGGAATATTGAGCTGGCTCGTACCGGTTTTGTTAATATTAATCCGCATGGGCTCGCGTGGCCCCGCTTTTTTTACGCAGGAAAGGGTGGGGTATATGGGACGTGTATTCCGGATTTACAAGTTCAGGACCATGGTGCTGAATGACGATGCGCATACGATGCAGGCTGTTCCCGGTGATCCAAGGGTAACTAAACTAGGCAGTTGGTTGAGGTCCACTGGATTGGATGAGCTTCCGCAATGCTGGAATGTTTTGATGGGTGATATGAGTTTAATAGGACCCAGACCCCATATGCTGGCTGATGAATTGGTTTTTTCAGGGATGGTCCCCAACTATGGATTAAGGTATAGTGTGCGTCCGGGTATAACCGGAATGGCACAGGTGAAAGGGTGTAAAGGACCAGTTGATGATCCAAGGCTGATCGTTCACCGTTTCAATTGGGACGCTTTTTATGTTAGGAATGCGGGTATTGTTTTGGACCTTCGGATAAGCTGGCTGACCATTAAACATATATTGGGTGTGCTGGTTTCCCGCAATCAATGATCATCCCCAACTTGTCCTGTCCAAACTCCTGTATTGAATGGCTTCCGCGACATGTTCCGGTAAGATAGAGGGGCAACCGGCAAGGTCGGCGATGGTACGCGAAACCTTAAGGATGCGGTCGAAAGCCCTTGCCGAAAGATTGAGTTTTTCCATGGCTGTTTTCAAGAGCTTCATGCTGGACGATTCCAGGTAACAGTATTCCTTGAGTTGACGGGCTGTGATCTGGGCGTTGGCATATATTCCTGTAAGTTCCCTGAACCTCCCTTCCTGGATTTGCCTGGCTGCAATAACACGGTGCCTAATCGCTTCAGAATTTTCCCTTCCCGAATGCAGGCTCAATTCCCCAAAAGCAACTGGCGTTACCTCAACGTGAAGATCGATCCTGTCTAGTAAGGGACCTGAAACTTTGTTAAGGTATTTTTGGACAACACCGGGATGGCAGGTGCATTCTTTTTCAGGGTGGTTATAGAACCCGCAGGGGCAGGGATTCATCGAGGCTACCAGCATGAAACTAGCGGGGAAGTCAAGGGCAATCTTGGCCCTTGAAATGGTAACCCTTCTTTCTTCCATGGGTTGACGCATAACTTCCAATACAGATCTTTTGAACTCCGGTAATTCATCAAGGAATAGTACGCCATTGTGTGCGAGGGATATTTCCCCCGGCTGTGGTACGCCACCACCCCCTACAAGTGCTACATCGCTAATGGTGTGGTGGGGGGATCGGAAAGGGCGTTTATTGATGAGGGTGGCATGTTCCGGCAATTTTCCTGCAACACTGTGGATCTTGGTTGTTTCCAGTGCTTCCTGCAGGCTCAGGGGAGGAAGGATCGTTGGTAATCTTTTGGCCAACATGGTTTTGCCGGCTCCCGGAGGGCCGATGAGGATCAGGTTGTGGCCGCCTGCTGCTGCAATCTCCATTGCCCTTTTAATATTCTCCTGGCCTTTCACATCGCAGAAATCCATATCGAATTCATATTGCGACTGCAGGAATTCTTCCCTGGTATTCACCCTGACAGGTTGTAAAAGCTCCGGGTTGTTGAGGAAGGCAATGACTTCATTTATATGGTGCACCCCAAAGACATCGAGGTTGTTGACCATTGCCGCTTCCCTCGCATTCTGTTTCGGGAGGATCAGTCCCCTGAACTGCTCCTTCCTGGTATTGATGGCAATTGGTAAGGCCCCCCTGATCGGGTGAATGCTGCCATCAAGGCCCATTTCGCCCATTAGTACAAAATCTCCCAACAGGTCCCTGTTGTCCATTTGGCCAGTTGCCCCCAGCAGTCCAATGGCCATGGGGAGGTCAAAGGCGGATCCTGATTTCCTGATATCAGCCGGGGCAAGGTTGATGACTACTTTTTGCCTGGGGAAGTAATAACCATTTGCCTTGAATGCACTTTCGATCCTTTGCACACTTTCTTTAACGGCGTTATCTGGCAAGCCAACCATAAAGGTGTTTTTGCCGTTCATTACCGTGACCTCCACCGAAATGGTGATCGCTTCTACACCGTACACTGCACTTCCAAAGGTCTTCACTAACATGTCTCCAAATTAGTGGAAATGACCGGCCGCCAATGAGGGTTATTTAACGGTACTTATAATAGTTTCAGCAAGGATCTTCATGGATGGATCTGCCGTCAATTGCTCAGGGGAAAATGGCAGGCTTAATTCGAATAATGTTTCTTTCTTGTCAATAGAAAGGGGTCGTATAGTGGATTGTTGGCCTGCGCTGAACTGCAGCTCGTACTTAAATTGAAATGGTTTTTCCTGTAATTGTGTTATCCTCACTGAAACCTTATTGGTTGCTGTTTTCTTCCATTCGATGGATAGCCGTGGGTGCCCGGGCTGCCGCAGCCATTGTTGGAAGAACTGGTTAAAGTCCCGGCCACTGGTACTGTTCAATACTTGAAGGAAATCTTCTGTAGTCGCGTTCTTGCCCTTATAAGCCTGGTAATAGTTCCTGATCGTTCGCCAGAATAGCTGGTCTCCAATCTCTTTCCTGATCATATGTAAAACCCAGGCAGCTTTTTGGTAACTATTGGCATTCAACAGTTCCATATAATTGTTTTCGGTGCTGTCCACAATGGGCTTGCCTGGTTGTTCCCTGTAGAAGCGCACAACAGTTGCCTTCTGCTGTTCCAGTAACTTTTTTAAGGTGTCTGCCCCATACCTGCTCTCCAGGTACATGTCCGACAGGTAGGTTGCGAACCCTTCACTCAGCCATATATGGCTCCAGTGTTTTTCTGTTGCACTGTTCCCAAACCATTGATGGGCGATCTCATGACTAATCAGGGCTTCCTCCTTCCTTGCGCCATTGACTGAATTTTCGTGATAGAAAATGCAGCCTGCATTCTCCATACCCCCAAATATGGTCTTTGATTGTACGCTGGCCAGTTTCTCAAAAGGAAAGGGAGCAATATTTTCTGTAAAGAAGGGAAGTATGTCGAGTGTTTGGGCGTAATCGTGAAACCCATTCTTTTTCTCCTCGGGGAACACCCAACTGGAAACCGGCACTCCCTTTAGCTCCCCTGCATATCCCACTGCAAATTGGGCGGCACCAATTACCATGACTTTTGTAGGGATGGGCACTGACTCATGCCAATGGGTGAGGTTAAGGTCTGGTGAAATATTGGATGATTCAAGTATAATTCCATTGGATACAACCTGGTAATGGTTGGGTGCGGTGACCAGGAAATCCACTGTTGCCTTGTCGGATGGATGGTCATTGCAAGGGATCCAGTTCCTTGCCCTGTTCGGCCAGTTGTCTGCGAAGAAGGTCCGCTTGTTGAATTTATTGCGGGAAATGATCAACCCATCTTCCGGGATGCCCCTATAGTGAATGGTCAACCGGATGGTGTCCCCTGTGTTTGCTCGTGCAGGAAGGGAGAGTTCCAGCAGGTTGTTGTGATGCAGGTGCGTTACAGATTGACTGTTACTGGTAGTGTTTATTACCTGCATTCCCTTGCCGCTGACTGACTTTCCTGCGAGGTCAAGGGTAACCTTATTGGTTGACCGCAATATTCTCAATGTAATTCCAGCAGTGCCTTCTATTTCATCCGACTCATCCTTTAGCCTGAGGTTGAAATCATAATGGATCACATCTATTTCGGGTGAATGCCAGTTATAGGATTGCGCGAATGAATGCTGGAAAAATAGGGTGGATAGCAGTACAAAAATCTTTTTCATGTGGTATCATTTCAGGCAATCAATTATTTCCCTTGCGGCCCTTTTCCCAGCAAGGATAGCGCCTTCCATATAGCCATTCCATTGTGTGGCGGTTTCTGTTCCTGCCCAATGGATATGGCCTTCCGGCTTCGACAGCAGGTCGGCAATCGATGTCCAGGCACCTGTTGGCATCATGCCCGCATAACAACCTTTCGTCCAGGTTTCATCGGTAAAGCTTTTGTCGATATACAATTCTGCATTCCGCGCTTCCTCGCCCAGATACCTGCTAAAACAGTCCAGTATAGCAGTCCTTCGGTCTGTTTCATTCAGCGCCATGAGTTGCCTTGCTTGTTTGGCCAGTGAAAATCCCATGAGTATTCCTTTGCTCCCGTCAGCAGGGGAGTTGTCGAATACTACGGAAGTGAGTTCTGATGGGGCTGCACATAAGCCATTGAGTCCCTTTTCCCGCCAGAAGGGTTTGTTATAGATGGCATAGCATTTCACCACTGCCCCCATGAACTGCTGGTCCATCAGGAGTTTCCTTTTTTCGGTTAGGGGGAACTGGTAGTTGATATCCCTGGCCACAACCGGTGGGATGGCTACGATGAGTTTCTTCGCTTCAAATGAAAAGCCTGCACCTGTAACGGTAACCTTTTCATTGTCCTGTGAAATGCTGGTTACGGGGTGGTTGAGTTTTAGTCGTTCACCAAGGGTTGCCGCCAGTTTTATGGCAGGTAATTGCGCGCCTCCCTTTATCCTGTCCTGCTGTGCTCCTTTGCGGATATTCATCAGGTAATCGAAATTGTTATTGCTTCGAACATAGAATAGGGCATGCAATAAGGAGATGTCTTCGGGATCAGCGGCGAAAATGGCTTCAAATGCCGTACGGAACATATTCCTCGCTATCTCTTTTTTCATGGTGCGCTCCATCCATTCTGCAACCGTTATTTGGTCGAATTGATTGGCTTCTTTCATTGCCCATGGTTGACTGCATTCTATTTTCCTGGCCAGTTTGTTGATTCCCTGTATCCCTTTATTCAATGATAGAAGGGTAAAGAGTGGGAGGGGTGGGATCAGTCCCCTGTAATTTTTTCTTTTACCATCATAGTACAAGGTGCTTTTCCCTTTATCATGGGTGGCAAATGTTTCTATATTGAATTCCCTGCAAAGCGCATACATGTTGTCGTGGCCGGGACCTATCCATTGCCCGCCAAGGTCTATGTAGGTCCCATTTTCGAGAGCCTGGCTGTGTATCCGTCCACCCACCCGGTCCCTGGCTTCAAGGACAAGGAAGTCCTTGCCGGCATCCAGGAGGTCCCTGGCTGCACTTAGTCCGGAATAACCGGCACCGATAATAATGACATCAAGCATGTTGGTTGATTGAATTGTTTTCAGGTATTGGTAAGCGTTATGGTCTACGGGTTAATTTTTCAGCCAAAGGTTATAGACCTTACTGGTCTTAAGAGCAGGGGCTGAAATGTTCAAAGAATCACCAATCAATGATAGTACCCTTCCTTCCGGATGCATATCCCACATATCCCCGGTAAAGAATACATTAATTCCCTGGTGGATCCCCGCCTTAGGTCCCCTTCCGCCCATGCTATAGCTCGCCCAGGCATCTTCTTCCGTGATCTTTCGGTACCTGGTAGTGTCTACATCGACGGGTGCTGCAGCGCCATTGTAACCCATCCAGGGTCCTTTCCAGATACTGTCGGTACTGGCCAATGAAGGCACGGCAAGGAATTCGGCCTTATTGGCCAGACCTGTATATGCTTCCGGGTACCAACTGTCCGCACAGATCAGCACCCCCATATTACCTGCCTTAGTTAAGAATACGGGCATATCGCCTGGTTTGCCGCAAGCCGTAAAGGGTTTTTCATCGTTGATGGGGAATGCCTTCTTCACCAAAGGGGGCATGATGCTTCCTTCCGGCGAGAAGACGGCCGTAGTGTTGTAAAGGCTTCCCTTACCTGTGCGCAGGTTACCGCTTTTATCTATATAGGGTTCTTCCAGGACAATGGAGCCAGCGACTATCGTTACATTGAATTGTTTTGCGAGGTTGGAGAAAACCTGCTGGTATTGCTCTGCCATGCGCGCTGACTTCATGCTGAAAAGCGCATGCTTGGTTTTGTCTGTCCCTTTTGGTGCCGAAGCATAATGCCGGATGAACCGCGGCAGGTTGGAAAGGACCAGTGTGGTCATGGCCGATTGCATATCCGGGGCTTCGTAAATAGATGTCTTTTCCCCTGCTGCAACCAGCCAGGTGCCAATATATTCCGGGTAAACGGCGATGGTATTGTTGTTGATCCAACCCTTCTCCCTGGCCTGTGATAATTGTTCCTCCAGGATCCATCCGAGCCTTGCCTTACTGCTGTAATCAATAGGTGTTAGGTAGGGCTGGATGCCAAGCAGGTTGCCTCTGATGGTATCTGGCAGGGGATTGATGGCTGAAAGCTCCGTTGTTTTTTGGGGTTCAGTATTGCCAATGGTCTCATCTGCCCGGCCACTGATTGACCATAACCAGTAGATGCCTCCCAGGATAGTAACGGCGACCAATAAACGAATGATTGTTTTCTTCATGGCGGGTTGATGGGTCAAAGTTTATCGAGTAGCTCTACTACCTTTTCCCGCTTCAGGATAAGGTATCCCAGGCGGTCATTACTGATGCCTTCCTTTAATTGGTAGCTGAATTGGAGCTGGTCATCCGTTACGGCAGTTTCAAAATACTTGAAGCTGATGTTGGGATAGGGCTTGAGTTCTTCCCCTATTTCATACAAATGGGTTGACAGGATGAAGAGTGAATTGGGTATCTTGATAAGTCCCTTGATAACGGTAAGGGAGCATTTCATGGCGTCCTGGACATTCGTGCCCTTGAACAACTCATCGATCAGGACCAGCCATTTCCTGCCATCATTGATCTTAAGGATCGTATTCTTAATGCGCTGCACTTCGTTAAAGAAATAACTTTCCCCCCGGATAATATTATCCGTGACATTGATATTGCTGAGGATGCCTTCGAATAACGATAGTTCCAATGTCCGTGCAGGCACACCCATCCCTAAATGGGCCAGGTAAACAGCTGCCCCTACTGATTTGATGAAGGTGCTCTTCCCCGCCATATTGGCACCGGTAAGGAACAGGAAATTGTATTGGGTCCCCAGGCTTACATCATAGGCAACCGGCGTAGGAAGCAGGATATGGTAAAGGTCCCGGGCTTCAAAATAGGCCTTATCGCTTTCTTTAAAGGAAGGGAAACTCAGGTTGAATTTCTTCATGGCCAATGCCATGGAATACCAGGCATCGAGCTTGCTGAAGATATTGATCAGTTCAGCGGATGCATTTTTGAACCTGTAGCGGATATGGTGACCATATTCGATCACCTGCGAAGGGCTAAGCTTTTTATCGGCCGGAAGGGCAGCTAATTCCTGTAACAGCGGCGCACTGATATACATGGCAGCACTTTCCATCAATCCTTTAATGGTAGGAGGGGTATTCTCCTTGTCCAGTAGTTTGGAAAGTTGCTGGAAACCCCTGACCAGGTCCCCGAAATGACTGATGGAGTACCGCAGCAAGGAGTAGTCCGGGTTATGCAGGAGTTTATAGGTGTACCCATTGATGGGGCCGCTGCTGTGGGGGATGGTGTCGATAGGGGTTTCATAAAACTTTTCGATCACCATGATCGTTCCATTGCTGATCTGGGTGGGCCAGTCATCAAGGTTTTCCCCAATAAAACGAAGGATATCCTGGGTCTTCCTGATTGACGCCAGGTCTTTGAAGGGTTCCTGGAAAAGTTTGGCAAGCCAATCCCGGCCACCGGAAGTTTGGGTAAAATTCAACCGGTGGAAAATGGAGAATTCTTCTTCCTGGTGAAAAATGGAAAGGTCAAGTAATGAGGTCTTGTCAATGTCCATAGCGCCATCAATATACGTTTTTTTAGTCCTTGACCGGCAGGTCGTTGCAGGCTGGGACCGGGAGGCAACGGCAAATAAAAAGGCGCAGGTAAAAACCTGCGCCATTATTGTTGAGTTGGCAAAAAGATAAGCCGTATGAGTTATGGGAAGGCTTAGCGATCGAACTTCAGCCTCATTCCCTTCCTGGATTCATCAAAGCGGCCGTTTTCATAAACAAGGTGGCCGCTTACGAAGGTGTGCGTAACCGAAGCAGGGAAGTGCATGCCTTCCATTGGGCTCCAGCCACATTTGTGCAGGATGTTTTCCCTGGTGATGGTAAAGCCCTGGTTCATGTCCACCAGTACCAGGTCAGCATAATAGCCTTCCCTGATGAAACCGCGCTCTGCTATCTGGAAGCACCTGGCAACGGCATGACTCATTTTTTCCACCACCTTTTCCAGGCTGATCCTGCCTTCCTTCACATAGTGAAGCATGAGCGGGAGCGAATGCTGCACCAGGGGCAGGCCGGCGTGGGCGTGGAGGTAGTCTTCCTGCTTCTCTTCCCAGGTATGGGGAGCGTGGTCGGTGGCTATGATATCCAGGCGGTCATCGAGAAGTGCCTTCCATAGGGCCTCACGGTTATGGCCCGCCTTAATGGCCGGGTTACATTTGATCAGGTTGCCTTTCTGCGCATAATCATCCGCGGTAAAGTGCAGGTGGTGAACGCAAACCTCTGAGGTGATCCGCTTCTCTTCAAGGGGAAGCATATTGCTGAAAAGCTGCAGTTCCTTTTCTGTGGAAATGTGGAGGATATGCAGCCTGGTATTGTGCTTTTTGGCGATCTGCACCGCGAAGAAAGAAGACTCAAAGCAGGCTTCCTCATCGCGGATGATGGGGTGGTCAGCGGCTGTCAATGTCCTGCCCGAGGCTTTGGCAGCTTCCAGGTTTCTCCTGATGACGCGCTCATCCTCACAATGGGTGGCGATCAGTACCTCTGAAGCAGAGAAGATCTTTTCCAGCGCCAGTGGGCTGTCAACCAGCAGTCCGCCGGTGGAAGATCCCATGAAGATCTTTACCCCGCAAACATCCTGCTTCTTTTCATTGGTCTTCAGGACCTCCTCAATATTGTCATTGGAAGTACCCATGAAAAAGGAATAATTGGCCAGGGCTGTATTGGCCCCGATTGCATATTTCTGTTCCAGTAATTCCTGGGTGAACACAGGTGGTTGGGTGTTCGGCATTTCCATGAAGCTGGTTACCCCGCCCGCTACGGCAGCCTTGGCCTCGGTATAGATATTTGCTTTATGGGTGAGGCCAGGTTCCCTGAAATGCACCTGGTCGTCTATAGCTCCCGGTAATAAATATTTGCCTTCGGCGTTTATTTCGCGATATGCACTTGTGGCATTGATTTGGCTGTCTATCTTTTCGATTCGGCCATCATTAATGAGCACATCGCCGGTAAAGATCCTGCCCTCATTGACGATTTGGGCATTCCTGATTATATATTTATGCATATTTTGTAATAATTCAGCTTAAAAAAGGAAACTGATGCAAATTATAAAAAGACTGGTGTACGGCCTTGTTTTACTTATTCCTGTTGGTGGGTTTGCGCAATCCAGCATGCTTCCCCAGGGATACAAGCACCAGCAGTTAATGGATCGGTTGGAGATCAAGTTCAGGGACAGTGCCCTTTCCTTCCAACACCTGCGGCCCTATAACCGCAAGGATTGGGTGAAATTCATTGAACGGACCATGCCACTGGCAGATAGTGGCGCCGGCGTTTCTGCAGTGGATATGCACAACATGAAGGACGCCCTCATGAACAATTATGAGTGGGTAAGCGGTTCAAGGGAGTCTTTCCAGAGCAGGAAGCCATGGTTCAAGACTTTTTATAAGGTAAAGTCGGACTTCGCCCTTGTGGATACCAAGGATTTCTTTCTCAGCATCAACCCGGTGATCCAGCAACAGCAATCCAGTGAATCCGGTAATGATGAGCGCGTTTTCCTGAATAGCAAGGGTGCCCGAGGCAGGGGATTGATCGCCGGAAAAATTGGTTTCGATTTTTACCTGACCGATAACCAGGAAAGGCCTCCGTACTTTGTGACCCAATGGGAGGATTCCATGAGGGCGGTTCCGGGCGCCGGTTTCTATAAACCCTTTAAGACAACGGCCTATGATTACCTGGATGCCCGAGGCTCCATTTTTTTCAATGTGACCAAGTATATCAATGTCTCCTTTGGTTATGATAAACACTTTATAGGAAATGGTTACAGGACTTTCTACCTGAGTGATTTTGGCAACAATAACCTCTTCCTGAAACTGAATACCCGGATCTGGAAATTGAACTACCAGAACCTGTTCATGGAACTTACTCCGCAGGAGCCCATAAATGACGGTGGGCAATTGTTAGATAAGAAATATGCAGCGATGCACCATTTGAGCTGGCAGGCTACCAAATGGCTGAACATAGGATTTTTTGAAGCGATCATCTATGGCCGCCCCAATCATTTTGAGTTTTCCTACCTGAATCCCATTATTTTCCTCCGCTCCATTGAACAGCAGAATGGGAGTCCCGATAATGCCAATATCGGTTTGGATGTGAAGGTCAATGTAGCCAGGAAGTTCCAATTCTATTCACAGGTGTTGTTCGATGAATTTAAACTCAGCGAAGTGAAAGGTGGTGAAGGATGGTGGGGTAACAAATTCGGTTTCCAGCTGGGCGGTAAATACATTGATGTGTTTGGTATCAAGAACCTGGACATCCAGGGGGAGTTCAACCTGGCCAGGCCCTTTACCTATAGCCATTATGATTCCGTGGCCAACTACAGCCATTATAACCAGCCATTGGCTCACCCCAGGGGTGCTAATTTCTATGAGGCCATCGGTATCGTTCGCTACCAGCCCCATCCCAAATGGAATATCCAGGCTAAGTTGATCGCGTGGAAGCAGGGCCTGGATTCGGCCGGCATCAACTATGGTTCCAACATTTTCAGGTTGTACACCACCCGTCCCTATGATTATGGATGGTCGATCGGAACAGGTAGTAAGTCAACAGGGGTGAATGCTTCCCTATGGGTAGGATATGAGCTGTTTGAGAATCTATTCATTGATGGTAGTATCATGTATCGTAACCAGGATGTGCCTGCCGATGCCAAACTTACCCGCAGCAGCACCACTTTTACACTGGGGGTTAGGTTGAACATGTTCCGAAGGGAGTATGACTTTTAAAAGTTTTAAGCCTGCCGATCCAAATGGCAGGCTTTTTTGTTCTATCCTTTTTAGCGCTACTTTTCCATTATGCTTGAACGATCGACCATACAATTACTGCGTTTTCACTTTTCATTTTTCCTGCTGCCTGTTTATCTTTTTGCGCTTAGCCAGGTGTTATATGTGCATCCGGGGAAGGCCTTGCTGATTTTTTTTATCCTGCATGTACTGGTCTATCCGGCAAGCAATGGTTTCAATAGTTATATGGACAGGGACAGCGGGCCGATAGGAGGGGTGAGGGCGCCTTTAACCCCGGGGAGACAATTGCTGTATGCATCAGTGGTAATGGATTTGGTGGCTGTTTTGCTGGGTTTATTGGTAAGTATTTGGTTTTCGATGGCCTTGCTGGTATATATTTTGGCATCAAGGGCATACAGTGACCGAAGGGTCCGGTTAAAAAAATATCCTTGGTTAAGTTATGGAGTGGTAGCTTTATGCCAGGGGGCGCTGGTATTCTGGATGACCTATCATGGTTCGCATATGAAGCAGCCTTTTAATGTACCCTTAACAGGAATGCTTGCCAGTTCTTTATTGATCGCGGGATCCTACCCATTAACGCAGGTTTACCAGCATGAGGCCGATCAGGCAGATGGTGTGAGGACCATCAGTATGGTAATGGGCCATAAGGGAACATTCCGCTTATCCGCGATCATGTTCAACCTGGCATTCATTGTATTGGGATTGCATTTCGGACTCCAATTAGAGTTGGAAAGGTTCTTTTGGTTATTATTGATCGAATTGCCGGTATTGGCATATTTCCTTTATTGGGCCAGGTTAGTATGGAAGGATAAGGCTGCTGCTGATTTTGACCATGCGATGCGGATGAACCTTATAGCTGCAATATGCACCAACGCCGGTTTTTTAATGATCCTTATCTGGAAATATCTTGACTAGTATTCTATCCATAGGAACAGCTGTGCCGCCATTCAGGCACTCACAAACGGATATCCTTCGTTTTATGCAACAGGTGTATGGTCTGGATGCCGTAGAAGAAAGGAAGCTGAGGTTTTTATACCAGAGCAGTGGTATCCGTGACCGGTATTCTGTTATTCCTGACTACAGCATTGAAAAGGAGGAATGGCAATTCTATCCCCGTTCGGCAACATTGGAGCCATTTCCTACATTGGAAGATCGAATGAATTGTTATAATAGGTATGCAGCTCCACTTGCTGTCGCGGCTATCCGGGATTGCCTTGATAGGACAGGGGACGATGCCAGGGATATCACCCACCTGATAACAGTAAGTTGTACAGGAATGAGTGCTCCCGGACTAGACCTGGAGTTAATGGACTTGTTGGGGCTGGCCAATCACATCCAGAGAACATCCGTGAATTTCATGGGTTGCTATGCCGCTGTGCATGCCATGAAGATCGCCGATGCGATATGCCGTTCCGATCAAGAGGCAAGGGTCTTGATCGTTTGTGTTGAGCTCTGCACCCTTCATTTCCAAAAAGAACCCAGCCCGGATAATATCGCGGCCTCCCTGTTGTTTGGGGATGGTGCTGCCGCTATGTTATTGGGGACCAGGGGGGCTGCAACAGGCTGGATGATCAATGGCTTTTATTCCGAAGTAGTTCCGGCAGGGAAAAAGGATATGGCATGGGAGCTCTCTTCCTCGGGCTTCCTGATGACACTGAGTGGCTATGTGCCTGACCTTATCCAGGCTGATTTTGGGCCGTTCATGCAAAGGGCACTCGGTAAATATGGGTCTGTGCAATCAGGTATTGAAGCATGGTGTATCCATCCTGGCGGAAAGCGGATCCTCCAGGCGATTGAAAAGTCATTGGGCCTTGGTCCTTCAAAGCTGGAGGCGAGTTATGAAGTACTCAATCGTTATGGTAATATGTCCTCTGCCACCATTCTTTTTGTATTGCAGGAACTACTGCAGCAATCACTTTCAGGGAAAATACTAGGTGCCGCGTTTGGCCCGGGACTAACCATGGAAACATTTTGTTTGGAATCTGCCAATTAACTGCCATGCGTAAACGATCCGCCCAATTGGAGTTGCTTGACCAGGATGGCCATAGTTTTGAAGCCATTAGGCAGAATATGGTTGAGTTGGAATATATCAATTCACATTTAGGAGGGCATGCTATAACGCTCAGGGGGGTACGAAGGTTGGCGAATGGAAAGCATGGTTTGTTGATAACGGAGCTGGGTTGTGGTGGTGGTGATAACCTTAAGGCAATCCATAAGGAATTAAAGGGATTGAATAATGAGTTCCGTTATATCGGGATTGATATCAATGCCAATTGTATTGCCTATGCCCAACAGAACTTCGGGCCAGGCGATTATATAGTTAGCGATTACCGTAAGGTATCCTTTAAGCAGCGTCCTGATATTATATTTTCTTCCCTTTTCTGTCACCATTTTACCGATGAGGAATTGGTAGAGCAGTTTCGCTGGATGAAGGAAAATGCAAGGATTGGTTTTTTTATCAACGACCTGCACAGGAATTGGATTGCCTATATGGCAATCAGGATCCTGACGCAGTTATTTTCAAATTCATTCCTGGTTAAGCATGATGCACCTTTATCTGTCCTGCGTGGTTTTAATAGGAGCGAGATCCGGCAACTGATGGCAAAGGCCGGTATCAGCCAATATGAGTTAAAATGGCAATGGGCATTCCGCTGGCTACTGGTAGTAAAGAAAGAACCAAGCCATGATCAATAACCAACCATACGACGTTGCAGTCATAGGAGGAGGTCTGGCGGGCCTTGCTTCAGCCATTCTATTGTCGCGGGCAGGTCATCGGGTAGTATTGTTTGAACGTCACCAGTACCCTTTCCACAGGGTTTGTGGGGAATATATCAGTGAGGAAAGCAGGCCATTCCTGGCGGAGCTTGGGGTGCCGGTGAATGTGATGGACCTTCCGGCCATCCGCAGGTTGCTGGTAAGTGCACCATCCGGTTTTTCCGTTGCTGTCCCCCTTGAGATGGGTGGTTTTGGTATTAGTCGCTACCAATTGGATGCCCTGTTGGCACAGGAGGCGAGGGTGGCGGACGTTGAATTATTGGAAGGAGTTAAGGTGGATAGTATTGAGGCCGGGAATGAGTTGTCGCATATTCATGCCGGAGGGCATCAGTATCCGGCCAGGGTGGTGATCGGCAGCCAGGGAAAGCGTAGTAACCTCGATAGGAAACTGGGCAGGGATTTTGTTCAGCGCAAGGCTGGGAAACTCGATAATTATATCGGGGTGAAATACCATATCCGTTACGATATGGAGAGTGATTTAATCGCCCTTCACAATTTCAGGAATGGCTATTGTGGAATTTCGAAAGTGGAAGGGGATAAATATTGCCTTTGTTACCTTAGTTCGGCAATTAACCTTGGATTATGTAATAATTCCATCCCACTCATGGAAAAGGAAATCCTTTCCAGGAATCCCCATTTAGCGAGGATATTCAATGAAGCTGAGTTTTTATGGAAGCAACCCTTGAGTATATCCCAGGTGTCATTCGCTGCTAAGGAGCAGGTTCGGGAGCACATACTGATGGTTGGCGATGCGGCTGGGTTGATCACCCCACTGTGCGGTAATGGCATGAGCATGGCATTGCATGCGGCCAAGTTGGTGGCAAATGAGGTTGGGCAGTTCTTATCGGGTACACAGTCAAGGCGGAAAATGGAAGAAGCCTATCAAAAAAAATGGCAGGAATATTTTTCGGGGAGGTTGAAGGCAGGGAGGACCATTCAGCGTTTTTTCGGGTCAGAATGGTTGACCGAAGGTTTCCTGAGGGTCATCAAACCCTTCCCTGCCCTGGTCAGGCAATTGGAAAGACAAACTCATGGACAGGTATTTTAAGCGCATAATGGTGAAGTATTTAGCTGTGGTTTTATGTTGGCTTGCCCTGGAACTGGTACCTGGGATTGTATGGAGCCAGGATTACCATGCGATCCAGGGATCCAACCATTCAGGGGCACTAGGGGTGCATCATAATCCCGCTTCCATGGTCAATACTCCCTACCCTTGGGACTTTACCTTGTTTGGTGTACAGGCCAAATATGCTACCAATGCCGTTACCATTGTGGATTATTCCTTGTTGTCGAATCCCATGAATTCAGCCTTTGTCATCAATAGTGGAACTTATCCCAGGAAAGGCAAGGAGCAGGTAAACCTAAACCTGCTGAATGCCAGGGTGGCTTTGGGGCAGCGAAGGGCTATTGGCTTTGGAATGAATATCAGGGCGATAACTGATATCAGGAGCAGCAGTTACAACTATGCCGATACCATTGGCAGTGCCGATGAGTTCCTTTCCATTAACCTTGGTACGGAACCATTTTCCATTAAAGCCAGAAGTATGGCGCTGCTGGAATTGTATGCGTCCTATGGGCAGACCATTTTTGAGAATACCAATATCAGGTTGAATGCCGGTATAACAGTGAAGATCAACCGTGGATTATCCGGTGCGAGGGTAGACCTGAATGATGTGCAGCATGGGTTCGAGGTGATCGATGGACGCCCGGTCAACGTTGTCAGGGGAGGTTCCCTGATCTATGGTTATTCCTCTAATTATGACAGGTGGCAGGATGGGGCATCCACTAATGCGAACCTCCGTAATTTCATGACTGCAACAAGGACCGGTTTTTCGGTAGATGGTGGGTTGGAACTGCTGATAAAGGATGGTGGGGAACCCGGTGCCCTGGTCGATGAGGAGGCATATTATGATTATACCTGGAAGTTTGGCCTTTCCCTTCTCGATGCGGGTTGGGGTCAGTACCGTTATGGGGTGGAGAGCAGGTCGGTACTTGTGCCAGCTAATGGCATTACGGGTCCAGCCCTTGACGCGAAGTTTGATTCTACAGTAAATAGCCTTCCAACTTTTAATGATTCATTGGCCACTTTCGCCTCAGTTAGGGGACTGGGAGGAAATTACAAGATTTTTTCACCAGCCCGGATCGTATTCAATGCAGATCATTATTTGTTTGATGCCTTTTATATCAATGGGGAACTCAGTATCCCGGTGAGCGGGCTCCTGGGAGAAAATCGCTTATACATGAAGGATATGAACCTGATACGGATCACCCCAAGGTGGGAGACCAGACGGCTGGGTTTCTATCTTCCCTTACAGTATAATAGTGCCAATAAAATCTGGGTTGGCGCGGCTGTTAAACTGGGACCGCTATTAATGGGCTTCCATAACCTTGGGAATATTTTCAGCAAGAACAAAATGGCGTCCGGCGGTGGGTACCTGGCATTAACGATCAGGCCAGTTTCCATAACCGGGTCTAGAAAATCTTCTGGTTTGGCTTGCCCCATTCTTTGAGTTTTTGTTTCTTGGGATTTTAATTTGTCTCATGAAACATACGATCTGCCTTTTTATCCTGGGTTCTTTGCTGTCTTTCTGCACAATGGGTCAGTCTTCAAAGGGCAAGGACTTTTTTTACCTGCTGGACAAGAATGAGAATGGGACCAGTGAAGTGAAGGATGCTAAGTATTTCCTGCATCTCTGGTCAGAAGGGGACAGCCTCTGGCATTACTGTTATTATAACCTTTTTGGACCGAGGATCCGGTATGAGAGTTTCAAGGACAAGGATGCTACGATTGCCCATGGTGAGTTTTACTACTACAACAGCAAAGGCATGATCGATTCTATTGCCTCCTTTAAGGACAACCTGGCCCATGGGGATTGGTGGAAGGTAAATGATACGGGAAAATTGGTGCGAACTGTGCGTTATGACAAGGGTAAAGCGGTTCCCCTTAAAGACACTATTTCTGCCAAGACACTGCCTGATAGTATTGCACAGAAATTGGCGCTTAGTGAAAAGGAATCCGAGTTTCCCGGCGGGCTATCCGGTTGGGCAGCCTACCTGAACAAGAATATGAAGTATCCCGAACGGGCGGTTTCATCTGAGATCCAGGGTACGGTTATTGTCCAGTTTATTGTAGATAAGGAGGGTAATGTTCTTGATCCCATGATCTATCAATCTGTTGAGTGGTCGATTGACCAGGAAGCCTTGCGGATCATCAAGCAGTCACCCAAGTGGGTTCCTGCCATGCAGGATGGAAGGAAGGTGAAGAGTTATAAGCGGCAGCCCATTACTTTCCGGCTCATGGAGTAGAAACTTTCAAAAAGTATTGAAAGTTTGGAAAAAGATGCCTAGCTTTAAGTTATGAAACTGGAAGCGGCCAAACAGCAATTTGTTCAATCCTGGGGATCACTGGCAACCCAGTGGGGCATCAATAAGACCATGGCCCAGATCCATGCCTTGTTGATGGTGACCCCTAACCCTTTGAGCCAGGATGACCTGATGGAGCAACTGAGCATCAGCAGGGGCAATGCCAACATGAATATCCGGGAGTTGATCAACTGGGGTTTGGTGGAAAGGGTAGTGGTTAGTGGTGAAAGGAAGGAGTTCTTCACGGCTGACAAGGATATCTGGCGGGTGGCAAGGCAGGTGATCAAAGAGCGGAAAAAGCGGGAGTTGGATCCCATGATGAGGGTATTGGACCAGTTGCAGGAGGTGGAAGGGGACAAGAAGGATCCTGAGGTCAGACAGTTTACCGAAACAGTTGGTTCCATCCGGAAATTTGCCCGCCAGGCGGATAAGACCCTTGACACTATGATCAGGGCAGATGAGAGTTGGTTCTGGGGAAGCCTGATGAAATTGATCAAATAAATCAACCTTTTAGAAGTAAGAACCGGGAAACCGGTTTTTATTTCGGGATTAATTTTCAAAAGATATTGAAAATATCGAAAATAAAGAATCATGAAAGCTAAGAAGATCATCATTGCTGGCGGGACCGGCTTTATCGGGCAGTCACTGGTAGCCAAATGGGGAAAGGAAAATGAAATAGTGGTGCTATCAAGGCAGTTGGATGACCAGGCAAGCAATTTGTTTGGTCACTCCATTCCCGGAGTCAATGGACTTTGCAGGGTGGTAAAATGGGACGGGGCGAATGATGGGCCATGGGTGGCAGAACTGGAAGGCGCGGACCTGCTGATCAACCTGGCCGGGCGTTCGGTGAATTGTCGTTACAATGAAGCCAACAAGCGCGTTATTTTCGACAGCCGGACCCTGCCTACTATTGCATTGGGTAAAGCTATTGCAGGCTTATCCCGTCCGCCTGCCTTATGGATCAATGCTTCATCGGCCACTATTTACAGGCATGCACTGGACCGGCCCATGGATGAATATTCTGGGGAATACCATGATGATTTTTCCGTACAGGTTTGCAAGCGTTGGGAGGAGGCCTTTTTTTCGCAGAAAGTTGGAACAACCAGGAAGGTGGCCTTGCGAACCGCGATAACCCTGGGTGATGGTGGTGTGATGGTGCCCTATCTCAACCTGGTGAAGTGGGGGCTGGGCGGAAAGCAGGGCAACGGCAATCAGCTATTTAGCTGGATCCATATGGAAGACCTTGCGCGAAGCATGGAATGGATCTTCGAACATAATGAAATGCAGGGTGTTTATAACTGTTCTTCGCCTAACCCGGTTAGCAATGAGGTGTTCATGCGTACATTGAGAAAGGTATGTGGGGTGAAGATCGGGCTTCCTGCTATGGAATGGATGCTGGCAATAGGTGCCCGACTGGTCGGAACTGAACCAGAGTTATTGTTGAAGAGTCGTTGGGTATTGCCAACAAGGTTGATGGAGTCGGGTTTCGTGTTCAGGTTTGGCGAATTGGAATCAGCCTTCCGGGAAATTGTGGAGCGCTTACCCCGTAGGCGGTATCGAATATTTTAGTTAATCTGCAGACATGAATATGGGAAAGAAAACATTGGTGCTGGGTGCCTCAGATAATCCTCAACGATATAGTTACCTGGCCATGAATATGCTTCGCCAGAAAGGATTTGCCGTGGAAGCGATTGGCCGTAAGGCAATGGTGGTAGGAGATGTGGAAGTACACCAGGACAGGCCAGCCTTCCAGCATATAGATACGGTGACCCTTTATTTATCCCCCGCACACCAGCAGGAATACTACGATTATATTTTTTCGCTGCAACCCAGGCGCATCATTTTTAATCCCGGCGCCGAGAATGAAGAACTTGCCCAGCTTGCTGAGGAAAAGGGGATCGAGCCGCTGGAAGCCTGCACCCTGGTATTACTGAGCACGGGTCAGTACTGAGCACCTGTTTAAGGTTATCAACAAATGTTGATTATTCCCTGATCTATTGTTGTTTCTGCTAATGGGTTTTTTGGTAAATTAGGAAAACCCATTATATATGTTATGGAGAAAGTTTAACGGCGATGCATTGGATCTCCCGATCCGTGACGCCGTAGAAAAAGCCATCAAGCGGGAAACCGAGGAGGGTTATCACCTCAAGGTATGCATTGGCACCGACTCCCAGGTAAAAGGCAGTGAGACTGAGTTTGCCACGGTCATTGTTTTTTTAAGGGAAGGACATGGAGGTTTCATGTTCATCCACAATGAGAAAACAAGGCAGTCCTATTCCATTAAGGAGCGGATGCTGGTAGAGGTTGCAAAGAGTATTGAAGTGGCCTATGAGCTTTGTAACCTGTTCACCGAGTACAATGTGGATATGGAGGTACATGCCGACATAAACACCAATCCGCATTTCAAGAGCAATGATGCCCTGAAGGAAGCAATGGGTTATATCCTGGGTATGGGCTTTGCTTTCAAGGCCAAGCCTGAAGCTTTCGCCAGCAGTAGCTGCGCCAATAAGGTGGTGAACTGACCGGCATCCCTATAGCAATTGTCCAAGGTGGTGTAACCGCACTGCCAGGGCCTTTGTCTCCCCTCACCTCACCAGGGCCAATTACCTTCTCACCAAGCACCAATAAAGAAGCCATTGCTGTTGCAATGGCCCCTGGTCAGTTCCGGTATAAAGGGTATTATCCCCTGTAGAAAATATAAATATTGGCATTGGGCTTGGATTCGATCTTGATCGGGTATTTATCCTTATCGCCGGTGAATTTCTTGGTTGCAAATTTTGCCCTGGCCACCCTGGCCACCCCAACCTGGCCCACGTCATCGGGTCGGGCGCTATATTTTTTCTTCATTTCATTATCGGGGTTCATCAGGTAAAGCTTAAAGTCGGGAGCCGGATAGCCTGAATTATCGTATACAAAGAATACCATGTAGTCGGTTTTTTCCTTCACGAACATGGATGCATCTGAAGCATTTTCAAAGGTAATCTGGTACTGGTAACCATTCTTGAACATGTTGGATTTGATGGTCTCAAAAACAGTCTTGGCATCATCCTTAAAACTGCTCTGCGCAAAGCTTGAATTCAGGATAAAAAGAAAGGCTGCAAGGCAGGCGATAAAACGTTTCATATAATAGATTTCTTGTATAACGGAAATCTACACTGAAAAATCCAAAACCTTATGGACTATTTTGTCAAATCCTGGTTGGCACTGGCAATTAACTGTAAAATCTTATCCCTGCCTGTTTTCTTGATCGCGCTGGTCACAATATGCGCCGGAAGGAATTGCCAGGTGGCCTTCATGGCATTCAGGAAGGCTTTCACATTCAGGGATACCGTTCGTTGGTTTTCCTTATCTGATTTGGTAAATACAAGGGTGAAGGGAATCTCCCATTCGCCCAATTGGTCGATGAATTCCAGGTCAATTTTTTGGGGATCATGCCGACTGTCGATCAATACAAAAACCTGGACCAGGTTCTCCCTTTCCCGAAGGTATTTTTCAATCATCTTTTCCCATTGCTTGCGCTGGTTTTGGGAAACCTTAGCAAAGCCATAACCGGGGAGGTCGACCAGGTACCATTGGGAATAATCCCTTGCTCCTTCCTTACTCACACTGGTAATGGTGAAATGGTTGATCAACTGGGTCTTTCCTGGTGAACCAGAGGTCTTGGCCAGTTTCTGGTTGTTGCAAAGCATATTGATCAGGGAGGATTTCCCTACATTGCTTCGGCCAATAAAGGCATATTCGGGCCTGTCTGCCGAAGGACATTGATCCACCGAGGGGCTGCTGATCAGGTATTCTGCTTTAGTGATGTGCATGGGCGCAAGTTAACCAAACTATGGTAGAACCAAGGACCCCGGGTTTTCCCGGCAGGTTGCCTGGGTCATTTTTTTCATATGTGGAATTGTTGTCATCTGTATGGTCGTGATCCAAAATTTACCTTCCCTCATCCGCTTTCCTCATTTTGCATTAATTTCGGCCTCTCAAAAGCAAACGAAAACCAAACTATAAATTCTTCACAATGGCAGAAGTGATTTTGATGCCCCGATTGAGCGATACCATGACCGAAGGGGTCATCGCAGCCTGGCACAAGAAAGTAGGCGATACGGTAAAGAAGGGTGAATTGCTGGCTGAAGTAGAAACGGATAAGGCCACCATGGAGCTGGAAAGCTACAAGGATGGCACTTTGCTGCATATTGGCATTGAAAAGGGAGGAAAGTTGCAGGTGAATGACCTGCTGGCCATCATTGGTAACCCAGGGGAAGATATCAGTGGACTGATCAATGGTGGTGCTGCCCCTGCTGCTGCAAGCCCTGCGCCAGAGGCCGCCCCGGCTCCTGCAGCTGCCCCTGCTGCAGGCCTTGACCTCAGCAAGGTGGAGGAAGTGATCCTGATGCCCCGCCTGAGTGATACCATGACCGAAGGGGTTATCGCTGCCTGGCACAAGAAAGTTGGTGACAAGGTGTCCAAGGGTGAGTTGCTGGCAGAAGTGGAAACCGATAAGGCCACCATGGAGTTGGAAAGTTATAAGAATGGTACCCTATTATATATTGGTGCACAGCCTGGTGATAAGGTTCCGGTGAATGCCCTTCTTTGTGTTATCGGGGAAGAAGGCAAAGTAGACCTGAATGCCATCATCGCTGCTGCCAAGGGTGGCGCTGTTGCTGCCACTGCTTCATCCGGTCAGCCGGCTGCTCCCACGGCACCAGCTGCAGCCCCTGCTGCACAAGCTGCCCCTGTAGCTGCTTCTGAGAATGGAAGGATCAAGGCTTCACCGCTTGCCAGGAAAATGGCCCAGGAAAAGGGTATCAACCTCGCCCAGGTTGCCGGTTCCGGTGACGGGGGTAGGATCGTGAAGGCTGATGTCGATAACTTCAAGCCTGCCGCTGCGGCTGAAGCCCCGGCTGCCAAAGCAACCGTAACACCTGCTATCGCTGCAGCACCTGCAGGACAGGTAAGCTTTGAAGACAGGCCTGTTTCCCAGATGAGGAAGACCATTGCCCGTCGACTGGCTGAAAGCAAGTTTACAGCTCCCCACTTCTACCTGACCATGAGTATTGATATGGACAAGGCTGTTGCCAGCCGCGCCCAGATCAATGAAGTGGCTCCAGTTAAGATCTCCTTCAATGACATGGTGATCAAGGCCGTGGCCATTGCATTGAAACAACACCCTGCTGTGAACAGCAGTTGGTTGGGGGATACCATCCGCGTCAACCACCATGTAAATGTTGGGGTAGCCGTAGCCGTTGAGGATGGATTGCTGGTTCCCGTAGTTCGTTTTGCGGATACCAAGGGACTCGCCCAGATCGCTACCGAAGTGAAAGACTTCGCCACCCGTGCCAAGAATAAGAAACTGCAACCATCTGATTGGGAAGGCAGCACCTTCACCATCAGTAACCTGGGTATGTTTGGTATTGAGGATTTCACTGCCATTATTAATCCGCCGGATAGCTGTATCCTCGCCGTTGGTGCTATTCAACAGGTGCCGGTAGTGAAGAATGGCCAGGTGGTACCCGGAAATATCATGAAAGTGACCCTGAGCTGCGACCACCGCGTAGTGGATGGCGCTTCCGGGTCAGCATTCCTGCAAACCCTGAAAGGCCTGTTGGAAGAGCCTTTGAGGATGCTGGTGTAATAGTTTTGCAAAGATTTATGGAATATAAGCCCCGTTTCGACGGGGCTTTTTTTGTCATTCTACACAAAGTCATTTATTTGTATTAAATAATTTATCATATGAAATTGCCCAGGTTATTCTTGCTGTTTTTATTGATCGCCTTCCTTGGGTGTAAGTCTTCCAACCCGGTTGCCAAGCGATACACTTACGAGGACAAACTGGTCTTTGAACTGATCGAGAAACTGAATAAGACCCCGGGTGATAAGGATGCAGCCAGGCAGCTGCCTGATGCCTACCAGGCTGCCCTAGATAAAAGGAAAGAGATCAATGCCCAGATCAAGGACCTTGGATTGCCAGGGGACAGGTATATGGAGATCAGTCAGGAGCTGATGGTGCTGCAACAAATGCATGACCAGATCAGGGCTTCAGCGGCGGCCAGCGCGGCTGTGCCCGATCCCTGGAACCCCTCTGATGCAATTGCCAGGGTAAAGTTGAGGGCCGCAGAAGAATACTATGAAGCAGGCATGACCTTTATGGGGTATAGCACCCGTCAATACGCCCAAATGGCATATGATAATTTTGAAAAGGCAGCAAAGGCCTATCCCGGTTTTAAGGATGTGAACCAAATGCTTGCCCTGGCAGCAGAGAAGGCCACCATTCGTGTACTGGTCAACCCAGTGAATTATTACAATTTCGGTTGGAACTACTGGGGATTCCAGAACGACTGGCTACAACAGCAAATGGTGAGGGACCTCAATGCAAGGTCTTTCAGGAATGTCCGTTTTTATACGGACTGGGAATTAAGGTCAAGGCAACTGGTGCCGGACAGGATCGTGGACCTGAATTTCGTGGACCTTTTTGTTGACCAGGTGCACCAGGATTCACGGACCTATCAACGGTCCAAACAGATACAAACAGGTTCTACCAAATCCAACCCCCCAAGGCCCGTTTATGAAACTGTATATGCAACAGTAAGGGTTAACCGAAAATTCATGTCCAGCTATGCCACCCTTGAGTGCAGGATATATGACAGGGAAAGCAATGGCAATATCCTTTACGACAGGTTCCCGGATCGCTTGGACTGGAAGCAGGAATGGGCAACCTATACCGGGGATAGGAGGGCGCTGACCAACGAAGATTGGGCATTGATCAATAACCGGTATGATGACTATGCTCCTTCAAGGAACCAGATCGCTGAACGACTCATCCAGAACTGCTACCAGTCGCTGATCAGCAGGATCAATACCTTCTCCAGTTTTTAATTTCAAGTATCGGCAGGGTCAGTTACGGGCCTGCCTTCTATACACCCATTGTTGTTTGCGCGTTGGTGTTGGAGGGGTAGGGGCGCCCCTGTCAAAAAACTTGATCAGGAGGAAGCCGGCAGCAAACCCGCCGATATGGGCAGCATAGGCTACACCATCAGATTGACCGGCAATTGAGCCAAAGCCGCTGACCACCTGTAGGAGGATCCACATGCCAAGGGCAACCCAACTGGGAATGGCAATGATAAACCATCCGAGTAGTGCATTCACCCTTCGCCTGGGGAATAGTAACAGGTATCCGCCCATGATCCCCGAAATGGCCCCTGAAGCGCCAAGACTGGGAATCAGTGGGTCCGCACCAGTAACCTGGGTGAAAATTACATGGGAGAGGGATGCTATAATGCCGCATAGCAGGTAGAAAAGCAGGTAGCGTAAGTGGCCAAGCCGGTTTTCCAGGTTGTCTCCAAATATCCACAAGTAGAGCATGTTCCCTGCGAGGTGGCCAATACTGCCATGCATGAACATGGAAGTGAGCATGGTCAGGTAAACAGGAATAGGGGTGGGTTGTAGCCCCGGCATTTCAAAAACCTGCCCCGAAGCAAGGTCCCTGACCAACTTGCCCTCGGTAATGATATCCCTGTTACTCAGGATCTCGCCCGGTACAGTGGAAAAAGCATAAGTAAAGGCTGCATTACTTCCCAGCCCCTGAAGGAAAACAAAAACGCCAATATTGACAGCGATAAGGGCCCAGGTAACAATGGGTGTAATGTGGCGATCGCTGTTGTCATCCCCGATTGGTAGCAGCATACTTCCTGTGTTTGGTTGAAAAAACCGTTGGATCAGCCAACGGTTGATTTAGTGAATGGATACCAGCTATACCAGTATGGTAGATTATTGCTCCATGATAGGCAATAATGGGTTTCGCATTAGAAAAATATATAATAATGTTCAATAAAAAAAATAAAGCCACCGGTTTCGTCGGTGGCTTTATTTTTCTTGATGGGTTATTACCCTTCAAATATTAAGGAGAAGATGATCTGTCGGCTTTGGATGCGGTCAATGACATTCGAGAATTTGAGGCTCTCATCGCGGGCATGTACATTGGTGATGCCATTGCTGATCTTGATCTCCGGTGAAAGGATGAAGAATTTCTGGTAGAAGTTGAATCCGATACCAGCTTCAATACCGAAATCAGATTTTTTCAATTTTACAAAGTTCTCTGCATTCCTGGCATTGGCCTTGGAAGAAAGATCTGTCTCAAACTTGATGCCCCCCATCATGTAGACCCTGAAATTGCCAATCCTGTCTGACTTAAGTTTTAGCTGAATGGGTAAGCCAAGCAGGATGGATTCCACATTCTGGTTCATGACAGGCGTTTCTTCATTACTGGGGTCGGGGTATTTGAGGTGATACCGGATGGATTTGTTCACAAAAAGCAATTGGGGAAATACCACCCTGGCTTCGAATCGGTTACTGATCCGGAAAGTATGCATGCCCCCTATGCCAAACCCAAAACTGTTCTCCGGGTTGGATACCATCACACTATCATACTGCAGGAACCTCGGATGCTGGTTGATCTGGAAACGGTTGGAGGTCCCCATCACCACAATACCGATATGGTACCATTTGTCGTCGTTGTCCGGGAGATTTAATCCGCCTCTTAGTTGCGCATAGGAACCGGTACTGCCCAAAAGGCAGACCATCATAATGATTATGAATCGGGCTTTGCTGCTGATTTTGTTCCGCAATAAATAGTGCATATTCCTAGGCTCAACTTTTTAAGATAGGTTTGGCTATAACCTGTCTCTGCTAATATGTTAATAAAATCTTTTCCTTCCGGGAAGGCTTGTACGGAATCATTCAGATATTGGTAGGCAGCTTTGTTCCTTGAGAACAATTTTCCAATGCCGGGTGCCACCAGGTTCATGTATAATTGGTACAATCCCTTAAACCCGGCGGCTTTAGGCTTGGAAAATTCCAATACCACCAATTTCCCCCCGGGCTTCAGCACCCTGAACATTTCTGATAATCCTTTACGCAGGTCCTGAAAATTGCGGACACCAAAGGCTACAGTCACCGCATCAAACGAGTTATCCGGGAATTTTATTGTTTCCGAATCCCCCGATTGCAACTCGATCCTGTCGTTTAACTTTAGTTTAGCAATCTTCTTTCTTCCCAGTTCCAGCATCCCTTCTGAAATATCTATGCCAATTATTCTTTCGGGTTTCAGAAATTTCATGGTCATGATGGCCACGTCTGCTGTCCCCGTAGCCACATCAAGGACTTTTTGGGGCTTCAATTGCCTCAATTCAGCAATTGCACGTTTGCGCCAGTACACATCAATGCCACCACTCAGGAATCGATTCAGGAAATCATAACGAAAAGCGATCTGGTCAAACATTTCTGCCACCTGCTGCTTCTTGCTTTGGTCTGAATCCTTAAAAGGCACTACGGAATCGTGTGGTAAAGTGTCGCTCATGGGGTGCGAAGTTAGGAGGTTTGGGGTTTTCTGGATGGTAATGTTCAGTTTTAAGGAACCGTCCTTCCTGATGGATGAAACCCTTGAGGTTGCTTTGTGATGATATAGCCCATTTCCAATGATGCCCGGACTGTTTTATTTGCGGATTCTATTTCCTATCTTTTTGGGTTAAAACCAATTTCATGCAGGAAACCTCTATCCAATACCCTTTCCAGCATTCCGGACCATCGCCCAAAATAGTAGAACCATCAGCGGCCTTCAGGAAAGAAGCGATAAAGGTGGTGGGTTTAATTGCCTTGTTCATTATTGTCTACCTTTTGCTGGTAGTAACCGCATTTGCCTTCGCCGCCGCCTGTGTTTATGGTGGTGTCCTGATGATCGTAACGGTGCCTAAATTCCTCGTCATCATGATCGGCCTGGGGGTGATCGGCCTTGGTGTGATGGTTTTTTTCTTCCTGGTTAAATTCCTTTTCAATGTCAGTCGGCAGGACGTATCCGGTTATATGGAAATCAAGGAAACCGACCAGCCTGCCCTATTTGCCTTCATTCGTGA
Source organism: Flavihumibacter rivuli (assembly GCF_018595685.2). NCBI lineage: Bacteria > Pseudomonadati > Bacteroidota > Chitinophagia > Chitinophagales > Chitinophagaceae > Flavihumibacter > Flavihumibacter rivuli. The sequence continues at coordinate 4,190,672 of NZ_CP092334.1, forward strand.
AATCTCCAAAGCGACCAATGCCCGCTTCCCTAAGCATGTGTACCTGGCTCCCGATGTTAATGCGAGCGTGTTCTACGATTCGGGTTTCTGGAGCATGTTCCTGCCTGTCCGTAAAAACCTGGTGGTTGGGCTTGGACTGGTCAATGGATTGAACAGGGGAGAGTTCAGTGCGGTACTGGCCCATGAACTTGGCCACTTTTCCCAGCGAAGCATGAAGCTGGGAAGTTTTGTCTACCAGGTTAACCGGATCATCTTCAATATGCTCTATGACAATACAGGTTATGGGGCTTTCCTGGACAAGTGGGCAGCTGTCAGCGGGTATTTTGCCTTTTTTGCGACCATTACCGTGAAGATCGTCAACGGTATCCAATGGGTCCTAAGGAAACTCTATGGCCTGGTCAATAAGGGCTATATGGGCCTTTCCCGGGAAATGGAATTCCATGCGGATGCAGTAGCTGCTGCGGTCAGCGGTGCGAATAACCTGGAATCCGCATTGCTCCGGCTGGAAATGGCTGATTCGGGTTATCAGTCAGTCCTGGATACCTGCAATGACTGGTTCCGGAAGAATGAGGTGAGCCAGAATTTCTATCCCGGCCAGCGATTGGTAATGAAGGAACTGGCCAGGAAATACCAGCTGCCCATCAATAATGGGTTGCCATTGATCACGCACGAGGTTGCTTCCGGCGAGTCTGCTACCCGCGTCAACTTCAAAGACCAATGGGCTTCCCATCCCCCCACCGCAGAGCGGATCGCCCACCTCCATAGCCTTAAAATGGACGCGGCCATTGATGATCGATCTGCCTGGACCATCTTTACGGATGAACTGGGTTTGCAGCGTTCCATGACCGCATTTGTATATAGCCAGGCTTCTACAGGGGAGGCTGAACAGGAACTCATTACTGAAAAGGACTTTGAAGGAAAATACAATGCGTTGATCCAGTATTATGCCTTTCCTGAGGTCTTTAATGGCTGTTATGACGGCCGGCCAATGAGTGAAATGGACCTGGACAAACAGATGAGTGTTGCGGATGAAGAAGTGTCTGTTGATGTTGTGAAAGCATTGTGTACAAATGAACAGGCTTCCATCCTGAAGAAGATCAGCGGTGCGGAGCAGGATATAGAGACCTTGCAGGCCATTGCAGACGGCCGTGTCGAAACCAGTTCATTTGATTTCGAGGGGCAAAGGATGGGTAAAGGGGATATAGGCAAGTTGATCGAAAGGCTAAAGTTGGAGGCGGAAGCCTGGCGATCGCGGCTACAGGATTTCGATGAACGGATGTTCAGGAACAGTTACTGGCTGGCAGCAAGGCGCGGTGAGGCCGGCAAGTTAAAGGACCAGTATGAGCAATATTTTATCTGGCGGAACAGGGCTAATGAATTTTACAATCATTCCAATGCCATGTTCGAAAAGCTGAACCCTGTTTATGCGGGTGAAAGCCTGACGTTGGAGCATGCGGATGCCCTTGTTTCAGGACTTAAAACCAAGGATGAACCAGATTTCCGCCAGATGCTCGAATTGTTCAGTAAGGAAGGGGTTTTTGAAGAGAGCCAGGAGCTGAAGTCAAAAATCGACCGGTACCTTGAAGCCAGCTATGCCTATTTCAACGGCAAGGAATTCTTTAGTAACGAACTGGATGATATCCTGGCCATAGGCCGGGAATGTTGGTCTGCCTTGCAGTCCTATATTTTCCGGATCTACAAGGACCTGCTGTTCTACCAGGCTTCTATTTATAACAGTACAGGCCATTAATGACCTGTCTGTTACAAATAAAAAGTATGCAGAATTATAATTGCTCCAGGCTGGGGTTGTTCTTCCTGTAGAATATCCAGAAGATGATCGGGAATACCATCAAGGTAAGGATGGTGGCTGTTACCAATCCTCCAATGATCACTATGGCCAGTGGCTTTTGGCTTTCCGATCCAATACCCGTAGAGGTAGCTGCCGGTAATAAACCGAGCATGGCCATCATGGCAGTCATGACTACCGGTCTGATCCTGCTGGTCACGCCGTTCTTAATGGCCTCGTTGAGCTCCATTTTGTTTCTCAGGTTCTGGTGGAAAACGCTGATGAGGATAACGCCATTCTGAACGCAGATGCCAAAAAGGGCGATCATGCCTACACCGGCTGAGATGCCGAAGTTAATGCCGGTAATATGAAGGGCCAGAATGCCTCCTATTAAAGCGAAGGGAACATTGAGCAGTACCAGGCCAGCATCTTTGGCATTGCCAAATGTGATGAACAGCAAGATGAATATGGCGATCAAACTAATGGGAACTACCTGGGCCAGTCTTTTGCTTGCCCTTACCTGGTTTTCAAATTCGCCTGTCCATTCAATGCTATACCCTTTAGGGAGCTTTACAGAGCGGTTTACGTTTGCCATGGCTTCAGCTATAGTGCTTCCCAGGTCCCTTTCCCTCACCGTGAATTTCACGCCAATGAATCGCTTATTGGCATCCCTGTAGATAAAAGCAGGACCTGTCAGCTTTTTCATGGTGGCGATCTCGCCCAGTGGAATCTTGGTGCCTTTCAGGGTAGGTACTTTCAGGTTCATGATATCCTCCTCTTCCTGCCTGAATTGGGGCTGGTACCTAATCCTTACATCAAACTTTTTTTCGCCTTCATATTTTTGGGTAACTGTCTTGCCGCCGATAGCCATTTCGATCACAGCCTGCGCGTCTGCAATGGAAACGCCGTAAAGGCCCATTTTCTCCTCGTCAAGGATAACGCTCATTTCCGGTTGGCCAATATTCCTCAGGATGCCGGCGTCCTTGATGCCCCTTACGTTCCTGATCTGCTCCAGTACCTTATTGGACAGGTCATTCAGCTTGTCAAGGTCATCCCCGAAGATCTTAACCGCATTATTGGCATTCATCCCTGCTACTGCCTCTGCAACATTATCGATGATGGGCTGGGAATAGTTGTAGTTGATGCCCTGGTAAACTTTCAGCTTCTTGTCCATTTCTTCGATCAGGTCATCCATGCTTATCTTACGTTTCCATTCCTTCTTCGGCTTGAGGTTTACCTGCATCTGTACGTAATAGAATCCGCTTGGGTCCGTGCCGTCGTTGCTTCTTCCTGTTTGCGACAGAACGCCATTTACCTCCGGGAATTCATTCAGCTTTTTGCGGAGCTCGTGAACAATGCTTACTGTTTTTGGCAGACTCATGCTCATCGGCATTTTCGCCTCTACCCATAAGGCCCCTTCATTCAGTTGGGGCAGGAATTCAGTACCCAGGAATTTCGCCGAAGCAAAAGTGATGACCAGGGTTAGTATGGCTATGCCCAAACTTTGTTTTTTGTGCTGGAAGCACCAGAGAAAGGCATTGGTGACATACTTGTTGATGGTGGTTACAAAAATGTTCTTTTTCTCCTTTACATTTTTATTCAGCAGGATGGAACAAAGTACGGGAACCAGTGTAAGGGTGTAGATCAATGCGCCCAGTAAAGCAAAGCCTAGTGTATAGGCGAGCGGGGAAAACATTTTGCCCTCCACTTTCTGGAATGAAAATATTGGGAGCAGCGCTGTGATGATAATGAGTTTGGAAAAGAAAACAGCTTTTCCCAGTTCGCCTCCTGTTTTCTTGATGATGCCCAGTTTTGCGAGTTTGTTGAATTTGTCCATGCCCCTTGCATGTGCCAGGTGGTCCAGTGCCACAAACATCCCCTCTACCATCACTACGGCACCATCTATGATGATGCCAAAGTCAACTGCCCCAAGGGAAAGCAGGTTGGCACTCATGCCTTTGAGGCGAAGGCAGAAGAAGGCAAACAGAAGGGATAGGGGAATGATGATCGATACGATAAGGGTGGTTCGCCAGTCGGCCATGAACAGGAAGACCACAACGGTTACCAGGATGATTCCCTCAACAAGATTGTGCATTACTGTTTCCGTGCAGTATTCCATGAGCTTGTCGCGGTCATAGAAAGTTTCCATTTTCACATCCGCGGGTAATACCTTTTCATTGAGTTCATTTATTTTTTCCTTTACCCGTTGGAGGACCTGGGCCGGGTTTTCCCCTTTTCTCATTACAACAATACCTTCTACCACATCGTCCTGTTCGTCGAGACCCGCCTGGCCCACCCGCGGAGCTGCACTTTCTTTAACGGTCGCAACATTCCTGACCAGGGTAGGGGCATCACCATGTTGTTCAATAATGATGTTTTCAATGTCGGATATGCTGTTGAGTAAACCGATTCCCCTTACTACATAGGCCTGGTTGTTTTTCTCGATCACATCACCGCCCACATTCAGGTTGCTTTTGCTCACCGCATTATATACCTCAAGGGGGGTGATATCGTATTTGGTTAGTTGTGCGGGATTTACCTGGATCTCATAGATCTTTTGTTCCCCTCCAAAGGCTACCAGGTCCGCCACTCCCGGAACGGATCTTAGCTGCCGGTCGATCACCCAGTTCTGGATCGTGAGAAGGTCCCGGCTGTTCTTTGTTTTGCTTCGCAGCACATACCTGAAGATCTCGCCGGTTGGGCCATAGGGCGGCTGGATATCAGGTTCCACTCCCTCCGGCAAGCTCACATTCCTTAACTGGTTGTTTACCTGTTGCCTGGCGAAGAAATCATCTACATCGTCCTCAAAGATGATCTTCATTACACTGAGGCCAAACATGGTGATGCTTCTCACATTGGTCTTGCGTTGGACGCTGTTCATGGCCACTTCAATCGGTCGGGTCACAAACCTTTCAATCTCTTCCGCACTTCTTCCGGGCCACTGGGTAACGATAATGATCTGGGTATTGGTCACATCCGGGAATGCTTCAATTGGCGTATTGATGAAGCTGACCACCCCTGCAACTGCCAGTATCCCTACCATGAAGAAGGTAAAGAACTTGTTCTTCAGGGAGAAGGCGACTATATTTCGAATGAATTTATTCATGGTAGTTGGGCCTTGGTTTAATCATTTAAGGCATCGTAGATCATCAGGGCATTCTTGCCAATAATTTTTTCCCCTGTTTGGAGACCGCTTTGGATAAAGCTTCGGTTTCCGGATGTTTTGTATGGAACCACTTCGCGGGTCTCAATGCTCTCCTTTTTGTAATAGACCATCACGTAGTGCTTGCTTTTATCAAATACCAGGGCTTCATTGGGAACAGATGGCATGGTGTCGCCTTCATTGTATTGTACAAACACTGTAGCTACCATATCCGGCTTCAGCATCAGGCCCGGGTTGCCCATCCTGATATTTACTTTTAAAGTTTTACTGTCAGGGTCAAGGATATTGAGGATCTTGTCAATTCGGCCTTTCATCCTTTTGCCTGGATAGCCCAGCATTTCTACTTCAACAGGCATTCCTACTTTGATCTTGGAGATGTCGGTTTCATATACGTTAGCTGATACGAAAACCTCATCCAGCTCTGCAATGGTGAAGACGCTTTCATCATAGCTGCTGGGCAATTGCATATTGGCATTGAGTTTCTTGTCAATGATATAGCCTGATATTGGGGCTACTATGTTGTAAAGGGAGCTCTTATTGGTCCGGTAGATCCTCATCACTTCCTTGATCCTTTGCAATTCTGCCTGTGCATTGTCCACTTCTTTCTGAGCGGCTGCAACATCCCTGTCGGTGTTGAGTTTTGAGCCATAGAGTTCCTGTGCTACTTTTTGGTTCTTTTCGGCAAGGATCAGGTCGCTTTGAGCCTCCCTGTATTCTTTTTCGAACGCGGCTATTTCTGTGCTCCTGATGGTTGCCAATACCTGGCCTTTCTCAACATAGTCACCAAGGGAAACATTTAATGTCGTAACATACCCTCCTACAACAGCAAACACGTTCGTCATTTTCCTGTCTTCCGGTATGATCCTGGCGTTCAGTTTTAATTCACTTTGTACCGGCTCTTCCTTCACTTCCTCTATACTGATCTTTGCCAGCATGGTATCAGTGAGGGAGAATGGTTGTTCTGGCGAGGATTCGCGATGGTTGCAGCTTATAGCAGTAAATGCTATCATGATGCTGAAAAGGAGTAGTGGCCTCATGCTGTTGATTTATAGTTTGATCCCGGTTACAAATTGAAGTTGTTCGTAAGCCATCGCCCGGTTAAGGCCCAGCTGGTTGATTTGCCTGATGGCTGAATTATAGCTTTCGAAAAAGTCGAGGAATTCAAGGATATTGATATTGCCTTTATTGAAGTTTTCGATCATGCCCCTGTTCACCAGCGGGAAGTTTTTATTGAATCTCCGGCTGGCTTCCTGGTAGTCCCGGTCGAATTGGTAAAACTGTGCAAGGGCAGTAGTGATTTCCCATTCTATTGATTGTTGCCTGGCCTTCAGCTGATAATCGATTGCCTGTTGCTGCTGCTCGGCGCTTTTAATATTGCCCTGGTTCCTATTGAAGAAGGGCAGGTCAATGGCAAGGTGCAGGTTATAATAATGGGGCACGTAACTGCCGTTTTGGTCATAACCAACACCGGCTTTAAGGTCCGGTACGGCCAATGCTTTCTGGTAATTGAGGTAAAGCTTTGATTGGGCTGCTAGGGTTTGCTGTTGTTTCAGGTCAGGGCGCCAGTTAAGGGCATGGTTCAAGAGGCTATCCATTCCCGGTAGGTTGGAGGAGCTGATGGAAGGTATGGTGCCGCTTGGCGGAGTAACGATAGCGCTGGTATCCAGGAGTATCCCGAGGTTGTTTTGCGCTTCCAATGAAGCGGTGACCAGGTTATTCCGTTCAGCATTCAATTGGATATATTCCGTTTGCAGCCTTGCTACATCCTTCTCTGAAAGGTTCCTTTTCTGCGCCTGGCTATCATAAGCGGCGGTAATACTACCCAGCAGGTCTAATTGACTCGTGATCTGGTCAATGATTTCCTGGTTGTACTGCAGGGTGTAATAGCTGGAATGCAGGGTGTATTTAAGGGTCCTGATCAGGTCTTCAAATTGATAGGACGCTAGTTTGGTGTCCTCTTTTGCAAGTGCGATTCTTTTGTTCCTTTTTCCCGCCAGGTAGATCAGCTGGTCTATAGCAAAAGCTTTCTGGCCATTGGTTCCCAGGTCAAACCAACCTTTTGAAGGATTGTAGGCAGAGAGTTCTGTACTGAAGGTTGGGTTGTCATATAATTTTGCCTGGATTTCCCTTGCACTAACAGCATTTACTTCATAATGCTGGGCAAGCAGCAGGAGGTTTTTCCGTAAGAAGATGCTGTCTGCCTGGTCAATAGTAAGGCTTATTGTTTTTTTGGGTGGCTGGCTGAGTGCAGGTAAGCTGGCGGTAACAAAAAATGCCAAAAAGAGCAGCAGCAATTTTACGCGCGTCATTATTATTGATTATCTGACGCAAAGCTTTCATTTACATTTGTTAATTCACCGTTTACATATGTTATTGAGTGGTTAAGTGGTGTATAATGACGCCGTGGGGTCCTTCCCTGTTAAGGAATATTCAGCCTGAATCCAATTCCATGGATGGTTTCCAGCTGGATGTTCGGGTCCGCCTTGAAGTGCTTCCGCAGCTTGGTCACAAATACATCCATACTCCTTCCAAGGAAATAGTCATCCTTGCCCCATACATTCAGCAATATCTCTTCCCGTTTTAGTACCTTATTAGGATGCTTGCAAAAGAACAGTAATAACTCGGCTTCCTTCTGGGTCAATGGAACTGTTCCATTGGGGGTGTTTATCTTCAGGTCAGTGAAAGAAAAATCGAGGTTTCCGATCTTATAGGATATGGCCTGGTCTGCATGCAGTTTCCTTGACCTTCTTAGGAAGACTTCTATCCGCAGCAGCAATTCCGCCATGCTAAAGGGCTTTGTGATATAGTCATCTGCCCCGGTCAGGAATCCTTTTATTTTATCTTCTTCCAGGGACCTCGCTGTCAGGAATAGGATTGGTGTGAGGTCGGTCTGTTGCCTGATCTTTTTCGCTACAGAGAAGCCGTCCTTTACCGGCATCATGATGTCCAGCAGGCAGATGTCGATATTGTCCTTGCTGAATAGGTCAATGGCTTGCTGCCCGTTGTCGGCAGTTATGACCTTATAACCTGCTTCTTCAAGTGATTCCCTGATCACCATGGATAGGGTGGCGTCATCTTCTGCCAATAGAATGTTTGCCTTTTCCTGCATAGTCTTATGGTTGTAATGGTAGTGTGATACTGAATATGGTTCCAATTCCCGGAATACTTTGGATATTGATCTTACCGCGGTGGGCATCCACCACCTTTTTCACAAAGTTCAAGCCAAGACCAAAGCCCTTTACATCATGCACATCGCCTGTCGGGATACGATAAAATTTTTTGTAAAGGAAGGGAAGGTATTGTTTCTCTATACCAATGCCATTGTCCTTCACGGATAGTACAGCGTTGGTATTGGTTGACTCCGTTGTAATGATCACGTGGGGATCCTTGGAATATTTTATCGCGTTTTCCACCAGGTTCACAATAACCATTTCTATATGCGAACTGTCTGCCAGGATATCAGGCAAGTCATCTGCAAGGTGGAGGTCAAGTTTAACAGCCCTTTGGTTGATCAATGGATCCAGTTGTTCTACGGCTTGTTCTACAAGTTGGTTTAAGTTGGTTTTTTCCAACTGTAGGGGTAGTTCGTATTGGTCTGTAGTGGCACTATGTAGTAGCCTTTCCACCTGGTTTTGGAGGTGTTCGGTCTGTTCCTTGATGATCTTGCCGTAGCGTTCCAGTTTTTGCGGCTTGGTGGTGATGTCGGGATTGGTGATCACCTCTGCTGCAAGCTTCATAACTGCCAGCGGTGTTTTGAATTCATGGGTGAAATTATTGACAAAGTCCCTTTGTAATTCATTTAATGTTTTTTGCCGGTATAAATGAAATAGGCTGCCTGCCATCGCCAGGAGGGTGAGCAGCAGGATGATGGTTCCCAGGATCCAGTAATTCAGTTGGCGAAGGATGAATTGTTCACGGTTGGGAAAGGTCAGGTATGCATAGGTATAAGGAAGGGCATCTTCCGGGAGCGTATAGCGGCTTTCTTTGGGATTGCTGTTTGCCGGATGCAGCAGGTATTTGGTATAGACGAATTCGTTTTTATTGTGATCATATACGCTGGCAATGCAGGAAGAAATGATGCCGAAGTCCTGCAGCTCATTGGCCAGGTAGTAGGCGAGCGAGTCTCCATCAGGAACCCGGTTTAGTTTAATGCGGAAGTTGTTCGGGGTGGGATGTTCTACCAGCTGTTGGAGCTGTACTCCGGGATTTTCTGCGATATCAATGTCTTCCATTAATCCCCGGATACATTTTACTACATCGCTATTGAAATTCTTCTGTTCGAGTTCATAAATCTTCTTAAGCCAAAAGGCCTGTGCAAGCAGGATAATTGCAGCAATGGCAACTGATATGACCACCATCCATCGTAAGGTTGCTGCACGCATAATGTTGAGGAAGATTCTTTTAGGCAAAGTTGGTGTCATTTGGGGTGATAAACATCCGCTTGTGGTTAAGCGCTTGTTAATGGAGTCCCTTGCCGGATTCCTTTATTAAAATTAGGCGAAATTACACAGGATTAACAAGGGTTAACCTGCTGTTATTGGAGCCATCGTTAACACTTTTAAAGAGAAGGTTTGGCCAAATTTGGATGGTTAAATTATTGGTCAAACTAAATTCTTAAGAAATGAAAAAGTCAGTTTTTATCGGCCTGTTCAGCTTACTCACCACAGGTGTATTGATGGCGCAAACAAATCCGTCTGCCACTGAAAAAACAGGGCAAAAGAAAGAAAAGCACCAAATGGCAAAAAATTCTTCCGAAGGTGCAAAGAAGTCGCATGTTCATCATGCGAAGCAGCATGCTCCCTCCCGGAAGTGATAGAGGGTTCTTATGGTTTAGTCGCCGCTTTTCCAAGCGGCGTTTTTTTTAATAATCCAATTCCAGTTTAAGCCTGTCCTTCAGCTCCTTTACAAGCGGGTATTGTTCAATGATGGCCTGGAACCTTTCTTTTGAATTCAGTGGCCTTTCCGTGGTCAATTCAAAATCCTCCCTTGCTTCAATGACCACCTGGTAAGTCAATGCCCTGTTATGGAACCTGTTTTGCAGGTACTCAGAGAGTTCTATCCTTTGTCCGTCAATGAATTTCTGCTGCAGGTTATTCGGCGTTACCACCTGGAAACTGTTGGCATCATTGATCCTCAGTTCGGCCAGTTCAAAGCTTGGTACAGCAGGATTTTTGGCTGCTTTCAGGATGTCGGTGAATTCGATCCATGCTTTGCGAAGCAGCTCGTCGGTCAATTCGATCTTTGGTATGCTGCCGCTATTGGCTGTTGCCGCGCTTACATTCTGCCTGATCTTGTCCAGTGACCCCAGTTTACCAGCTTTAGGTGCAGGGTTGTTAACCTGGGATGGCTGGGGTTGTGGAGGTAAGGTTGGGGCACTTGCCTGCGGAGCCGGAATGGGTTGTTGAACAGGTTGGGTCTTTACGGCCGCTTGTTCCATGATCTTCCTGGCAACCGGCTCCTCTATGATGAGTTTGGCGCCGTTCTCCCTGGTTGTGACACCTGGTTGTTGTTGTGACGGTCTTCCCTGTTCCGCTGAAGGATTGGCAATAACGGGTTGGAGTAGCCGAAAATTAAGCGGCCGTACTTCCATCAGTTTTTTTTTACCACTTTCCCCGGTAAGCTCAATGGCTTGCTGGAGATAGCAAAGTTTGATCAATGCCAGTTCTACCTGTAAACGCTTATTTCTTGCACCCTTATAATGCATCTCAGCTTCGGTCACCAGGTTTAGGGCACTGACCAGGTAGGCAGGACTTACCCTCGCGCCCATTTCAAGATACCTGGGACGGAATGTCTCTACCACTTCCATCAAGGCAGCCACCTTGGGATCCTTGCTTACGAGCAGGTTGCGGAGGAATTCCGCAAAGCCATTAAGGACCATATCACCCTCAAAGCCCTTACGGTTGATGTCATCATACAATAGCATGGCCCCGCTAAGGTCCTGGTTCAGCATGCATTCCATCAACTTGAAGTAGTAATCTGCATCAAGTATATTGAGGTGTTCTAGGGTGTTCCGATAGGACAATTCGCCATTGGTGAAACTTACGATCTTATCCATGATGCTCAGGGCATCACGCATACAGCCTTCGCTTTTTTGGGCGATCAGGTGGAGTGCGGCCTGCTCGGCTTTGATCTCTTCTTTCTCACAGATCTCCTGTAGATGTTCAACAGTATCATTGGTGGTGATCCGCTTGAAATCGAAGATCTGGCAACGGGACAGGATGGTCGGGAGGATCTTGTGCTTTTCCGTGGTTGCCAGGATAAATATGGCGTAGGGTGGTGGCTCTTCCAGGGTTTTCAGGAAGGCATTAAAGGCACTTGCGCTGAGCATGTGCACCTCATCCACGATATACACTTTATATTTCCCGGCCTGGGGGGCAAACCTTACCTGCTCTACCAGTGAGCGGATATCATCCACCGAGTTATTACTGGCGGCATCCAGTTCATGGATGTTGAGGGATGTGCCATCATTGAAGGAAGTACAGGAATGGCACTGGTTACAGGCTTCGCCGTCTGCAGTTGGATGTTCACAGTTAATGGTCTTAGCCAGGATACGGGCACAGGTAGTCTTGCCCACCCCCCTTGGTCCGCAAAACAAGAAGGCATGCGCCAATTGCTGGTTGCGGATCGCATTCTTTAAGGTGGTGGTAATATGTGCCTGTCCAACAACAGTAGAAAAATTCTGGGGTCGGTATTTCCTTGCCGAAACGATGAACTGTTCCATAGGCGGCTAAGTTAGCCAAAGAATTGCCATCTTCAATTGTCAATTCCCCGCTAATTGATTCGTTGCTTTTTTAATGTATTACTACCTGGGGTTCCTTTTGTTGAAGTGACTCATAGATAGGGGTGGCGCTTGAATGCCTTTTCCCTGTCGAACAGGTACCGGTAGGTGGTCAACTCCCTGCTTCTGATCGGGGTAAGGGCTTCAGCCACAGCGATCATCTTGGGATTGAAATCACCGATCCACTGCATCTCATATTCGGAATAGTGGAGTTTGTGCTGGATGATTTTGGCGGCTTCGACGATCAGGTAGCTATCCACCCCCCTTCCCTGGTATTCCGGGATCACCCCAAAGACCAGCCCGGTAAACCTTGGGTTGCGCTTGGTCGCTTTTAGCCAGAGGAACCTTAGTTTTTGCCACCAGCCAAATTTGCCATTCAGGTATTTGAACCACTGGTTAAGGTCAGGAAGATTGATGAAAATGCCGATTGCCTCCTCTTTGTAATAGGCAAACCAAACGATCTTTTCATCCATAACAGGTTTCATGGCCCTGAACAGCTTGCGGCATTGCTCAGGGCTGAGTTGTTTATTGCCTGCATGCCCTGCCCATGCCTTGTTGTAAACAGTGCAGAAATCCAGGGCATATTTATCCAGCTGTTTTATGTCAATATGCCTGGCTGAAAATCCGGGATCTTTTTCAATTTCCCTATGGCGCGAAAAGAACTTAGGGTGCAGTGTTTCTTTTGGGTGCATACCAAAGCAGATCTGGTTGAAAAATGCCTTGAACCCATAGGTTTCGAACAACTGCTGGTAGTAGGGAGGATTGTAGTTCATGCAGTAGAGTGGTGACTGGAACCCTTTCACCACCAGTCCCCACCATTTATCCCTTTCCCCAAAATTGATCGGCCCGTCCATGGCTTCCATGCCTTCCTGTTTGAGCCAGTTTTTTGCCGTGTCGAAAAGGAGGTTTGCTGCGGCCTGGTCGTTAATGCATTCAAAAAAGCCGACCCCCCCGGTGGGTTGTTCGTCGCCCTTGTTGCGGTATTGTTTATTTACAAATGCGGCAATTCGCCCGATCCCATTTCCATTCTCATCAAGCATAACCCAACGGTTAATTTTCCCATGCCGGAATGCCTTGTTTTTTTCCGGGGTAAAAACCTCTTCGATATCCTTATCAAGTGGACGGATCCACTGCGGTATGCCCCTGTAAATGGCCAGGGGGATCTCTAGAAAGATACGGGCCAGCTCCTTATTGTTGACTTCTACAATTCTCTTCATGGGTAGTCCTTGATGGGGCTCAAAAATAATGGATTAGTACCAGCAAATATTCGAAACGGGCCTCGCTTTGATGCTTTCACTTTGTAAATTTGTTTAATGGGTTAATTCCGGAATGAATGACAATTGTCGAAAACCTTATTCAGTCATCATGCAGGTCCAAAAACCTACTTATCAGCAGAATACCGGGCAGAAGAAGGATTACCTGGAATTGAAGCGCCTGGTGGAGGAGCGGATGCAGTACATCCATCCTGCAAGGATCCATTGGGCACGGACCAGGTCGATTATTTTCCCTTTGCTCTATTTGGGTCTTTGGGGACTGGCAGTGAGTGGTTGGTTTTCCACTGCCTTCCTTTATACAGCCTATTTCCTTATGGGCATACTGATCGTGCTGATCTTCCTGAACCTGGTGCACGAAGCTGTTCATGGCTCACTGTATGGCAATAAGTCCAGGGAAGGGCTGGTATTGTTGTTATTCGACCTGCTGGGTGCCAATAGTTATATCTGGAAGAAAAGGCATATCCTGATGCACCACAATTTCCCCAATGTTGATGGATGGGATACGGATATCGAGCAATCTGCTTTTTTCAACGTGGCAGGTAAAGCTGGTAAGAACTTTTTTACGAGGAACCAGCATTGGCTGATGTTCTTCCTGTATCCACTTTATTTGCCCAATTGGCTGCTGGTAAGGGATTTCAAGGATTTTTTTGATGCTGGCCGGACCATCAGGAAAATGGTTCGTATCCCCTTGGTGGAATATTTTAAGTTGTTCTTTTTCAAGACAGTGTTTATTACCTATGTACTGGTGTTGCCTGTTTGGCTGGGAGGGTACACCCTGGGACAGGCCTTTTGTGCTTTTCTGGTTCTCCTGTTTACTGCGAGTGTTTTTGCGCTGCTGGTCTTGCTGACCCCACATGCCAATATCCACAATTCATTTCCGGTGCCGGAGGCCGATCGTAAAATGCCTTCTTCATGGATGGTACACCAGTTTTTGACCACCAATGATATCCGCTTGGACAACCCCCTTGCCAGACTGGTGTTAGGGAATTTCAATTACCACCTCGCCCACCACCTTTTTCCGAATATCCATCATGTTTATATGCCGGAAGTAACAGGAGTGATCAGGGAATTTGCTGCCACACACTGGTACCCCTATCGTGCTTATGGCTTGTTGGAATCACTTAGGAATCATTACCTGCTGTTGAAGCAACATGCGCTTGAAATGGATATCCTGGAAGAGGATATGTGAGCCATCGGGCTACTAGTCGATAAAGGGGTGACGCTTAAAGGGCCTGGAACGATCGAATAAGTACCTGAAAGTTGCCAGCCGCCTGCTTTCTGTCGCGCCCAGGTTGCGGGAAATATTCAGCATCTTGATATTGAAGTCACCCTGCCAAAGCAGTTCGAGTTCCTTGTACCTGCCCCTTTCCTTTATCACCTTTTCCGCTTCTACTATCATGTAGTAATCGATACCAGTGCCCTGGAAAGCCGGAATGATCCCGTAGATGATCCCAATAAAGCGATTGCATTCCCCTTTGTTTTGGTAATACAGGAACCGAAGCTTGTTCCAGAGGTTCATCTTGCCGTTAAAATGCCTGAAGATCTGGTTCAGGTCCGGGATATTGATCCACATGGCAACGGGCTCGTCATTATGGTAGGTAAACCAGGCAAGCGATTCATCCATGATGGGTTTCATGGAACGGAAGAGCTTGATGGCCTGTTGTTCGCTCATCTCCTTGTTGCCTTCATGCTTGGCCCAGGCCTGGTTGTAAACCTTGGAAAAGTCAATGGCATATTTTTCCAGGTTGTTTCGTTTGACCATCTGCACCCTGAGTGCGGGATTGGCTGCATGGAGGTCATGGGCATCGTAGAATTTCCTTTGCAGTTGTGCATTTTCGCTTGAAACGGGCAGGGACCAACAGATCTGGTAATAGAAGGGCTGGAACCCATAGTTTTCGAAAAGTGTTTTATAGTAGGGAGGATTATAATTCATGCCATAGGGAGGAGGTTGGAATCCTTCCACCAAAAGGCCCCAGAATTTATCCCTTTCCCCGAAGTTGATGGGTCCATCCATGGCTTCCATTCCCCGTTCTGCCAGCCAGTTTTTTGCAGTATCGAACAATAGGTTGGCAGCTTCCTGGTCATTGATGCAGTCGAAGAAACCCATACCCCCGGTTGGTTGTTCATCCCCTTTGTTCCTGTATTTCTTGTTGACAAATGCCGCAATCCTGCCGATGAGCTTTCCTTTCCCATCTTCCAAAAGCCAACGTTGGCATTCGCCGTGCCTGAAATTTTTATTTGCATTCTGGTCAAAAACCTTTTCGACGTCCTGGTCCAGGGGACGTATAAAATTGGGGTTTTGACGGTTCAACTCAACATGAGCTTCCAGGAACGATCTGGCGGTAGATAGGTTTATTACAGGAATGATGCGCATTTTGGTTGTTTTAGAGCGAAAGACCGGGTGCAAGTTAGATAGATGTCTTGAATTATAGCTTTCTGGCAGTAGCAGGCGCTCGTCATTTGTGGACCCGGATATCGGTGAAGGTTAAAAAATGGGAAAGCCATCATTTAACGGCTTAATGCCTGTGAAATAGCAATTAGAAGGGTAATGGCTTTATTATTGTAAAAACTTAAGTGTAAATTTATTATAATGAGTTGATCCTTAAAATACCAATGCATGACAAACAATCAAAAGTTCCTTGTTGGATTACTGCTTGGTGCAGCAGCCGGTGCGGCCCTTGGAATCTTGCTTACCAGTGACAAGGGAAAGGAAATCATCGACGACCTGAAATCTGCAGCAGGGAAAGCCGGGGAAGATGCCAAGGATGTCCTTTCAAAATTTGGGGCTGAAATGGAAGATGCCGTAGAGAAGGGAAAGGAATGGGCGCAGGATTTTGAGGATAAGGCTAAAAAATTTACCGGTTAAGTTATGGAAAACGAACAGCAGGACTACTTTTCATCCCTGGAGGGTAAGTTTGGCGAATACCTCCAGAACAGGTTGCTATTGATGAAGATGCAGGCTGCGGAAAAGTCATCGCGGCTGGCGGGTATACTGGTGGCTTTACTGGTTTTGCTCCTGGTAGGGTTCTTTGTCCTGATTTTTATCAGCATCATGGCAGGGTACCTCTTTGCAGAACTTACCGGCAGCTTATTCTACGGCTTTGGTATCATTACCGCTATCTATATCCTGTTATTTATTCTGGTACTGGTTTTCAGGAAAAAATACATTGAGCCACTTGTGACCAATACCGTCATCAGGGTGCTGTTTGAAAAAGATGAAGATGAGGAAACACAAAATAACGAACAGGCAGGGTGAGCCATTCCAGATCAATACCCTTGCAGATTTGCAGGAAGAGCAAAGACGACTCAAGGCAGAGATCGGTTTGCAGGAAAGCGAGTTGAGGGGTATGGCCAGGGCCTTGCCCAGGGAGTCATTGAAGGCCGGTATCGGTAATTTACTTCCCTCGATGATTTCCGGGAAGTATGCTGGTGCAGCACTTGGTCTGGGAAGTGTTTTGTTTAGCCTGCTCTTGAAGAAAAAGATCCCGGAATCCGGGGCAAAACAATTGACAGCCTCCTTAAAACAGGCAGGTTTATTGACCCTGGCCCAATTGGCCTTCCGGTATTTCATGAAGAAGGGTGCCAAAAATTAAGGGGATACATTTTATCATATTCCTTCCGTTGGTTAGATGATCAGGTTTCAAAACCTGCTTTAATATATTCTCCAATATTCCAGTAAAGTCCACTTGGTCTATTCCCTCTGTATTAACTGTGCAATCAAAGCAAAACGATCAACATGACATTTCACGCAAAAAGATGCTGGGCACTTGTTCCAGTTTTGTTATTTATGGTCTTGCCATCCTGCAAGGATAAGTCCGAAGAGAAGGCAGTCGTTATCCCGGAAGTGAATGTAGTTACTGCAGGCCAGAGGGATATCCCGGTTTATTCAGAATATGTAGGCCAGACCTTAGGGGAAACCGATGTGGAGATCAGGTCAAGGGTGGAAGGCTGGATAACCGGCATTCATTTCAAGGAAGGTTCAGTAGTTAAAAAGGGGCAGTTGTTGTATACGGTGGATGACCTGCCAATCAGGACCAGGATCGATGCTGCCGCTGGTCAGGTAGGTCGTGCCAGGACGCTTTTGGCGAAGTCAAAGGCAGATCTTGACAGGGTACGGCCATTGACAGAAATGAATGCTTTGAGTAAAAGGGATCTTGATGCGGCAGTGGCTTCTTATGAGGCAGCAAAGGAGGAGGTGCGAATAGCAGAAGCAGCCCTCAATACCGCAAATATTGAGTTGGGCTATACCAGGATCACTGCGCCTGTTTCTGGAATTATTGGCATCTCATCAGCTCAGGTGGGTGATTATGTTGGCAAGGTGCCGACTGTCAGCCAACCACTCACTACCATTTCTTCAACTGGTAATGTAAGGGTAAGGTTCCCAATTGCCGAGGCTGAGCTTTTGCGGTTTGCAAGTCTCCAAAAGAGTGGTGATGGGGTATTGAATAAGGACCTCCCGGTTCGGCTTATCCTGAGTGATGGCAATACATTTTCGCAAACAGGTAAGCTTGACCTGGCCAATAGGGAAGTTGACGCGCAAACAGGGTCGATCCTGATCCAGGCGGTATTTCCCAACTCAATGGGTGTGCTTCGTCCGGGTCAGTATGTTAAGGTCAGGTTCAAGACGGAGGAACATAAGGCCGCTGTTATAGTACCGCAGCAAGCCATCAACCAACTGCAAAGTATTTACCAGGTATTCCTGGTGAATGATAGTAATAAAGTTGTGCCGAAAGTTGTGAAGGTAGGGGCAAGGGTTGGTAGCAATTGGATCATCAATGAAGGGTTGAAACAAGGCGATAGGGTAGCCATTGTTGGAAATGCCATTGTGAATCCCAAGGTGCCCATCAAGCCAATCCAAATGAAATGGGATTATGATTCAACCATTGCCAATTAGAAACAAATGTCCTTACCTAATCAACTGCGCGTATTATGAGTAAGTTTTTTATACGAAGACCGATTGTGGCGATGGTTATTTCCATATTTACCATCCTGCTCGGCTTGTTAACCCTGAGGGGCATACCTATTTCACAGTACCCTGAGATCACACCACCCATGATCAAGATCTCCGGTACTTATAACGGTGCTAACGCCGTTAACGTTGAGCAAACAACGGCTACCCCCATCGAGCAACAGGTAAATGGGGTTGAGGAAATGCTGTACATGCAATCCATCAACGCCAATGATGGTACCACCACCATCCAGGTTTCATTCGAAGTGGGCACCAACCTCGATAATGCCAATATGCTTACCCAGAACAGGGTGGCCATGGCCAATCCTTTCCTGCCGGTTGATGTAAAGAACATGGGGGTGAATACCAAGAAGGCATTGTCCTTTCCGCTAGTGCTGGTATCTGTGTTTTCCCCTAATAATTCCTATGATGCCCAGTTCGTAAGCAATTATGTATACATCAATATCGTTGACCAGATCAAGCGTATCAAGGGAGTAGGTGACGTAACTGTGTTTGGGGGTGCAGAATATGCCATGCGGGTATGGTTGAAGCCTGACAGAATGAAGGCTTTGGGGATTACAGTAAACGATGTGAAGAATTCCCTTGGGGAATACAACAATATCTATCCTGGCGGTAGTTTTGGAAACAACCCTGCCTTGCCTGGTGTACAAAATACCTATACTGCCCAGCTTCAGGCAAGGTTGATCAGTGCAGAGGAGTTTGGTAAGATCATCCTGAAGTCCAAGGACAATGGCGCCCTGGTGAGGTTGTCAGATGTGGCAAGGATTGAATTGGGAACGGAAAACTATTTCCAGAACAGCCGGCTGAACGGGAAGACAGCCGCAACAATGGCCATTTACCAGGTGCCGGGAAGCAATGCGATCGAGGTGGCGGAATCGATCCATAAAGTAATGGAGGAAGTAAAGCAAAGGTTCCCCAATGACCTGGAGTACCGGTTTTCTTTGGATACCACCTTGCCGATCGAAGCGGGTATCGAAGAGATCCTGCATACCTTGTTGGAGGCTGTATTGTTGGTGATCCTTGTGGTGTTTATTTTCCTCCAGGACTGGAGGGCAACCCTGATCCCGTTATTGACCGTTCCGGTTTCGCTGATCGGGGTATTTATATTCTTTCCCCTGCTTGGTTTCTCTGTAAACGTTCTTTCCCTGCTAGGTCTGGTTTTGGCCATAGGTCTCGTGGTAGATGATGCGATCGTTGTGGTGGAAGCGGTAATGCACCATATGGAGCATGGGCTCAGTCCGAAAGAAGCTACCCAAAAGGCGATGAAAGAGGTGGCCGGCCCAGTGGTGGCCATTGCCATAATCCTGGCAGCCGTATTTATACCGGTGGCCCTGACTGGTGGAATCACCGGAAGGTTGTACCAGCAGTTTGCCATTACCATTGCGGTGTCAGTATTGCTTTCTGCCTTTAATGCGCTTACACTGAGCCCGGCCCTGGCTGCTATGATCCTTAGGCCGAAGAAAGAAAGCAAAGGGTTGCTGGCGCGGTTTTTCGGCGCATTCAACAGGGGTTTCGACAAATTCACCAATGGATACATCGGTGTGGCGGGTTTCTTTGCCAGGAAGGTGATGATGAGTTTGATTGTGTTGGGGGTAATTGTATTTGCAACGGTTGTCCTGGGCAGGCGGGTTCCTGCAGGCTTTGTGCCTGAAGAAGACAATGGGTATTTCCTAATGGGGGTTATCCTGCCGGATGCTGCATCCTTTGAAAGAACCGATGCAGTTTCCCGTAAGGTTGAAACGATCATTAAAGAGATAGAGGGCATTGAATCCTATACTGTGATCAATGGTTATAATATCCTTTCCAGTACGGTTGCGCCCAATACTGCCACAGTATTCGTGCAATTGAAGAAGTGGGATGAAAGAGGTAAGACAGATAAGGAGATCATTCGTCAGATCAACGCTATAGTTACCGGCAAGATTACTGAAGCCACTGTTATCGCGGTTGGCCCGCCACCAATTCCGGGACTTGGTAATGCTTCCGGATTTACCCTCCAGTTACAGGATAGGGCTGGAAATACTCCGCAATATCTCGCTGAACAGGCACAGCGCTTCATAGCAGCTGCCAGGGAAAGGCCTGAGATCGGTAGTATCTATACCCTTTTCCGGTCCAATGTTCCCCAAAAGAGCATCCAGGTGGATAAGGAAAAAGTAGAGAAGTTGGGGCTTACCCTGAATGATGTGAACAGTGCCATCTCTGCCATGTTGGGTGGTTCCTTTGTGAACAACTTCAATGCCTTCGGCAGGCAGTACAGAACCTATGTGCAGGCGGATGCGCCATACCGCATGAAGCCTAATGACCTTGAGCAATTGTTCATCAGGGATGCACAAGGGAATATGGTGTCATTGGCCACCCTCGCTGTTGTAAAAGATACTACCGGTCCCCAATACACGAACAGGTTTAATCTTTACCGGTCTGCGGAAGTTTCTGGTTCGCCAGCGCCGGGTTACAGTTCGGCCCAGGCCCTTGATGCATTGGAGGAAGTGGCCAAGGCGACATTGCCAGCCAGTATGGGATACCAGTGGAGTAATATGAGTTACCAGGAAAAGGCAGCTTCGGGGCAAAGTGCCCAGGTATTTGCCATGGCCTTGCTGTTTGTATTCCTGATCCTGGCAGCGCAGTATGAAAGTTGGAAATTGCCTTTTTCAGTATTGCTGGGAACACCATGGGCAGTGATGGGAGCTATGTTGGGCCTGTTTTTGGCCAGGATATCTTCGGAAAGCTATGTAAATAATGTGTTTGCCCAGATAGGACTGGTAATGCTGATCGGGTTGAATGCCAAGAATGCCATCCTTATCGTAGAGTTTGCAAAAATGAAGATGGAAGAAGGGGTGCCGGTATTAGAGGCGGCAATTGAAGGCGCGAAGCTTCGATTCCGACCTATCCTGATGACCTCCTTTGCTTTCATCCTGGGTGTGGTACCGCTGCTGACTGCGGCAGGTGCCGGTGCTGAGGCGAGAAAGGTAATGGGTATGGCGGTGTTTGCCGGTATGATCACGGCAACAGTAGTCGGTTGTATCCTGATACCATCCTTCTTTGTATTGATCGAACGCAACAAAAGGCTTGCAAAAAAGAAAGCTGATTCTTCACCTGAACCTGCAACTAACCATGAAGCATAAACGAATTATATTTTCCTTACTGGTCCTTACCGTTGTTGGGTCGGCATGTATGGTGGGTCCAAAATATAGTCGCCCGGAAACATCCATGGACTTTGGTTACAGGGAAGGCCCTGTTGAAGATACTTCTGCACTGATGGCCTGGTTCGAACTTTATCAGGATACTGTCCTGCAGCGCTATATCAAAAGGGTGCTGGACAGTAACCGTAACCTTCTTACTGCTGCCGCAAGGGTAGAAGAGTCAAGGGCTATTTCCGGGGTGGTAAAAGCTAATCTGTATCCCAGGTTTGATTACCAATTGAGCGCAGGTGGGGGATCTGCGGGATCCGAAGCGCAAAAGGTAGCCGGGGGATTTGATGGAGGGGTATTGAATGCCTTTGGTGTGTTGAACTGGGAGATCGATATCTGGGGCAAACTGAGACATGCCAACAGGGCCGCGATTGCCCAAATGCTGGCCACAGAAGACAACCGGAATGCCCTTAAAGTAAGCCTGGTGGCGGAAGCCGCTACCCTCTATTTCTTGTTGAGGGACCTGGACAATCGTCTGGGCATTGCCAAAAGAACCCTGGAATCCAGGAAGGAGAATACAAGGATACTTACCAACCGTTTCGATACCGGTTATGTTTCAGAGTTGGATAAGCTCCAGGCTATAACCCAGCAGGCTGCTGCTGCTGCAGTGATCCCTAATATCCAAAGACAGATCGTTCAGACTGAGAATGCCATGCGGGTGTTAATGGGGATGGGGCCAGGGACCCTGGATAGGGGGCTTAGCAATTATGACCAGGTCATTACCCCTGATATTCCGGTTGGCCTTCCTTCGCAGTTGCTGGTAAGGCGTCCGGATATCCGCGCGATCGAGAACGACCTGCAGGCACAGTTTGAGCGTATTGGAGTGGCAGAAGCCAATCGCTTTCCTTCCTTTAGCCTTACAGGATTGCTGGGGTTCGCCAGTCCGCAATTATCCACATTCCTTGGCTCACAGGGACTTGTAGCCAACGGGTTTGCCAACCTTGCCGGTCCTATTTTTAATTTTGGTCAGAACAAACGCCTGGTGGAAGTGCAGCGCAAGCGGACCGAGCAGTTGATCTACCAGTACCAGCAAACGGTGTTGAGTGCCTTTGCTGATGTTGATTATTCACTCACTGCTTACCGGACTTTGGTAGAGGAATATGACCAGCGTAAGATTCAGGTAGAAGCCGCCCGGAAGGCCCTGGCACTTTCCATGGCAAGATACAATTATGGTTATACTTCCTATCTGGAAGTGATCGTCCAGGAGAATGCCCTTTTTGACGCGGAATTACAGGAGTCCATTACGCTCCAGCAAAAATTGAATTCCCTGGTGCAGTTGTATAAGGCCCTGGGGGGTGGATGGGAGAGATGAGGGGATGTGAGAATGTGGACATGTGGATATGTGAAAATGTGAATATGTGGCACTTGCGCTAACCAATGGGTGGGAATCTGTAAGGGAATTGCCCCTAAATCCGTTGTTTCTAGCCGCTGTTGGTGTTATCACCAACAGCTAATAATGCCATTATCACTTTGCTTACGGGAGTGTAAAATAAACTGTTTCAAATTTTTATTTCAAGGATCTGGATCAAAACTCTATGCTGATCAATAATTATTCTGGCACTGTTGATCAATGATCTAAAGTTGCAATAATTATTGATCAGTATAGAGGATTTTATATCATCAATTTCAACCGGTCACCAAAAATGATGGACAGTTGGGATACGGTAAGTGCCCAGTTTGGCAGGGGTTTTGACCATTTCTTCTGGATGTTCATGGTTGCCAGATAGATCAATTTCAATAGTGCCATATCAGAGGTAAATGCCCCTTTTGTTTTGGTTACCTTTCGGATTTGCCGGTGGAAGCCCTCTATGGCATTGGTGGTATATACTAGTTTTCGGATGGCCGGGGAATACTTAAAGTATGTCCTTAACTTACTCCAGTTGCGGTGCCAGGAGTCAATGACAATCGGATACTTTTTACCCCATTTAGCTTCTAATTCCTGTAATTGCTGTTCAGCTTCATCCAGGCTTACCGCCTGGTACACTGGCTTAAGATCAGCCAAAAAGGGCCTTTGGTCTTTATTGGCAATATACTTTAGCGAGTTACGGATCTGATGCACCACGCAGGTTTGCACTTCAGTCTTGGGGTATATGCTGGCTATGGCTTCGGCAAACCCCTTAAGGTTATCAATACAGGCAATCAGGATGTCGGCAACCCCGCGCTGTTGCAGATTGCTGAGCACTCCTAGCCAAAAGTTGGCCCCTTCGCTCTCGGCTATGTACATCCCGAGTAAGTCTTTTCGGCCATCTGGAGCTATTCCCAGGATATTATAAACACAGCGAGTGACGATTTTGCCTTCCTCCTTGACCTTGTAATACATGGCATCCAAAAAAACAATGCAGTAGGTCGGCTCCAAGACCCGGTTCTGCCATTCTTTTACCAGTGGGATAATCTTATCGGTGATTGCAGACAATGTAGCCGCAGATATGTCAGTATCATACATGTCCTTGATATGTGATGCAATATCCCGAAAACTCATTCCATGGCCATAAAGCCCCAGTATCTTATGTTCCAGGCTCTCCGCTAAAATGGTCTCCCGCTTTTTGACTAATTGTGGTTCAAAGGATGCATCCCGATCGCGAGGAGTTTCTATATCCAGTGTCCCTTCTGCTGTCTTAAGCCGTTTACTGTTCTTCCCATTCTTGCGATTGCCATTATCACGTTGCTCATCGTCAAGATGCTCCTCTAGCTCAGCTTCAAGGGCTGCCTCAATGAACTGTTTTAGCATGGGGGCAAAGGCTCCGTCTTTACCGAAAAGCGACTTGCCAGAGCGCAATTGCTCTAAGGCCTTCTTCTGAAGGCTGTCATAATCAGGGTGTTGTTTGTCTAGCATAAAAACTGTGTTAAAGGTCATTAATAATTTTAACCTTTGACACAGTTCATTTTACAGCCTCTTGCTTACTGTCGGGTAATGTCAACAACCGTATATCCTAATGGCTTTCGTTGCTTAAACCCGTTGGTCATAAGACACAACGGGGGCGAGGGGAAGTTATACGTTGTTCATAAGATTCAATAGGGAAGGGATAAAACTTCTCTCCATCCACTGGTTGGCCTAAGGACCACATCTCCACATTTTCACATCTCCACATTTTCACATCTCCACATTTTCATAATGCCATGATCACTTTGCTTACTGTCGGGTAATGTCAACAAACGTATATCCAAATTGCTTTCGTTGTTTATACCCGTTGGTCATAAGACACAATGGGGACAATGGGAAGTAATCTGTTGTCCAAAAGTTTCACTGATGAAAGGATTATATTTCTCTCCTCTGGTTGGCGTAAGGACCACATGTTCACATGTCCACACATTCACATCTCCACATATTCTCATCTTCTCATCTCCACAACCTCCTCTTCTCACTTTCCAAACATCTTATCCGCCATTCTTTTATCATGGCCGTAAATATCATCCCTGAAATTGAGCTTGCCATCGCGGTCTACCCATGCAGTGAAATAGCCGATGAAAACATTGATGTCTTTTTTGACTGTGACATATTTTTCCTTGCCGGCATTCATGGCTGCATTGATGGCATCGTCCGTCCAGCTGGCTTCATCCCTGAGTATCCACTGGGCAAATTTCTTGGGTTCAGAAACCCGGATGCAGCCATGGCTGAAGGCTCTTTTCTCCTGCTTGAAAAGGCTTTTTGAAGGGGTGTCGTGCAGGTAAATATTATAACTATTGGGGAACAGGAACTTCACCAGGCCAAGGGAGTTGCTGGGTCCGGGTTTTTGCCTAACCTGGCCTCCGTTCCATTTCATATTGTGTCTGGCCAGGTAATTGGGGTTGCGTTTGATGCCCGGCAGGACTTCATTCTTCAGGATGCCGGGGGGGACGTTCCAGTATGGGCTAAATACCACGTGCTTAAGCTTGCCGGTGAAAATCACTGTATTGTTTTGGGTTGTTCCCACTACCACATTCATGTCGAAGACGAGTTTGCCCTGTTCGTAAATATGGGCCTTGAACTCCGGGATATTCACCAGTACATAATCTCCCTTGGGTTCTTCCGGTACCCACCTGATCCGCTCCATATTCACCAGGATCTGCTTGATGCGGTTTTCGATGGGCTGGTTCATTTCCCGCAGGGTGCCGCCACCAATTGCCCCGTCTTCCTTCATGCCATAGCGGCGCTGGAATCCTTTTACCGCGGCTTCCAGTTCGGGTGTGAAAAGATCGGAGGTGTCGGGAGAATTGAAATCGCCGGTCAGGTAAAGCCGGTGTTTGATCTGGCTGATCTCGGGAAGGCTGTCGCCCAGCTGGTATTTCTTCTTTTTGGGAACAAGGGGTTGCCAGCCACCTTCTGCCTGGATGGTGTGGTATTTCTTCAATTCTTCCCTAAGTAGTTGGTATTGCCGGTTGACAGGCTCATAGGAACTGATGGACTTTCCTTTTTCCTTGATCAGGGTATCGAGCAAAGACAGGATATCGGCTTTTTTACGGGGAATAAACCATTGGAGGTCCCTCTCGTTGAGGTGGCGGTCGCCCATATAGGCCTTGGCGGCATAGCGGAAGAACTGGAGGGTAAGCTGCCACTCTACCTCCGGCCTGATGCTCGAGGGTATGGCGTTTTTACCATATGCAAGGGCAGAATCTGCCCAGCCCTGCAGGAATGGATTATAAATGCTGCTGTCGCCGGAGTAGGCAATATAGTTTTCCTGCAAATTCCAAAAGGCGCCAGCCTGTTCGGCCAGCCCTGAAGAGTCGAACCATGCATATTGGAAGTTCCGCTGGTTGTAGAAGTTCCGCATCAGTGATCGGGCGGTGTCCGGGAGTTTCCTGGTTTCCAGGAATCGTTCAAGGTCCAGGCTATCGAAAAATAGCTCAGAATAGGAGTTGCCGGGAAGGATGCTGGTATCCCTGGATATAGTTTTGGGGGCTTCGCCAGGCTGGCTGTTGCCGCAGGATAGGCCGAGTCCAAAAAAAAGGACGGCCAGGAGGAAGAAAAAGGTCTTGCGCATGGGATCAAATTAAAGAAAAATATACTGGATTGGGCAAGTTGGGCAGGCTTGTGGCTGGATAATACCCTTTTGCCGCCGGTGGGAAGGCGCGACATCCCGATTATTCCCAAATTCCATTGTCTTTTCTTGAATTTTGGCAGGCAACCCTTACCTTTGCGGCAAATTTCGAAAACCTCACCTTAAAAGGTCTTCATATATGTCAACTAAAGGAAAGATCAAACAAATCATCGGTGCCGTACTGGACGTACAGTTCGATGGCAAACTGCCCGAAATTCTGAGTGCCCTTGAAGTAAAGCGCGAAAATGGCGAATCCCTGGTGCTGGAAGTACAGCAACACCTCGGTGAAGACAGTGTTCGTTGTATTGCCATGGACGGTACAGAAGGCCTGGTACGTGGAATGGAAGTTGTTGACACCGGCAGGCCCATTACCATGCCTATCGGTGATGGTATCAATGGCCGTCTGTTCAATGTAACCGGTGACCCCATTGATGGATTGCCTGCAGTTTCGAAGACCAATGGCCGTGCCATTCACGCCAAGCCGCCGGCATTCGAGAACCTGAGTACTGCTACCGAGGTACTGTACACTGGTATCAAGGTAATTGACCTTATCGAACCTTACGCAAAAGGCGGTAAGATCGGTCTGTTCGGTGGTGCGGGTGTAGGTAAAACCGTATTGATCCAGGAACTGATCAACAATATCGCTAAGGGTTACGGTGGTCTGTCCGTATTCGCTGGGGTAGGTGAGCGTACCCGTGAAGGTAATGACCTGATGCGCGAAATGATCGAAGCAGGAATTATGAAATACGGTGAAGGTTTCAAGCACAGCATGGAAGAAGGCGGATGGGACCTGGAGAAAGTGAACCTTGAAGAGCTGAAGGAATCCAAGGCTACCTTCGTGTTCGGCCAGATGAACGAACCCCCCGGAGCCCGTGCACGTGTTGCCCTGAGTGGTCTGACCATCGCTGAATACTTCCGTGATGGAGATGGTACCGGTAAAGGAAAGGACATCCTGTTCTTCGTAGATAATATCTTCCGTTTCACCCAGGCCGGTTCTGAGGTGTCTGCCCTGTTGGGTCGTATGCCTTCTGCGGTAGGTTACCAGCCAACCCTGGCCTCTGAAATGGGCCTGATGCAGGAGCGTATTACTTCAACCAAGAATGGTTCAATTACTTCCGTACAGGCGGTTTACGTACCTGCGGATGACTTGACCGACCCCGCTCCGGCTACTACCTTCGCCCACCTCGATGCCACTACCGTATTGAGCCGTAAGATCGCTGACCTTGGTATCTATCCTGCGGTTGACCCGCTGGATTCTACCAGCCGTATCCTTACCCCATTGATCGTTGGTGATGCCCACTACAATACCGCTAACCGCGTAAAGCTGATCCTCCAGCGTTATAAGGAACTGCAGGATATCATTGCGATCCTTGGTATGGATGAATTGAGCGATGAAGATAAGATGACCGTACAGCGTGCCCGTAAAGTGCAGCGTTTCCTCAGCCAGCCTTTCCACGTAGCTGAGCAGTTCACCGGTCTGAAGGGTGTATTCGTAAGCATCGAAGACACTATCCGCGGATTCAACATGATTATGGATGGTGAAGTGGATGAGTATCCTGAAGCTGCATTCAACCTGGTAGGTACCATCGAAGATGCTATCGAAAAGGGTAAGAAGCTGTTGGCCCAGGCACAAGGATAATTTTTACCCGGGGTTTTTTAATAAAGGTGGATCTGACTGAAACCTTGATAAGAAACCCCGGTCTTAATACTTCAAAAGCATTCCATGAATCTAGAGATATTAACTCCTGAACGCAAACTCTATAGCGGCGAAGTGTACGGTGTACAATTGCCGGGCGTGGATGGCCTGTTCGAAGTGCTGGAGAAGCACGCTCCAATGGTGAGCGCACTGAAAGCCGGTAAGCTGAAGGTGTTGAAGGATAAAAGCCAGTCCGAATCTGCCAGCTACTCTATCCAGGGAGGCTTTGTAGAGGTGTTCAATAATAAAGTGACCGTGTTGGTTGAAGGAGCGGTTCCCGCTGATTCTTCCCGTTAATCCTATTGATCCGGTACCGGAAAGAACTAGTAAGAAGAGAATTCATACCCGACAGGGTCCAACCATCCGGAAAAAGTCATTATCCCGTTGCATTGGCAACGGGATTTTTTTTGCCTGTCCGTTCTGGAAAATCATGGTCCTTGCTGTTTGCATCTTAAAATTTGAGCAGCTATCTTGTCTATATGTCAGTCTTAAAATAAACAGCTATGGACAAACGAATTGCTTTCCACCTTATCCTCGTGGTGCTTGGCTATGCACTTCCTGTTGTTGCCCAGAACAAAAAGGTAAATGCCGAAACCCAGGTCCAATCGGTTACAGTCTACTTGAGCGGGGCACAGGTATTCAGGTCAGGTTCAGTAACGGTGCCTGCGGGTAGGTCTGAGATCATCCTGGATGGTATATCCTCCGATATTGAGCAGCAAAGCATACAGGTTGAAATGGAAGGCGACCTTACCATTCTTGCGGTTGGTATGCGGAAGAACTTCCTGGATGAGAAGACCCTGAGGGAAGAGGTGAAGCAATTAGAGGTCAAGCGGGACGGCATACAGGAACAGATCGACCGCCAGAACAAGATGCTGGAAATATACAAGCAGGAAGAGAATATGCTGGTCAAGAACCAGGCTATTGCGGGCACCAGTGTGGTGCTCAAACCGGCAGAGTTAAAGGCTTCCCTGGACTTCCAGCGGACCAGGCTGGAAGAAGTGCTGGCGAAACAATTGGAGATCCAGAAAATGGTTAAGGACCTGGCAAAGGAGAAAGATAAGATCGTTCTTCAATTGCAAGAGCTTAACCAGCGGAAAAATGAAGCGATCAATGAGGTCTATGCCCTTACGGAGGCTGCCCGACCGGTGCAGACCAAATTGACTGCCAGTTACGTGGTAAAGAAGGCAGGCTGGTATCCTACATACACGGTCAGGGTTAAGGATATCGGATCGCCCCTTGAATTGCAGTTCAATGCCAATGTGTACCAGTCTTCAGGAGAGAAATGGAAGGAGGTAAAAGTGGCCTTGTCCTCCGGTAACCCGAACACCAATAATGAGAAACCTTCCATCGAACCATGGTACCTGAGGTTTATTGACCCTTCCGTCAGGTATTCGCCCATGCCTGCTTTTGGAGGTAATGCCGCATTGATGGGGAGGGTAGTGGATGATAAGGGAGCCCCTATCGCTAATGCTTCTGTAATTATAAAAGGGTCTTCGTCAGGAGTTGTATCTGATGCGGATGGGATATTCAGGTTGTCCAATGTAGTGCCGGGAACTGAGCTCGTTGTCAGCTCGTTGGGTTATGAAAGCCGGTCGATCACTGCAGTGAAAGGATTCCTGACCGTCCCTCTTGATTTGTCTTCTTCAGCACTTCAGGAAGTGGTAGTAATGGGCTATGCGGCTGGAAGTGTTGCCAGTGATGAACCCCAAAGGAATGTATCCACTACAACAATGAAATCGAAGCCGGTTACTGTAACAACGGTTTACCAGCCTACAACCACCAGGTTTGATATCTCGCAGCCCTACACTATTGAAGCAGATGGGAAAGTGAATATCATTGAAGTGAAGCGGGTAACCATGGCAGCGCAATATGAATACTATGCGGCACCTAAACTGGATGAGGCGGCCTATCTTACTGCCAAAGTGGTGAACTGGCAGGAGTTTGACCTCCTGGCAGGAGAGGCAGGCCTTATTTACGAAGGAAGTTTTCTTGGAAAGTCCTACCTGGACCCGGCTTCACAGGGGGATACCCTTAAACTCTCACTAGGTAAGGATGATGGGGTGATCGTGAAACGCAAGCTGATCAATGAATACAGGGAGAAGAAAATGATCGGCAGCAACAAGAAGGATACTCGGGCATATGAACTGTTGGTGAGGAATAATAAACCGGTGCCCATTAGCCTTGTATTGCAGGATCAATTGCCTATTGCCACCAGCAAGGACATCGAGGTGGATGATACAGAATACAAAGGTGGAAAGCTGGATGAGGAAACAAGGGTAGTGACCTGGAATATTAACCTGGCCCAAAGGCAGGAACAAAAATATACCATTAAGTTTTCGGTTAAGTATCCGCGTGACAAGACCCTGCAGTTGGATTAGTTTCCCTGTCTGGATCCTCACCGTTTTTTCACCCTCCTGAGAATGGGTGATTCAACGCTTGACCACTGTTTACATTTGGTTTAATCTTGTATAAGCAATCAGGGAACGGGAATAGTAGCGAGAGGGACATGTGGGGATGAATGGTAAGCCTTCCCTTGATTGGAAAATAAATGCCTGCAGCAATTCAGTTTGTTGCAGGCATTTTTAATCAGGATGCTGAAGGTTCAGGACTTCTTTTTATTGCCTTTATATTCCACATAAACTTTCTTGCCATTCTTCAAATAGTACCTGCCGCCGTTGGGCCCGATATATATTTTTTCGCCATTGGGACCTTTCATCCTGTCGTCCACATTATCGTTATACTTATTGGTGCCCGTCGCAGGAGTTTTGGTTGAGCCGGACTTTGTTGTATTTGAGGTTGGTTTTGTTTGTGCAATTGCACCATAACCCAGGCCTGCGAATAAGGCAATCGCAAAAAGGTTTTTCACCATGGTAAAAGTCTTTTTTAATTGAGTTGAGGATCGATGGGGTAATTGACCAGTTGTTCATATTCGCCACCCAGGTCGCGCAGCGCATCTTTCCAGATTTCCTGCAGGTTCTTGTGGAAAATGAGTTTCCTGCTACCCTTGCTGGTGATCCATGATTTTTCCTGCAATTCTGTTTTTAACTGGCCTTCCCCCCAACCGGAATAGCCAATGAAGAACCGGATCTTGTTGGCTTCGATCTTACCCTGTTTGAGCAAGTCAATAGCCTTTTCAAATTCCCCACCCCAAAAAATACCATCGGTCACTTCAAAGCCACCGGGTATCAATTCGGGGTATTGGTGAAGGAAATGGATGGTATCCATCTGTACCGGACCGCCATAATAAACCGGAATGGGCATGCCCTCTGCGCTGGCCATCAACTGGTCAAGGGTGTAGTCGTATTTTCGGTTGAGTACAAATCCAAAACTGCCCTCGTCCTGGTGTTCACACAGGAACACGACCGTTCGCATGAAATTGGGGTCTTTCAGGAAGGGGTCAGCGATCAACACTGTACCTGCTGCTGGGGTTATGGTACTCATAAAGTTAATTTAACAATTATTGTTAAAAATTCCAATATTTGTTTTTCGTTTAGATAAGGGTTGATGAACAAGGTTTTTGGAGCGGTGCACCTGTCCAAAACTCTGTTAATTCCGCGCAGCCGGTAAGGCTAAAAGGAGATTAACCCTGTCCCAAACTTATTTTTGTGTACATGAAGCGGATCTTTCCCCTGATCATCATACTGGTTTCCCTTTCCCTTGTGGGTATCATTGTTATCCAGGTGTCCTGGCTGCGATCCATGTTGGTAATTAAAGAAGACCACCTCGCTGAAAGGGTGATCAAGGCAATGGACCAGACCGGCCAGGAGTTGATGGCACAGAAGGGTACGCTTCCCTCGCTGAAGAACAAAAGGCTGAGACCTAATATTACCTGGCCATCGGACCAGTTGATGATGGAGTTAATGAAGCCTTCCACTATTTCAGAGAAGTTCACCACATTTGAAGTAGAGGAAAAACTGAGAAAGAACTTCGATGCCAATGGCCTCAAAGATACCCGATTCGAATTTGTGATCACTTCCGACGCCGGCTTTTTAACATATGATGAATTAAGGTCAAAAGGTTTCGATAAGGTGATCGACGATACACTCAGGAACCGCCAATTCATCTATCCCTTGCAGGTGCCCGGTGGCTCCAACCTCGAAGGCCTTGTACCGGAAGAGGTCATGATGGTGATCGTGCCAAATGTTAAGCATATCGTACTGCGGCAGCTGAGATGGATGATCGGGGGTGCCATATTGTTCACGCTGATCTTGCTGGCGGCATTCTATGTAACGGTTAGTGCTTTGTTGCGCCAGAAGAAGCTCAGTGAGATCAAGAATGATTTCATCAACAACATGACCCATGAGTTCAAGACGCCATTGGCTACCATATCCCTTGCAGTTGATGCGTTGAGAACGGAAAAGGTTTCGCAGGACAAGGATAAAATGCAGTATTTCACCGGTATCATCAAGGAAGAGAACAGGAGGATGAATAAACAGGTGGAGACCATCCTGCAGGCCGCCTTAATGGACAGGCAGGAGATCAGCCTGAATAAGAAGCCTGTTCATGTGCATGAAGTGATTGAGCAGGTTTTAGAGAATTTTGACCTCCAGTTGCAACACAAGAATGGTCATGCCATTGTTGACCTAAATGCCAAAAAGGACCTAATCCATGCCGATGAAGTGCATTTTACCAACCTTATCAATAACCTGGTGGATAATGCGGTTAAGTATTCCCGTGACAACCTGGTCTTGAAAATATCTACTACCAGCACTGCAAAGGGGGTGCAGATTAGGATTGAGGATAACGGTATCGGTATGAGCAAGGAAAGTGTGAAGCGGATCTTTGAGAAATTCTATCGCGTCCATACCGGGAACCTCCACAACGTAAAAGGTTTCGGCCTGGGACTTAGCTATGTGAAAACGATCGTGGAAGCCCATAACGGTAAGATAAAGGTGGAAAGTGCATTGGGTAAGGGAACGGCTTTTACAATTGAACTTCCATTCGAGTCCTGATCGTATTCAATCCTCATTATTCCCGCTACATGTCAGCTGAACTTCTTTTACAAAGCATCCAAAACCATATTAGCCTGTCGGAAACAGATGTGCTTGCTTTAGGGAAGTCATTCCGCGCCAGGAAATTGAGGAAGAAGCATTTTATCCTGCAGGAAGGTGAGGTCCTTAACCATGCGATCTTTGTAACGCAGGGATGCCTGCGCAGTTATTCAGTGGACAAGAATGGCTTTGAACATATCCTTCAGTTTGCGCCTCCCGGCTGGTGGATCAGCGATATGAAGAGCTTTAAAAGGCAGGAGCCAGCGACACTTTATATTGATGCTATTGAAGACAGTGAAATATTAATGATCAGCAAAGCCGATCTTGACCAACTATATCTCGCTATCCCAAAGCTGGAGCATTTCTTCAGGGTGCTTGCGGAAAATGCCCTCATAACCTTCCAGCACCGCCTGATCGATAACCTGAGCCTGCCGGCTAAGGATCGGTATGCTAATTTCTGTTCTACCTATCCAACCCTTATCCAACTACTTCCCCAGAAGTATGTTGCCTCTTATATTGGGGTGACCCCTGAGTTCCTTTCCAAGATGCTACACCAATCCGCCCGGAAAAGTTGAGAAAATTAATCCAGGTTAAGTCAGGAAGTTAACCTGGGTTATTGGACCATGGCAACCTGCCAATGTAGTTTTGTATCCATAAAGAAGGAGTTGATATGAACAAAATAACCGTGCTGGTGGTTGATCGGACAGGGCCTTGGCAAGGATTCCCTGCCGCGGAAAGGCCTGATGGTACAAAATGGGAATTTGTGATAGCCCGGTCAGCGGAAGAGGCCATTGAATATTTCTATACCTATTCCCCTTCCGTTGTGGTAATAGAAGCTGAAATGCAGGCAGAGGCCCTAGGGTTAAAGAAGATCATTGCCTTTCATACGGAAGAGGTTCCTGTTTTGCCAATGGCTGGTATCGGGTATGCATCTCTGTTATCAACGATCAGTGATGTAATGGAAGAAAAGAACAGGAAGCTACATTATGCCTACAGGTTCGTTGATGATGCCTTGAAAGGAGCGGCATTGCCGATCAGGATAGAATGATCAATTCAGCAATAAGTCGATAGTCGGTGATAATTTTTAAAAAAACAGATCATGAATAAAGCGATAGAAAGAATTTTCCCGAAGCCTGCAAGACCAGGTATGGTAGGGGATGGGTTCCGTGTTTTTAATTTCATTCCCGGTGGCGGGATCAGCCAGCGCAGGATCAGTCCTTTCCTGATGCTGGATTTTGGGGCGGAGTTTGATTTTGGACCCTCACCCCATCCAAGGGGAGTGGATGTTCATCCCCATAAGGGTTTTGAAACAGTTACCATTGCCTATAAAGGTTGTGTAGCACACCATGACAGCGCAGGCAATAGCGGTGTTATCTATCCCGGGGATGTTCAATGGATGACAGCCGGTGCAGGCATCCTGCATAAGGAATACCATGAAGAGGAGTTTTCAAAGAAGGGTGGACCTTTTGAAATGGTGCAGCTTTGGGTTAACCTGCCAAAACAATACAAACTGGTGGAGCCGCATTACCAGGGCATTACCGCTGATCAAATGGGCAAGTACAATATTGCCGGGGATGGCGGTGTGGTCAATATAATTGCAGGTGAGTTGAATGGTGTGAAGGGACCAGCAGCAACCTATTCCCCTGTGAATCTTTTTGATATTCGCCTGAATGCTGGTGGAAAACTTGACTTCACTGTGCCTGCCAGTCATAATACCGCCTTGCTGGTGGTAAATGGGGATGTAGAAGTAAATGGTACAGCTGCCCCCAAGCATAGCTTTGTGCTTTTTGGCAATGAAGGAGAAGCCATTTCAATCAGCAGCCAGGAGAACAGTGTAGTGCTTGTTTTAAGTGGGGAACCAATCAATGAGCCGATAGCCAGTTATGGTCCTTTTGTGATGAATACCCAGGAAGAGATCTACGAGGCAATTGAGGAATTCCAATCCGGCAAGTTCGGTGTATTGGATTAATACTATAGGTAATCAGTCAATGTTATAAAATGCGAAAAGCCATTGAGCATATCCTGCTGGGCAGGGAGAAAGCCATTACCAGGGAAGAGACAGTGCTGCAGCCTCTGCCGCACAAGGATTTCAGGTTTGCCAGCCCGTTTATCCTGCTGCACCACAAATTGCCTGAGCTCATCCGGCCGGGATCCCGTCAAAGGATCCATCCTCATCCCCACAGGGGCTTTGCCCCGGTTACATTTATGTTGCAGGGCGAAGGCTACCATAAGGACAATGCAGGTCATGAAGGTAACTTGCAGGCAGGGGATGTTCAATGGATGTTTGCAGGGAAAGGGTTGTTACATAGTGAAGGGCCTTCTCAACGGATATTAAACGAAGGAGGTGTGCAGGAGTTTGTGCAGTTATGGATCAATGTGCCGGCGGCAAGGAAATGGGACGAACCCAGTTACCAGACTGCTTATCGCCACCAGATGCCGCAAGTGCTGCAGCAGGAAGGGGTGAATTTCAGGCTGGCCAGTGGAGCGTTTGATGGTGCCATAGGGCCCATTGATACCTTTACCCCGATCATTTCAGTAATTGGTGAAATGGAAGAAAGGAGCAGGGTGCAAATGGAAGCGAAGCCCGGTTATTGGACACTGCTATATGTAATCAGGGGAAAGCTGGTGGTGAATATGGAGCCTGTTGAGGCGCATCACCTGGTGGTATTCGAAAAAGGGAATGACGAGATCATTATCAGTGCAGAAGAACCCTCCCAATTATTGTTCTTGTCGGGAGAGCCTATCAATGAGCCGGTAGCCGCAAAGGATAATTTTGTGATGAATACAGTTGAAGAAGTTGACCAGGCGATCGCTGATGCAAAAAATGGTCTTTTCGGGACCCTTGACTATTAAAACTTCCATATGAAAGAAGAATTTATCGAACTGCCATTTGAGCGCAACGACAAAGGGGAAAGGTTTGAAATGAAGGTAGGCAATGAACTGGCCTTCATTGAATTCAAGCAGAAGGACGAGAAGGTATACCTTATACATACAGAAGTGACTCCCGGCCTTGAAGGACGTGGCGCTGCCACTGCTGTTATCGAAAAGACGCTGCAGTACCTGGAAGCCAACCACTATCGACTCATTCCTTTATGCCCTTTGGTAGTAGCCTACCTGAAGCGGCACCCGGAATGGAACATACTTGTCGACTAAAAGAAGCCAGCGGTAACCCAAAAGCTAAGGCAGTGTGCGTCATTCTAAATGACGGCTCACCGGTTCACGCTTCTCTTCCATAACAAACTGCCATCCCCATAGCTAAGGAACCTGAAGTCGTGTTCCAGGGCGTAATTGTATACCTGTCTCCAGTCATCGCCGATGGCAGCCGAGACAAGGAGCAGGAGTGTGGATTGCGGCTGGTGGAAATTGGTTACCAGGGCTTCGATCATGCGCAACTCATAACCAGGGGCGATCATGATCTGGGTTTTGGCGATAATGCGGTCTGTTTTATTTTTTTCCATCCAACGCAATAGTTGTGAAAGGGCAATCTGAATGGAAGTAGCGTGATCTGACAGGTGATCATAAACATCCCATTGCCCGATCTCCAATTCATCTATACTGGCATCCGGGTTTAATCCTGCTTTGATGCCCATCCAATATAAACTTTCAAGGGTACGCAGGGATGTTGTGCCAATTGCTATGACTTTACCGGCATATTGGATGAGTTGTTCAATAGTAGTCTTGCTGACATCCATGAATTCCGCATGCATTTCATGGCCTTCCATGGTTTCAGATTTTACCGGCTTGAAAGTTCCCGCCCCTACATGAAGGGTCACGAAGCAATGTTCAATTTGGCGGGCTGCCAGTTTATCGAAAACGGCCGGCGTAAAATGTAATCCGGCTGTCGGTGCCGCAACGGATCCTTCCCATTTGGCATAAATGGTCTGGTACCTTTCCTGGTCACTCGATTCAGTGTCACGCTTTAAATAAGGAGGAATAGGGATCACGCCAAAATGGTGCAGCACCTCTGCAAAGGAATAATGGGCCGGTGCCCACGAAAGCTCCAGTACAAAAGTGTCGGACCGCCTTTCCTGCATGGCGGCATTCAGGATAAGCGGTTGCCCGTTAACGGTAGTTTCCCTGGTCAGCACCATGTCCTGTTTCCATTTACTGGCGCCACCAACCAGGCATTTCCATAATACGCCCCCTGTCTGGAGCATGGCAGAGGTGATATCCTGGTAACGCTCATGGGGTTCCAGGCAGAACACTTCAATCTTTCCACCCGATGGCTTGGAAAAGAAAAGCCGGGCTTCCACCACCTTGGTATTATTGAAGACCAGTAAATGTCCCGGCTCAATATGGTCGGCCAGGTTCAGGTATTTGTCCTCAACAATTTCCCCTTCCCTGTAAACCAGCAGTTTCGATGCATCCCTTTGCTCCAGTGGATATGCAGCAATGCGCTGCTCCGGGAGGTCATAAATGAAATCTTCGATCTTCAGCGATCTCGGGTGTATATTTGATGTTGCCATTGGGCTGCAAATTGGTGCAAAAACAGGAATAAAGGGGAGGATAATTTATGAAACTGCGTTGGCAAATATTCGTATTGGTTGTAATGCTGGCGGGCCTTTCCCTGGCAGGTTGCCAGAAGGAAATTTCTGATCCGGATGGTGGTAGTAATGGCAGGCTTTGTACAGGTTGTGAGTTCCTTCCGGCCTGCGATAGCTCTTATTATGTATATGTTGATTCTACGGCAAATGGGGTGGATAGCAATTACAACCTGATCACCATAGAAGGGGATAGCTCGATCAATGGCAGGAAGTTTTATAAAATGAGCACCATTGGCTTCTTTGGGGAGGGCATATTCTTCCAGTGTGGTGGAGGCGATTACCAGGTCTATGGACGAGCAGACCAGTTGGGCCTCAACCTTGATTCCCTGTTTGGATTATTAGGCGGTGGCGGCCTGCCTCCGGGTACACTTCCCCAGCCTGGCCCATTGTTGATCAATATCCTCAAAAGCAGTGCTGGAGCGGGTGCGCAGTGGACGGATAATCTTTATAAAGCCAGTATATTCCTCATCAATCTTTCCATTGATGCAAAGTCAACCATGCTGGAAAGGTTGCCTTCCTACCAGGTTTTAGAAACCAATTTCACTAATGTTTTACGTGTCCGGTCTAATATCGTTTTTTCCCTTACCGGCAGTCCGGACCTGGAGCTGGGCCAGCTGGATGTTTGGTATGCCTCCGGTGTGGGTATTATTCGTGCCCAGGCCATTTCAGAAGGGGCACTGGTATTGGATAGGAAGTTGGCCAGGTGGCAGCAATAGTCCAGTTGGTCATGGATTTCGGGTTATGAAATCCACCGGGCGTTTTTTTACCACTTTCCTACACTTCATTATTTGTTTGGGGCAATCATTACAACCTGACACTCTCTTGGTAAGCCTGATGAGCATAACCAGGAAGGGGGTTAGCGTTCTTTCCTTCCATTACGACAAGGCAAAACTATGATACCTGAATTTCCTGCTGGCAGGTAGGCTTTTTCTCCATTCTTAGTGCTCCCGACTTTACCCAATTTTGGCTTTTCCACAGCAATTCACGCTTATCCACAGGTTTCCCACAAACAGGCGTTGAAAACGCCCCTGAAAACAGGCTGAAACGTAGAACTACGGCAGCTTTGAGCGTATTTCTCCCATGTGGAAAAAATAAAGCTTCCAAAATTTGTCCCGAAAGTGGGAAAAAGTGTTATTTTGTGGTAATAAATGTCAATCTTCTTACATAACGATGTGAATGATAGGTTTTCTCGGGGAATACGAAGCAACACTGGACGCCAAAGGGCGCTTCCTCTTACCGGCAGGGCTGAAAAAGCAGATGCCGGAAGGTGAGGTACGCTTCGTCATCAACCGGGGGTTTGAGAAGTGCCTGACACTGTATCCCATGCAAAGTTGGGAACCGATATATAAGGAGATCAGCAAGCTGAACGATTTTGACCCCAAAGTAAGGGAATTCAGAAGGTATTTCCTGAATGGGGCAACGGAGGTGGAACCGGATTCAGCAGGACGCTTGCTGCTGCCGCCGAACCTGAAGGAGCATGCGGGGCTGGAGAAAGACATCGTACTGGTGTCGGCGGTAAACAAAATTGAAATTTGGGATGCTGGTAAGTACAAACAGTTCTTTGACTCTTTCTCACCCGAGGCATTTAGCAACCTGGCGCAACAGGTGATGGCTAAAGCCAATGAACCCGGACAATAGTGGCATGGTAAAAAAGAAGAACATACAGGTCGCGGGTACGGAACCAGCCGATCTGTCGGCATCCGCCTACCATATACCGGTTTTATTACAGGAATGCATTGATGCATTGGCGATCCGCCCTGATGGTGTATATGTTGATTGCACCTTTGGCGGTGGCGGGCATTCAAGGGCGATCCTGGAAAAGTTAGGCCCGGAAGGACGTCTGGTTGCTTTTGACCAGGATGCTGATGCAAAGCAGAACCTCCCGGCTGACGACCGCGTATTGTTTGTTCCCCAGAATTTCAGGTATCTCCAGCGTTTCTTGCGGTTACACAAGATCAATGGGGTTGATGGGGTGCTGGCTGACCTGGGTGTTAGCAGCCACCAGTTTGATGAGGCAGAGCGTGGCTTTTCAATCCGCTTTGATGCCGACCTGGACATGAGGATGGACCAGCGATCAGAGCTGACCGCAAAAGAGATCCTGGCATCCTATGCTGAACAGCAATTGCATAAACTGTTCGAACAGTATGGGGAAGTGACCAATGCCAGGACCCTGGCGAGGACAATAGTAGCCGCCCGGGGTAAGATGCCGATGCAAACCATCAGCCAGTTCAAGGCGGTAGTGCAGCCTGTGGTCAAAGGCAATCCTAACAAATATTTTGCCCAGGTATTCCAGGCCCTTCGCATTGAAGTAAATGATGAATTGGGTGCCCTGAAGGAAATGCTGCAGCAATTGCCCGCAGTATTACATCCCGGTGGAAGGGCGGCCATCATCACCTTCCATTCGCTGGAAGACAGGATCGTTAAGAATTATTTTAAGAAGGGGGTGTTTGAAGAAGTGGAAGACCAGAATCCTTTTGAGAATAAGGAGGTGAAACTGGAATTGAAAGTGGTGGGCAAGAAACCAGTGTTGCCCACGGAAAAGGAAATGAAAATGAATCCGAGGTCACGCAGTGCCAAACTGAGGGTGGCCGAAAAGATAGAAACGAAGTAGTAGGTGTGAGACCGAGATTGGTAGCGAAATGGTTCAAATTAAAGTATCCGACCTCTGATGACGGTTTTTGTAAAGAATACTTGTTAAATGTAATGTCCTATTGATTAACCACTTTTAACTGGTATGGAACAGGCAGCAGTAAAGAAGGAAAAGCGATTCAGGATCAATTATCAGTGGATAGTGAAGAATATTCCATTCTTCCTTTTCCTGAGTGTGCTGGCTGTTATCTATATATACAACGGGCATTATTCTGACAAGATCATCAAGGATATCAACCGAACGAACAGGGAACTGAAGGAGATGCAATTTGAGTACAAGACCCTGAAAAGTGAATTGATGTTCAGGAGTAAGCAGAGTGAATTGGCAAAGGCTGTAGAGCCGCTGGGATTAAAAGAACTGGTTGCGCCACCGGTTGTGTTGAAGGATAGCCTGGCCAATTGAGTTGAAACGAATTAGTAAGCACAGAAAGTAATTTTCAGAACCATAACCTTGCCATCACTTGGAAGTAAAAAGAGACATACTGTGGAGGGTGTACCTGAGTTTTATTGGCATTGTCATCCTTTCCATGTTGGTTTTAGGAAGAGCTCTTTACATACAGAACGTTGAAGGAAACTATTGGCGAAGCAAAAGCGACAGCATGCATACCAGGATCATCAACCTGGAAGCAGAGAGGGGAACCATCTATAGTGCGGATGGTAGCATGCTGAGTACTTCCATTCCTTTCTTCAATATCTATATAGATTTTGGGGCGGAAGGATTGAGGGAGAAAAATGGAAAGCGTTTCAGGGATAATATCGACTCCCTGAGTATTGGATTGGCAGCCATTTTTCGCGACCAGACTGCTGCTGAATACAAAAAGCAGCTGCAGTATGGCTTCAGGAAGAAGGATCGCTATTTCCAGTTGAAGAAGAACATTGACTTCAACCAGTACAAGCAATTGCGTGAATTGCCATTGGTTCGCCAGGGCCGTAATAAAAGTGGTTTTATCGCCGAAGTGAAAAGCAAGCGACTGAATCCATTTGGCTTACTGGCTAACAGGACCATCGGCCTTGCGCGGGAGAATGCACAGAACGTTGGCCTGGAGCGTACTTATGATAGCCTGTTAAAAGGTGAGTCGGGAAAGAAGCTGGTACGCTTTATCGCTGGTGGGGTTGCAGTTCCGGTTGAAGGTTACGAAGTGGAGCCGGAGAATGGGAATGACCTCGTGACCACGCTGGATGTGAATATCCAGGACATTGCCGAGAATGCTTTGTTGAAGATGATGATCGAAAATGAAGCGGAGCATGGAACCTGCCTGGTGATGGAAACCGCTACAGGAAAGATCAGGGCTATCGCCAATCTTGGGAAACGTGGGGAAGGGGAATATTGGGAGGACCTGAACTACGCCATCAGGGCATCAGAACCTGGTTCGACCTTCAAGCTGGCTACGATGCTGGCTGTTTTGGAAGACCAGAAAGTACATATCGGCAACCATGTGAACTTGGAGAATGGGGTGTGGAAAGTGAATGGCCGGACGGTCTTTGACAGTGAGCGTCACAACAGGACAGATGTGACAGTACAACAGGCTTTCGAGTTGAGTAGTAATGTGGGAATGGCGAAACTGGCCATGAATTATTACTCCAGGAACCCAATGCAGTACATAGAACACTTGCGGAAACTACACCTGCATGAGTTCTCCGGGATCGACCTGGTGGGGGAGACAAGGCCGGTGATCAAGACACCAAAGTCCAAGACCTGGAGTGCTACCTCTCTTCCCTGGATGTCCTTTGGTTATGAAGTATTGGTGAGCCCTTTGCAGACCTTGATGGTGTACAATGCAGTGGCCAACAACGGACGGATGATGAAGCCCTACCTGGTGGAAGAAGTAAGGGAGAATGGCCTGGTGGTAAAGAAGAATGATCCTGTAGTGCTTGAAGAAAAGATCTGTAGTGAGGCTACCCTGAGACAGTTGAAGACCTGCCTGGAAGGTGTGGTGACAAATGGAACAGCCAAGAGCCTGCAGACGCCTTACTATAAGATAGCAGGTAAGACGGGGACAGCGCTGGTGGCGAATGGCAATAGGGGTTATGCGGATCACATTTACCAGTCCTCTTTTGCCGGGTATTTTCCGGCGGAAAACCCGAAGTACAGCATAATAGTGGTGATCAAGAATAAGCCACATGCAGTAAAATATTATGGCGGTGCAGTTGCCGGTCCTGTTTTCAGGGAAATAGCCGATAAGCTCTTTGCTTTACATGGAAGCCAGGTGCCGGTGTCAACAGCAGTTTTGCCGGGAAAAGACAGTTCTGCCTTTTACTACGCCGGTGAAAGCCATGAAGTGAGAAGGGTGTTGGAGAAGCTGAAAGTGCCCTTTGTGGATTCTGCCCGTGAAATGGAATGGACGAGTGTATATGCGGGCCAGGACTATAAACCTGTTCTTCAGAAGCGAATGGTAGTAAAGCAGCATATGCCGAGTGTGAAAGGGATGGGGTTAAAGGATGCCTTGTATTTGCTGGAAAGCCTCAACCTGAAAGTAGTGGCCAAAGGCAAGGGAAAGGTGGTTGAACAGTCGGTTGAACCCGGTGCGCTGATCACAAAAGGTAATACAGTAACGATTGAATTGAACTAATGGCCAGCCTTCAGGAAATATTATACGGAGTGAGGATCAGGTCGATCAACGGTGACCTCCGATTGGATGTCGCTGGGTTGCAGATCGATTCGAGGAAGGTGGGGAAAGCAGATTGTTTTATTGCCATCAAAGGGGTGCAGGCAGATGGTCACCAATTCATAGGAAAAGCAATTGACCAGGGAGCGGGAGCGGTCGTTTGTGAGCAGTTGCCCGATTCCCTTAGCGAAGGTGTAACCTATGTGCAGGTGGAGGATAGTGCAGAGGCTGCTGGCATAATGGCACATAATTTTTACGACAGGCCATCTGAAAAAATAAAACTGGTGGGTGTAACCGGGACGAATGGAAAGACTACGGTAGCCACCTTGTTATATAAGCTCTTTACATCACTGGGATACGATTGCGGTTTGCTGAGTACGGTGCAGAATGTTATTGCCGGGAATGCATTGCCTGCTACGCATACCACACCGGATGCCATTAGCCTGAATGCCTTGTTGCACCAGATGGTGAACGCCGGTTGTAAGTATGCTTTCATGGAAGTGAGCTCCCATGCTGTTCACCAGCATAGGATCGCAGGCTTGCAATTCAGGGGTGGGTTGTTTACGAACATCACCCACGATCACCTGGATTACCACAAGACATTCGATGAGTACATCAGGGTAAAGAAATCCTTCTTTGATGGTCTGGGTGGCCAGGCTTTTGCGATCAGCAACCTGGACGATAAAAGGGGGCAGGTAATGCTGCAGAATACGAATGCTGTAAAATATTTCTACAGTCTTCGTTCGCTGGCAGATTTCAAGGGAAAGATACTGGAGAACGGTTTGACGGGTCTGGTAATGACCATCAACGACC
This sequence comes from Flavihumibacter rivuli, assembly GCF_018595685.2. Lineage (NCBI taxonomy): Bacteria > Pseudomonadati > Bacteroidota > Chitinophagia > Chitinophagales > Chitinophagaceae > Flavihumibacter > Flavihumibacter rivuli. Next base: position 4,234,141 of record NZ_CP092334.1, read on the forward strand.
AGGAAGTGCATTTCAGGTTGATCGGTGAGTTTAATGCCTATAACCTGCTGGCAGTATATGGAGCGGCTATTTGCCTGGGCGAGGACAAGCATGAAGTGTTGCGTTGCCTGAGTGTGCTGAGTGGTGCGGAAGGAAGGTTTGAATATGTGGTATCACCCAAGGAAAGGATAATCGGGATCGTAGACTATGCCCATACGCCGGATGCACTGGTGAATGTGTTGAAGACGATCCAGCAGTTGCGGAAGGGGCATGAAAAGATCTTTACAGTAGTGGGTTGTGGCGGGGATCGGGATAAGACAAAACGACCGGTAATGGCTCAGGCCGCCTGTGATTTCAGTGATAAGGCCATCTTCACTTCGGATAACCCCCGCAGTGAGGATCCCCAGGAGATCCTTAAGGATATGGAAGCGGGGTTGAATACCGCCGCAAAGAGGAAATACCTCTCCATAGCGGACAGGCGGGAGGCCATAAAAACGGCATTCAGCCTTGCCGGCCCGGAAGATATCATCCTGATTGCCGGCAAGGGCCACGAAAAATACCAGGAAATAAAAGGAGTGAAACACCACTTCGATGATAAGGAAGAGGTTGAAAAAGTGATAGCGGACCTGGATAAGTGAGTGAGAAGGATTAAAAAAGGAATTGAATAACCAAGTTGCAATAGTTGCATCATTGGATTGACAACGATAATTGGACGGTTACAATCAACGCTGCATAGCTGGACACTATGTAGCAAGCCGGTAACAAACAAACCATCATGCTGTACCACTTAATTGACTGGTTGAAAGAAATGGGAGTTAAATTCCCGGGAAGTGCGCTGTTTCAGTTCATCACTTCCCGGGTGTTACTGGCCGTGATTTTGTCACTCATCATTACGACAGTTTTCGGCAAGAAGATGATCAGTATCCTCCTGAAGAAGCAGGTAGGGGAATCTGTTCGGGACCTCGGCTTGGCAGGGGAGCAGCAAAAGAAGGGAACGCCAACCATGGGTGGGATCATCATCATACTGGCGATCCTGGTGCCTACACTACTCTTGGCTGATCTCAATAAAGCTTATGTACGCCTGATGATCTTCAGTACCATCTGGCTGGGAATGATCGGTTTCATCGATGATTACCTCAAACTGAGGGCTAAGAAGTTGGCGCAGCAGCAGGGTGTAGCTTATAAGAAAGGAGATAAGGATGGCCTGGCCGGTTGGTTCAAGGTATTAGGCCAGGTTGGTCTGGGGCTGGTTATTGGCATTACACTATTGTTCAATGATAATACCAAGGCATGGCGGGAATACGAAGGTACTCCTTCTGCGAAAGCAGCCGTGAAGGAGTTGAAGTTCCAGGAGAAGACGCGCTATTTCGTTGAAGCGAATGAGCCGGTGACCACCATTCCTTTTGTAAAGTCGCATGAATTCAATTATTCCAAGTTATTGCCGGAGGCACTGCGGGGGTTCACATCTGTGCTGTATATCCTTATTGTGATCTTCATTGTGACCGCAGTGTCTAACGGCGCCAATATCACCGATGGGTTGGATGGATTGGCAACAGGGGTGAGTGCGATCATCGGGGTTTGTCTGGGTGTGTTTGCCTATGCCAGCGGCAACCTCTTGCTGGCCGATTACCTGAATATCATGTATATCCCCAACCTTGGTGAATTGTCGGTATTCATTGGTGCAATGATAGGTGCCTGTGTGGGATTCCTGTGGTATAATGCCTATCCTGCCCAGGTGTTCATGGGGGATACCGGAAGCCTGACCCTTGGTGGTATCATCGCTGCCCTGGCCATCATTGTGAGGAAGGAATTGTTGATACCCATTTTCTGTGGTGTATTCCTGGTAGAGAACCTGAGCGTAATGATCCAGGTTTCCTACTTCAAATACACGAAGAAGAAGTATGGTGAGGGAAGGAGGATATTCCTGATGAGTCCGCTTCACCACCACTACCAGAAGCTGGGCTACCATGAAAGTAAGATCGTAACAAGATTCTGGATCGTGACCATATTATGTGTGATCTTTTCAATAGTGACCTTGAAGATCCGTTAAGGCTTTACTGAAAAACCAGTAAGAATCCAATCCCGGAAAAGACCAAGGTTTACTGAAAACATGAAAGGAATTGTGGTGCAGTGAAACCAATGCTTTTGAAGAACCCCCTGATCCGTGAAGAACCACTTTTTTATGAATGAATCGATCATCATACTCGGTGCAGGAGAAAGTGGCGTAGGCGCTGCACTTCTCGCAAAGAAAAAGGGCTATGACTGTTTTGTCAGTGATGGCGGCAAGCTGAAGGATATCCATAAGCAGGAATTGGATGCCGCCGGAATTGAATGGGAAGAAGGTAAACATGATGAGGATAGGATCCTGAAAAGTTCTTTGGTTATTAAAAGCCCGGGTATCCCGGAGAAGAATGAACTGATGAAGAAGATCAGGGCGAAGGGCATAGAGGTGATCAGTGAGATCGAATGGGCCTACCGCTTTGCAGGTGACAGCAAGATCATTGCCATCACAGGAAGCAACGGTAAGACCACTACCACTTCGCTGATCTACCATATCTGCCATAATGGAGGCCTTGACTGTGCGTTGGTGGGGAATATCGGCTATTCATTTGCAAGACAGGTAGCAGAAGAACCCAAACCATGGTATGTGGTGGAGGTGAGCAGTTTTCAACTAGATGATATCCGGTACTTCAAGCCAAATGTTGCAGTGCTGACGAATATAACAGAAGATCATTTGGACCGCTACGACTATAAGTTCGAAAACTATATAGCCAGTAAGTTCCGGATAACGATGAACCAGGATAAGAACGATTACTTCATCTATTGTGCAGATGATGAAGTGACCATGAAATATATCAATAAATTTTCCATCCTATCTAACCCATTACCGTTCAGTATGAGAAAAGAACTATTGCAAGGAGCATTCATCAAGGACCAGGAGATGACAGTCAACACCGGAGAGGAAAAGTTTGACATGAGCGTGTTCGATTTCGCGCTGAGGGGAAAACATAATCAATACAATACAATGGCAGCAGGGATTGCGGCATCCGTTGTCGGATTGAGGAAGGAGAAGATCAAGGATGCGATCCAGACCTTCGAGTCACTTGAGCATAGAATGGAGAAGGTGGCTACCGTTCGTGGAGTGGAGTTCATCAATGACAGCAAGGCGACAAATGTAAATAGTACATGGTATGCCCTGGAAAGCATGGATAAGCCAACCATCCTGATCCTTGGCGGGGTAGATAAGGGAAATGATTATTCCGTGCTGGATGAATTGGTGAAGGAAAAGGTTAAGGCCATTGTCTGCATGGGCGTTGATAACCGGAAGATTCATGAGGCCTTCCAGAATATCGTGACCGTTATCGTTAATACATCCAGTGCAGCAGAAGCGGTTCATTCGGCCTTCCAGCTGGCGGAAAAGGGGGATGCGGTATTACTGAGTCCTGCTTGTGCAAGTTTTGACCTCTTCAAGAATTATGAGGATAGGGGACGTCAGTTCAAGGAGGCGGTTAAGTCGCTGTAAGTAAGGTGTGAAAAGGATAGTGAAGAGTCTTTAGGGGGTGATCAGGGTTGTTGGTAAAAGATCATAGCTAAATTATTATCTAGTATTTAATTGTTCAATGAACCAAATCTTAAATAGAACGAAGGGTGACAAGGTGATCTGGGCACTGGTAGTACTGCTGGCGCTGATGTCCCTCCTGGTGGTCTATAGTTCAACTGGTTCATTGGCCTATAAAATGTACAGGGGGAATACGGAGGTGTACCTGTTCAAGCAGGTGGCCTTCATCTCACTTGGCATCATGGTGATCTATTTTGTACACCAGGTCAACTATACCCTTTTTTCAAGGATAGCCCTTTTTGTCTTTCTCCTGACCATACCGTTGTTGATCTACACCCTCTTCTTTGGTGTGAAGTTGAATGAAGGTAGCCGATGGATCAGGCTTCCCATTATCAACCTGACCTTCCAAACTTCAGACCTGGCAAAGCTGGCCTTGTTCATGTATGTCAGCCGATTGCTGAGTAAGAAGCAGGAGGTGATCAAGGATTTCAAGAAAGGTTTCCTGCCGGTGATCATGCCTGTTGCGGTAACCTGTGTGCTGATCGCGCCAGCGAATCTTTCCACGGCCCTTTTGGTAGGGGCAACGAGTATGTTGCTGCTGTTCATCGGACGCGTAAGCATGAAGCACCTCCTGCTTTGTGTAGGTGTGGCACTTATTCCTGTGGCCTTCCTGGTGACTTCGGCAATTGTACAGCATAATAGCGGAAACGGTGTGAAGGCGAAAGTGGAGAACCGTTCCCGCCTGACAGCCCGTTACACCACCTGGGTGAACAGGGTGGAGAACTTTATTTATGGAGGAAAGGAAACAGATGATGATGACAACTACCAGGTGAACCAGGCCAAGATCGCCATTGCGAAGGGAGGCTTACTGGGATTGGGACCCGGTAATAGTGAGCAAAGGAATTTCCTGCCGCATCCTTATTCTGATTTTATCTATGCTATCATCATAGAGGAGTATGGATTGTTAGGAGGTGCAGTGGTGATCATAGTGTATCTCATTTTCCTGTTCAGGAGTATACAGTTGTTCAGGAAATGTCCCTATGCCTTTGGTGCATTCCTGGCATTGGCGCTGAGTTTTACACTGGTGATCCAGGCAATGGCCAATATGGCAGTGAATGTTAACCTCTTCCCGGTGACAGGTGTGACGCTGCCACTGGTAAGTATGGGAGGAAGTTCTTTCTTGTTTACCTGTCTGGCCATTGGGATCATATTGAGTGTATCAAGGTATGTAGAGAAGAATGAAATAAGGGAACAACAGGCAGGTACAGAAAAGGCAGCGGCATAAAATGGGAAAGAAGATCATCATAGCAGGAGGAGGAACAGGGGGGCACATATTCCCGGCCATCGCCATTGCCAATGCGCTGAAAAATGCAATGCCGGATACTGAGATCCTTTTTGTTGGCGCAAAAGGGAAAATGGAAATGGAGAAAGTGCCACAAGCTGGCTATAAGATAGAGGGGTTGGATATTGCAGGGTTTAACAGGAGTTCTTTGATAAAGAATATCAGTTTGCCATTCAAGCTGATCAGGAGTTTCTTACAGGTTCGGGATATCATCGGTCGCTTCCAGCCAGACGCTGTGATAGGCGTTGGCGGGTATTCCAGTTTCCCGGTATTGCGGTTCGCTCAGCAAAAAGGTATTCCAACCTTCCTGCACGAGTCCAATTCCTTCGCCGGTAAGAGCAACCAGTTGTTGGGGAAGAAGGCCACGAGGGTATTTGTTGCAACCGATGGCATGGAGAAGTTCTTTCCTGCTGAGAAGATAACGGTAACCGGAAATCCTGTAAGGACCAATATCGTTCAGTCAGCGATCAGTCGGGAAGAAGCCTTGCGGTTCTTTCGGCTGGACCCTTCCAAAACAACGGTCCTGTCCATAGGTGGTAGCCTTGGCGCCAAGAGTATCAATGAGGCCATTGCAGCTTCTATAAATGAATTTGGCGCGAATGACCTCCAGTTGATCTGGCAAACCGGAAAGCCATTTGCAGAACAGGGCAGGCAGGCGGCAGAGGGGAAGAAGAATATTTGGGTAAACGATTTCATCACGCAGATGGACCAGGCCTATGCGGCAGCAGACGTAGTGATCTCCAGGGCTGGGGCAATGGCCATCGCCGAGATCTGTGTAACGAAGAAGCCAGCAGTTCTGGTGCCTTATCCGTTTGCTGCGGAGGACCACCAGACCGTGAATGCCAGGAACCTGGTTGAGAAACTAGCCGCCATCATGATCAGGGATAATGATGCAAAGGAAAAGCTGGTTCCTGAGGTAATTGAACTGGCAAAGGATCCATTGAAGCAAAAGCAACTGAGAAGTAATATTACCCCTTTAGGTGTTACCAACGCTGACGAGGTAATTGCAAATACAATAATTCAACTGGTTTTCGGTAAGGAAACCTCGAAATGAAAACAGGGAATTGACTTGCTGACACTAAAAGACATACGAACAGTTTACTTCATTGGGATAGGGGGAATTGGCATGAGTGCCCTTGCCCGCTACTTCAAGTCACAGGACAAGCAGGTGAGTGGCTATGATAAAACACCAACACCGCTTACGGATGCCTTGCAGCAGGAAGGGATCGCCATTCATTTTGAGGAGAACCTTGAGTTGATCCCTAAGGAAGTGGAACTGGTGGTTTACACCCCGGCCATTCCAAAGGACCATACGGAACTGGTCTTTTACCAGCAGTCGGGTTATACGGTAATGAAGCGGAGTGAAGTGTTGGGAGTGATCAGCAGGAGCTCTTTTAATATTTGTATTGGTGGTACGCATGGCAAGACCACTACCACTACCATGGTTTCGCATATCCTTCGTCATAGTGGTTATGGCTGCAATGCTTTCCTGGGTGGGATCTCTGTGAACTATGAGACCAATTTCTGGAGCCATTCCAGGAATGTGTCGGTGATAGAGGCAGATGAATATGATCGGAGCTTCCTTCGTTTGCAGCCGGATATGGCCGTGATCTCTTCCATGGATCCGGACCACCTGGATATCTATGGAACCGAAGAGGCGCTGCAGGATGCATTCATAGAGTTCAGCTCAAAGATCAAGCCCGGAGGTGTACTGTTCAGCAAGATGGGATTGAAAAGGGGATCGGCCCTGAAGGCAGACCACCATTTCACCTATAGTTTGCAGAACGATTATGCAGATTGCTATGCCGCCAATATCAGGATGCACGATGGAAGCTATCATTTCGATATTGTGCTGCCGGGTAAGGTGATCAATGGGGTGACGCTTCATATGGGAGGCATGCATAATGTGGAGAATGCCATCGCTGCGATTGCGGTTGCTAACCAATTGGGGATAGAAGAGGAGTTGATAAAAGATGCTGTAGCTGCCTTCAGGGGAGTGAAACGCAGGTTTGAATATGTGGTGAAGAACAGCAGGATCATATTCGTGGATGATTATGCACACCATCCGGAAGAATTGCGGGCATTGATAACAGGGGCACGGACCTTGTTCCCCCAACGAAAGTGCACCGTAGTGTTCCAGCCACATTTGTACAGCCGCACCAATGACCTGGCCGGGGGATTTGCGGAAAGCCTTGACCTGGCCGATGAAACGATCTTGTTGCCCATTTACCCTGCCAGGGAATTGCCGATGCCGGGAGTAAGTTCAGGAATGGTGCTGGATAAAATGAAAATGGAGCGCAAGCGATTGATGGAGAAGCCAGACCTGCTGGAGTATATCAGGAATGAGTTCATTCCGCAATTGAATACGGAGTTTGGCGGGTTGCTGATCACAGCCGGAGCAGGGGATATTGATGCCCTGGTGCCACAGATCCGGAAGGAATTGGAAAGAGTGTAAAGTTATTTGAATCATATAGTTGAGTTGTACTAACAGTACCTGTCCGAAGGGCGATTGAGGTGGCTATCGGGCGGGTCCCAGGGAAAAATGAGCAAGGCAAGAATCAATATCAGGAAAGTTATAGCAGCTGTCTTATGGCTGGTGGCCGGCATAGCCATGCTGGTGGTGCTGGTGGCTGCGATAAGGAAGACCAACGATTCTGTTTGCAAAGGGGTGGAGATCGAGATCGCCGGTGTCAACAACTATATGTTCCTGGATAAGGATGATGTGTGGAAGGTCTTGCAGCCGAACGGAACAAGGAAACTAAAGGGAAAGCCGGTAGACCAGTTTGACCTTCGAGGACTGGAGGAAAAGTTGGGGAAGAATGTATGGGTGAAAGATGCTGATCTGTTCTTTGATAAGGATGGTGTTTTGCAGGTTCGGATCATAGAAAGGGAGCCCATTGCCAGGATATTTACAAGACTGGGGACTTCTTTCTATATCGATAGCAGTGGGCATTACCTTCCGCTTGCCGATGGTAAACCACCGGTTAAGCTTCCTGTTTTCACCGGGTTTCCGGAGAAATTACGAATGAAGCAGGCTGCCGATAGCGCGCTGTTGCAGCAGGTAAAGCAACTCAGTAACAAACTTGTCAGCGACAGTTTCTGGACAGCTCAGATAACGCAGGTGGATATCAATCCGCAAAGGCAATTTGAACTGATACCGATGGTGGGCAACCATGTGATCCTGTTTGGGGATGGCAATGACCATGAAAGCAAATTCAGGAGGCTGGAGCAATTTTACCAACAGGTGTTGAGCAGGACAGGGTTTGACCGGTATAGCCAGGTGAATGTGCAGTACGAAGGACAGGTAGTTGCTGTAAGGCGCGGGGAGTATTCAAAAGTTGATTCCATTAAGGCGGTAAAGAACATTGAGCAACTGCTAAAGGTTGCACGGGAATTACCCCTTGATACAATATCCACATCTGTGGAAAACAAAAGATTGCCAGACCAAAATGCTGGTACATCTTTAGCTGTTAAGGATAGGCCTCAAACCAGCGCCAATACTGGCTCACAGGCATCCTTAAGCGAAGTAAAAAGATCCCCGAATCCATCCTCTCCGAAAACACCATCTGGACCGCCACCAGTTAGCAATGAGCGGAAACCCAAGGCAGTAATGGGAAAGAAAGGGTAGAAGAAGCCCATGAGCAAGAGTAGCAGAAGACCATCCATATCCTGAAACCGAATATCCGTGGTGAAAGCCATGGTTTTGATGAAGACGGAAACAACTAAAAACAACATACAACTATGAACAACGAACAACCCATTATTGTAGGCCTGGATATTGGTACGACTAAGATCGCTGCCATCGCCGGCCGAAAAAATGAGTTTGGAAAGCTGGAGATACTTGGGTTTGGTCGGGCCAATAGCAATGGTGTGAAACATGGCCAGGTTTTGAATATCGACGAAACCATCAAGGCTATTGCCGCTGCCCTGGAAAACTGCTATGCTTCTAATCCTAACCTGGAGATCAGTGAAGTGTATGTAGGTATTGCGGGACACCATATCAAGAGTTTGCAGACCAGGGGAGATATCGTACGCCAGAATACAGAGGAGGAGATCTCACAGCGGGAGATCGACCAGTTGATCGCTGATCAGTATAAGACCTATATTCCTGCAGGCGACCAGATCATTGATGTGATCCCACAGGAGTATACTGTAGATAATTTCCAGAATATCCCCAACCCCATCGGTTATGGCGGTGTGAAAGTGGGAGCCAACTTCCATATCATCACCGGTGATAAGAATGCCATCCGCAACATCAACAGGGCGGTGGAAAAATCCGGGTTGCATACCAAGGATATGGTGTTGCAACCGCTGGCATCAGCCGCTGCCGTAATGGGTATGGAGGATATTGAAGCAGGAGTGGCGATCGTGGATATTGGTGGTGGTACCACTGACCTGGCTGTTTTTTATGAAGGCATCCTGAAGCATACAGCCGTTATTCCCTTTGGTGGGGAGAATATCACCAATGATATCAAGACCGGACTGGGAGTGCTGAAGACCCAGGCAGAGCAGATGAAAGTACAGTTTGGGTCAGCATTGGCGAATGAAGCTAAGGCGAATGCATTCATTACGATTCCGGGAATGCGCGGATTGCCGCCCAAGGAGATCAGTGTAAAGAACCTGGCCAACATCATCCAGGCCAGGATGAGTGAGATCCTGGACTTTGTTAGTTATCACCTGAAGCAGGTAGGAATGGATAGCCGGGTACTGAACGGTGGCATCGTACTTACCGGTGGTGGTTCCCAGTTGAAGCACCTGATCCAGTTGACCGAGTATACCACAGGCCTGAATGCAAGGATCGGATATCCCAATGAGCACCTGGCAGCAGGTCATATTGATGAGTTGACCAAGCCCATGTATGCTACCTGTATCGGTTTGATCCTGAAAGGTTATGATGATTATGAGCGCAACAGGAAGCAGTTCGAGAGGGTGTTCAAGCCGGTGGAAGTGCCAAGGGAATTGCAAAAGCAGGCCGAAGTAATGCCTGAGCCGGTTGCCCAGGAACAAGCCCCTGTTGTACGGAAGCGTTCTGAACTTGGAATCAGCAAGTTCTGGGGTAAGTTCAAGGATAACCTGATCGATTTGTTCAAGGAAGAAGAAGACCAGCAGCTTTAATAGGCCTTCTCCCAAAAAATAAGTTCTTAATAACCTCCCGGTGTTTGGGCCAAAACAGACCCGGGTTCATTAACCCATTATTCTAAAATTGGCAGGTTAGCCTGCCGAAAAAATTTGTGTTATGATCCACTTTGATTTACCGAAGGAAAAATCATCCATCATTAAGGTGATTGGTGTGGGCGGCGGTGGCAGCAATGCTGTAAACCACATGTACAGTCAAAGTATTGACGGGGTGAATTTTATTATTTGTAATACCGACGCACAGGCTATTGCATTGAGCCATGTGCCTAATAAGATACAGCTTGGCCCCCATCTTACCCAGGGGCTGGGGGCTGGTGCCAATCCGGAGATTGGCAAACAGGCTACTGAAGAAAGCCTGGAAGAGATCAAGCGCATACTGGAAGTGAATACCAAGATGGCATTTATTACGGCGGGTATGGGTGGCGGAACCGGTACAGGTGGCGCCCCTATCATTGCAAGGATATGTAAGGATCTTGGTATCCTGACAGTTGGTATCGTTACTACACCTTTCTCCTATGAAGGAAGGAAGCGCCAGTTGCAGGCTGAAGAAGGGATATCAACCCTGAAGCAGCATGTGGATACCCTTTTGGTGATCAGCAATGATAAACTCCGTCACCAGTATGGTAACCTTAAAATGAAGGAGGCATTTGCGAAAGCTGATAACGTATTGGCTACTGCAGCCAAATGTATTACCGATGTGATCAGCAGCACCGGCCAGATCAACGTTGACTTTGCCGACGTATGTACCGTAATGCGCAATGGTGGTGTTGCCATCCTTGGTAATGCCGCTGCTGCAGGTGAACATCGCGCACAGAAAGCCATTGAAGAAGCGCTGAATTCACCGTTACTGAATGATAACGATATCCGTGGGGCAAGGTGGATCCTGATCAATATCAACTCTGCTGAAGGGGAGCATGAATTTACCATGGACGAGGTAGATATCATCCAGAATTACCTGTTAAGCCAGGCTGGCGAAGACACCGATGTTATACTTGGTTTGGGCTACGATAATAGCCTTGGCAACCAGATCGGTATCACTTTGATCGCTACAGGTTTTGAGTATAAGGATCCGTTTGCAAAAAAGGCAGAAGTGAAGCCTGAGGTGAAGAAGGAAGAGAAGATTGTGATGACCCTTGGTGCCAGGAATGAAGAGGCGAAAGTCTATGACCAAACGGTTTTACCCTTTCTCGTGGAAGAAAAGAAGCCGGCTGCACCGGTGGCTCCAGTGGTGGATAACCCGCTTCCTGAAGCGCTTCAGCCAAAATTGGTAGAGCCTGAATCTACCCTTAATGTACAGCCGATAGTGATGTTTACGGATGATGAACCATCAACTACTAATGTTGATAACTTATATATCCAACATGAAGTAAAGCCGGTAGCTTCGCAACCGGTGATCAACCAGGTTGAGCCCGAAAGGATCGAACTGAAACTAACTGAAAATAATTCTCCGGTGTCTGCAGCATCAGGAGGATACTTGGCCAAGCCTTCCAATATTTATGCAGAACCTCAGAGTCGGTCAGAGGTAAAAACTTACACCGAACAAACGTCTCCTGTGAACGAACCCATCAGTCAGCAATTGCCGGCAATGCCACAGAAAGAGGAAGAACCTTCTTTCGATATGCAATTGGTGATCAAAGATGAAACTCCAGCGGCGGATCAGCCTGGGGCACCACAAACTCAACCTTCTTTTACCTCTCCTGCTGAGGAGCCGGCGATGCTGGACGAAGCGGAGGAACAAAAACGAAAGGCTGCTGAGCGGATACAGAAATTACGTAATCTGTCATTCAACATCAATGCAGCCGATCCAAACAACGAGTTTGAAACTGTGCCGGCATATATCCGCCGCAATCTTGAACTTTATAACACTGTATCACCTGCTGAGAACTTCTACAGCAACTATGAGGTGAGGACAGATGATAACAATAATACCCAGATCAGTACCATCAATACTTTCCTTGATGGTAAGAAGCCTGACTAAAGCCTTTATGCCCGTCTTTTGAAAACGAGTTTGTTTTTAGTTGTTTATCCTCCTCAGGATAGTCGGCCCCCTGCTTTCGCAGGGGGCTTTTGATTAGGGGTATCCATAAGAATTGATCTTAGGCAATTTATCCTAAGGCTACTATCAGGTAAGGTCAGTTATAGCTGTACTTGCCTCTTTCTGAATGGCACCCCGCAATGATCTTTTAAAGATGATGGCTTGTTCCAGGGTGAGATAGGTCAAAATTGGATTCGCTTTTCCTGTTGATTGTATGAGGGAAGTCATTTATCAATCTGGCCAGCATGTCCGGTGAACAATTTTTCCTGTGGGAAGTTGTAGTGATGATTGTTGGGGTTCCGGGGTAAAAACTTCTATATTGCCAGCTGAAAAATTCCCAACCATACTAGAACTATGGCTACAGTAAGTATTACAGGAGGAACAGGCTTGATTGGTAAAGCCCTGGTGAATTTACTGGTAAAACAAGGGTATAAGGTAATTGTCCTTACCAGGAACAAACAGGGCCAGCAGGATACCGACCAGGTTCGTTATATGCACTGGGATCCAGCGGTTGGTACAATTGCGCCGGAAGCTATCTCCGGGGCGGATCATATCATCAATCTTGCTGGGGCAGGTGTGGCAGATAAACGCTGGACAAAGGCACGCAAGCAGGAGATACTGCTCAGTAGGGTGAATGCTGGCAATACCATTGTTAAGGCCTTAAAAGAAATACCCAACCAGGTAAAGACTGTTGTGAATGCCTCAGCCATTGGATGGTATGGACCAGATCCCACAGTTCCTAACCCTCATCCCTTTGTTGAGTCTGCACCTGCCAATACCGATTACCTTGGTGATACCTGCAGGCAATGGGAGCAATCCATTGAGCCGGTCAGGGAACTGGGAAAGCGTTTGGTGATCCTTCGCACAGGGATTGTCTTGTCACCTGAAGGAGGTGCTTTTGCGGAATTTGTCAAACCAATCAGGTTCGGAATGGCTGCTATCCTGAGTTCCGGTAAACAAGTGATCAGTTGGATCCATATGGAAGATATGGTGAGGATGTATATGGAAGCCCTGCAGCAGGAAAACTGGAATGGTATTTACAATGCGGTTGCTCCATATCCTGTAGATAACAAGACCTTGACATTGGCCATTGCAGAACATCTTAAGGGTAGGACCTTCATTCCCATGCATGTGCCGGCTTTTGTATTGAAAGCTGTCCTGGGTGAAATGAGTATTGAAGTCCTCAAGAGTACCACCGTTAGTGCCGACAAGATCAGGAAAGCCGGTTTTGATTTTGTTTATCCTACGGTCAATGCAGCTATTCCAGCGCTTCTCCCCAAATAAATATTATTGCTGTCCTGAGGCAGCGGGTGTGAATTTAGGGGGCTTCATTAGAGGTATTTTAAGGCCCTCGCCCAAGACTGGCATGCTTTCTTTCAACTCTTTTGATTGATACAACAGCGCGTCCAGAAAGTGCCAATTGTTGCCTTTATCATCAGAAATGGCGATTAGTGAGGTTTCCAGTTCAATTGTGCCCATTGGACTGGAAAGGGTGATGGTTTGGGGAAGGATGCATTGAAGCTGTTGATTATACAGGTGGATTTTTTCCGGGTTGCCGATCAGTATCTTTTTTATTTCAGCACCTAACTGCCGCGCCAACTGGTTAGTACTATCCATTCTTTGCATCAGTGTTTGTTCTCCGCCGGCAGCCTTGATCAGTTTGGGGTGCATGTATCTGGCAAAATTCTTATAGTCCTTGTTGAGTAATGCTTTTGCCATTTCCATCGCCTGGGCTTTGGCCCTTGATTCAGGCGGTGGTTGGGAGAATACCTGCAGGCTGATTGCCAACAGCAATACCAGAATTTGTAATTGTGTTCTCACAGGTCCCTTTTTTGGTAAACAAAATAGCATACCGCCCAGGTGATAAGGATAACAAGGAAGGTCAGCCCGACATGGGTTGGGATAGCATCCAACATGGCCTGGTAGCCTTTTTCATCAAGCCTGCCCAGGAAAGCGGGCTGGGGGAGTAGCCTGTCAGAAACTTCCATGGGCAGGTATCTTCCTATATCATTTTTAAAGATCAGGTGTTTGAACATCCCCACTAATACATTTTCAACAATGAGCCCATAGAACAGGAATACCCCTAGTGCGATAAATGATTTTTTTACGAGTAATCCAACCATGAACGCAATGGACAATTGGGAGAAGGTTTGTAAGGCAAACAACCCGGTATAATGTATGAGTTTAAATGGATCGGCTTTAGGATCGGATGTTTGGGTGATGCCAATAATCATGGTTGTAGCAGCATAACAAGCGGTAACCAATAAGGATACTATTAAAACATCTATCCATTTGGCCATCAGGAAATCCTTTTTGTCCCAGCCATCAATGATGTTTTGCCGGTGTGTCCGGTAACTGTATTCATTGGTGATCAGCATGATCACGATAACAGCAGGGATGAATACGAACCAGGAGGAGAAAAAGGCAGTAGTACGCCATACTTCAGGAAAGTTGAATGGCTCACCCAGCAGCATTTTCGCCATCTGGGCCGTGTTGTTCTTATCAGTGGTGATCTTTTTGTACACATTGAAAAAAGCATAGTTCACTCCGGGGTAGGAGAGGGCGATCATGCCAATCATGATCCAGAAGGCCGGATAGTTGCGGATCTTTAACCATTCGGTTTTTATCAGTTGACGCATATGGGACTCGTTAGTTGTTGGTGAGTTCAAAGAATCTTGCCTCTAGTTTTTTCTTCCTCGTGTGAAGTTGTTTGAGGACAATTCCTCTTTCGAAACAGAATTTGTTCAGGTTCTCGGCGGGGTCCTCGCCCTTATTGAAGTGTAAGGTGATCTGATGCTCTTGCCATTGTTGGTTTTTTACATCCGGGAAGGCACTGAGGATTTCGTTTAAGGCGGTCATGTTTTCTGCGCTTACTTCCACAATGGTTTCATCAGCCAGCACTTCATCAACAGTTCCTGTTGTGATCAATTCCCCGGCTTTCAGGATGGCCACATGGGAGCAAACTTTCTCTACCTCATCCAATAAATGGCTGGCCATGATAATGGTGTGTCCATGCTCGTGTAATTCCCTGATCAAATCCCGGATTTCTGCAATGCCCACCGGATCCAGACCATTGGTGGGTTCGTCGAATACCAGGACTTCCGGGTTGCCGAGTAGGGTCCCGGCGATAGCCAGCCTTTGTTTCATGCCCAGGCTATAGGTGCTGAACCGGCTGTTTCTCCTTTCAAAGAGGTTGACTTTCTTAAGGACTCCCATGATCTGTTCCTCATTTCCCCTGCCACTAATACTTTGGGTGATTTTGAGATTATTGACAGCTGATAAGTAATGATAGAAATTGGGTGTTTCCAGCAAGGATCCAATACCACGCCTCTGCAATTTAGATCCCGGCTGACCGAACCAGGAATAGGCTCCTCCGTCCGCATTCAGAACATCAAGAATGATACTCAACAGGGTGGTTTTTCCACTTCCATTGGGTCCAAGAATGCCAAAAACACTTCCCCGTGGAACTTCGAAGGAAACCCCTTTCAGGGCTTGCACTTTTCCATAGGATTTAAATATTTGATTGAGCGTTAATACTGACACAGTTTTTTCTTTTAATATACCACGAGTAGCCCAACTTATCCCAATTATTCCATCAGCGGTCGGAGATGGGTCGGGCGATAGTCCGACCCGTCTCCGACCCGTCTCCGACTGTTTGTGTTTAAACATTGAATATTTAAGAAAAAAGCGCCGGCATAACCGGCGCTCATTATTGGCTTGTGTGTTGTTTAGTTCCTTACAGGTTTCCCGCCTTTGAGGACACTCTGGATGCGTTCGAGCGTCTTCTTCTCGCCGCAAAGGGAAAGGAAGGCTTCCCTTTCGAGGTCAAGGAGGTATTGCTCGCTAACCAGGGTGGGTTCACTCAAGTCGCCTCCACACATTACATAAGCTAGCTTCCTGGCCACTACTGCATCGTGGTCGGTGGCATAGTTGGCCCTCCACATACCATTGATGCCCGCATAGAGTGCACCCAGGGCAGATCGACCAAGAACCTTGATGTCATTGCGTTGAACTGGGGTGATATAGCCACTGTCGTACAATTCTATCACACTTTTTTTCGCTTCTGCAATCCTGCGGCCCTGGTTGATCACCACTTCATCCAGCCCTTTCCTTAAGATCCCCAGTTCAAATGCTTCATGGGCGGATGTTGCCACTTTTGCGGTAGCAATTGTGAGGAAGCGATTCTTTAGCGTAATATTCTCTGGTTCATCTTCATGCATTTCGTCTGCTGCACGTAATACGAATTCCTTGGTTCCGCCACCCCCAGGAATTAAGCCGACACCGAGTTCTACCAGGCCGATATAGGTTTCCGCAGCTGCGCAGGCTTTGTCTGAATGAAGGGTCAATTCACAAGCCCCGCCCAGCGCTAGTGCGTGAGGCGCTACAACTACAGGAATGGAAGAATATCTTGCTCGCATCATGGTGTTCTGGAACATGCGAATGGCCATATCCAGTTCATCGTATTCCTGTTCAATGGCCAGCATGAAGATCATACCCACGTTGGCACCGGCACTGAAATTAGCCGTGTCGTTAGCGATCACCAATCCCTTATATTTTTCTTCCGCCAGTGCAATAGATTTCTGGATCCCTTCCAGTACTTCGCCCCCGATACTTCCCATTTTGGTATTCCACTCCAGGCCTAATACATCATCACCAAGGTGGTAGGTTCGGCAGGCGCTGTTCTTCCAGACTGTTTGACCTTCGAAATGCTTCATTACAATGAAGGCATCCCCACCCGGTAAGGCCTTATAGGATTTTGATTCCAGGTCATAGTACAATCTCCTGCCATTTTCTACTTTAAAGAAGGTCTTGCAACCGGCGGCTATCATTTCTTCTACCCATGGGGCAACACTGTAGCCGGCTTCTTTCATTTTCCCGATGGTCTTCTCCACCCCCATTACATCCCAGCTTTCGAAAGCTCCGATCTCCCAACCAAAGCCAGCCATCATGGCATCATCTACACGATAGATGTCATCAGATATTTCAGGAATGCGATGTGAAATGTAGGAGAATAAACCATAATGGAAATGACGGAAAAATTCTCCCGCCTTATCTGTTCCTTGTACCAGCATTTGCAATCGCGTCTTCAGGTCATCGATAGGCTTTGCCGCTTCGATGGTAGCGAACTTCGGTCTGCTCCTGGCTCCATATTCCATCGTTTGCAGGTTAAGGGTAAGAATCTCTTTCTCCCCTCCCGCACCTTTGGTTTTCTTGAAGAATCCCTGACCAGTTTTGTCACCCAGCCAATTATTGCTGATTATTTTATCCAACCATGCGGGAATGGCAAAGGCTGCCCTTTGTTCATCATTTGGACAATTATCAGCCACGCCTTTCGCGACCTTAACCAGGGTGTCAATACCCACCACATCTGCTGTCCTGAATGTTGCTGATTTAGGCCTTCCAATAATGGGGCCTGTAAGTGCATCCACTTCGTCAATGGTCAGACCCATTTTCTCTACGAGGCCAAAAATGGCCATGATTCCGTATACGCCAATCCTGTTAGCAATAAAAGCCGGGGTGTCTTTACATAGAACGGTAGTCTTGCCCAGTTGCAGGCTGCCGAATTCCATCAGGAAATCGATCACTTCAGGGCTTGTATGCGGTGTGGGAATGATCTCCAGGAGGCGCAGGTAACGAGGTGGGTTGAAGAAGTGGGTTCCGCAAAAATGCTTCCTGAAATCTTCACTCCTGCCTTCTGCCATCATATGGATGGGAATGCCTGAAGTATTTGAGGTGATCAGGGTACCCGGCTTGCGGTATTGCTCAACCTGCTCAAAGATCTGTTGCTTGATATCCAGCCGCTCTACCACTACTTCAATGATCCAGTCATACCCGGCTATCTCCTTCATGTTATCCGAAAAGTTTCCGGTCGTAATTCGCTTTACCACATCCTTCGTGTAGACAGGGGAGGGATTGCTTTTGATGGCCGCCTGCAGGGCGTCATTTACCAGTTTGTTCCTGGCTGCCTTACTGCTGCTTTCCACAGCATCCTTGGGCACCATGTCAAGCAACAATACCTGTAAGCCTACTCCGGCAAAGTGGCAGGCAATGCGGGAACCCATAACCCCACTACCCAGTACGGCAACTTTTTTGATCGTTCTTTTCATATGTCAAGACAGTTTCGTAAAATTAGTTAGCTAAACAACTATTTAATTCGAAGATAGGATATAACAGGAAAAAAGTGAAAAAATTAATGGGGAGTTCAAATTTTAAGGAAACATACCTGGATGCCGGATACGCTCTTCTATTAAGGGTAAAAGGTAAACGTCCATTGGAGCAGACTCCAATGGCAATAGTGGATGGTTCGCAATTGAAATTGTTGTTAGATAGAACTAGTTTCCTTTATGGTCTTGCCATCCTCGTCTATGAAAATGTATTTTTTCTCAATCCCTTTCTTTACCTCAAAACGATACATTTTCTGGCCATTATTGTTTTCAATGAATACTTTCGACTTGCTTTCCCAGTCTCGGTACTTACTTTTTGAAAAACTATCCGCCGTTTTTTGGGGTATCATTTCATCGGTGATCTTTTTCTCTGTATAAGACCAGTAGCCATCTAAATTGTAAAATGCAGTACAAGCAATGCTGCCTTCCATGAAATTGCATTGGTAATTGGTTACCTTATTCGACCAGTCTATACTCTTGGCGGATTTATACCTGTTTGCAAAATCCTTCCTGGCATTGTCTGGTACTTTCACAACCTGGGAGTATCCCCAAACAACGAGCATCAGCAGGCATCCGATAAAGAAGAACCTTTTCATGTGCTTTATTTTTTGGTAATGAATGATGATGCTAACCTTGCCTCCACCAGGTTCCCAAAGAGCGGATCTGCCCAATGAGTTGTTCGCCGATTCCGGGCTTGAAACTCTTGCCTAAAGTTAAGTTAGTTAACGGAATCACCCTAATTGATCGGCTGAATGAGCAAGGGGTTTTATTCGATAGGAGGGAGGTTATAGTCAGATAATGCCTTCCTGTACTGCTTTAGGTATTTCTTGCTGCTCTTTGCCCCGGCACTGCTTGCCGCCCCGCTTATGGCCATTTTAACGATATAGTTGACGATGCCTTTTTCCCTGTTCCGCTGGTAATAAATGATGCCTTTCCGACGATGGTTATTGGTCCTTACCACCAAAGAGTTGGCGGCAAATGTGGCCAGGTCAGTTAGTAATGTCCTTTGGCTGATATCCCCTCCTTTATGGAGCTTTATCTTTAAGCGGTGATAGTAAAAAGTCATTTCCCCTAATGATAAATACTCCCTTCCAACCGCTCGCATATAGAGACTGTCGATCCATCCTGACTTGATCTCAATTGATGTAGTGGGAAGGATCATATTGTTCAATACCGTAACAGAGCCAGGTGCCATCCTGGTTGTGATCAAGAATCCTGCCAGTGAATCCAGGTAGCTTTCTTTGATGGCTACATTGATTCGAATGCTGTCCATCAGTTTGCCATCTGCATTTACACTAAGGGAGTCAGTTCCAGTATGCCCAAAGGATTTGACCTTGCCAACAGTAGCGTTTAGCCTGGTAAAATAAACGGAACCTGTCTTGCCGGTTTTACTGCTTTTCTCTTCATAGGTTACCTTCCCATCGTGCAATCGAATGGAATCAATGGCCATTCGTATAGGTATGTTCCTTATCGTCCTCGTCAGCAAAGGTTTGGTCTTTCCGTGTTCTGCCGGCAGGTTTTTATCCCGGTAAATAGATACCTGGGGCTGCAAAATGTGAATGTTTTGGATGGCAACTAAGCTATCCCTGAATATTTGTTGAATATGGTTGGTGGACAGGGTGACCTGATTGGCCTGAATGGAAATATGGTCTTTTTGGAAAGCGCTTGCTGCCATAAAGCTATCCCGTTCCAATACTGGCCGGATACTAATGTTTTCCATACTGGCCATATTCTGACGCATATTGAGATGAAGGGTGCCAAGGTCTATCCTGGTCCCGTTTAGCGTTAGGACCGGCGCCCTTGCCGTCAGTTCGAGTCCCGGATTTGACTGTATCAATGCAGCAGGATTCCTGATCTTGTCACTCGAAAGCAAGAAATCCTTAAGGACTACATCAGGGATATCAAAATGGTGGGGCTTGCTCTTGTTTTGAAGGGCCAGTTGCAACCCCTTTATTTTGGATGCGGATAATTTGAACTCCCAACTTTTTCCCGGCCTGTCTACTGAACCTCGATCAAGGGCTAGTCCTTCCAATTGCATCATGCCTGGCTGCCTGATATCAATGCCTGTTCCCCCTTGCTGGGAAAAAATTAAATTATGGAAGTTGGTTAGTGTTTCTCCTGCTGTGATTTTTCCATTAGTGTGCCTGATGTCATTAGCCGCTATTTCCAGGCCATTGGATTGGATGACAGAATTGCCCTTGTTGTTTTGGGTTTGGTGATCGATCGTTGCGTTGACAATTTCCAGTCTGGTGATGCTGAAATCAGGAAGTTGTTTTTTGGGTGAAGCATTTGGAGGATGAATGCTTGCTGATGTGCTTCCTTTCCACACCGGGTTGATGATCGTCAGGTGGCTCAGCTTATAGTCCTTGTTGAGGAACCCAGTGGGTTGTAGTGCAGCCATCACCTTTTCTGCTGATGCGCTATTATTCCCCTGGATGAATCCCGCGTTACTGATGTCCATCCTGCCATCCTTGTCTAACCTGAATTGAGCTACCTGAATAGTTGTATTATTGGCAAGTGTTGCTTTGGTGTTTTCACCGCTTAGTTCTAGCCATTGGAACTTGGGCTTTTTGTTCTTCCATTCAAACCCGCCAACGGACAGGTTATTGAGCTTGGTGGTGAGGTGGTTTTGGTGCAGGCTCAGCTCAATGGTTGTCCGCCTGCCCCTGATCTCGTTTAGGGAAATATTTTGTGCCTGCTTTGTCGATGGCCGAACAGTATGGTTTGGCTGTTGGATGGATATATGGGCGCTATCCCAATATAAGTGGTCTGTATTGATGGTTTGCTGAGCCGGTTTAATATTGATGATTCCCCCCCTGACTTTCATTAGCCTGGCTTCTATAGCGCCATTCGCAGACCTGAATAGGATATTATTGATCGTAGTTGATTTCCCCTTATAATCAAATCGGAGGCCCTCCATCCTGATCGTTGATTTTTTACTGGTGAGATCGCCTTTGCTAAATTGAAAAGTATTGACCGATCTTTCCAGGCTGCTGATATCGCCTGCTGAGAAAACTTTTTCGGGGGAAATCGATATGTCAAGGTTTTGCAGGTTCATTGCTGATCCTTTTCGGGGATCCTTGTATAGGACAGTTGCGTCATGCATGTAAAGGGCACGCACATCGGTCCGGAATCCAATATTGGAAAGGATCCTGAATAGGTCGGTCCCTGCCCTGGGATTCGTTGCATGTTCTCTCTGCACAAGCTGTATCCTGGGCCTTTGCAAAGTGATCGAACCAGCCACGACTCTTCTATGTGCCAGTAATTCTATCCAGTCAATGTCTGCAATATCAAGCTGGTCTACGTATAATGTTCTTTCCAAACCTTTAAGCTGGGGTTTGAGTGGGAGCCCAACATAATTGATCAGGTGGATTTTATTCTTGGAGATGAGCAGGCTGTCAAAGTGCATGCTCCTGCTGCTGTCATTCAAATAAAGGGTGTAGTCGCTCAGGTTTATGGCAAGGCTGTCAATCCTCACGAGTTGATGGGTTGAGTCGCTCCTATGGATTTCTTTCGCTAAAATATCCAATTGGTCCAGTTTATGCCTGTTGGTCCGAAGGCCTGCTTTATGTTCAAGACTGGTCGCCGCGTCTTTTAGGATAATGTGATGGATCAGGTAATTATTAGCCAGCCTGGAAAGAAAATTCCGGTGTTTCCTGGTATCAATGGTATCACTTACATGCGACCTGGAAACAAGGAATAGCTTGATGTCCGGACGGTAACATTCTATGGTGTCTGCTTCAAAGAAGCTTTCATGGTAAAGCCTGTCAAGACGAAGCCTTCTGATCCTGACAGTGTCCAGGAAGAGCTTCATCTGGTTGCCCGCCTGGTCTTTCCCGTAATGGAGAATGGTGCAACTGTCCATTTCTATGAGGTGCCTGCCTGAATGCAATAGGATTGTTTTGAAAGCTATTGAATTCCGGTTGTTCAAAAGATCTATTTTTTGACGGGGTGCTTCAAATATGACAACCTCGTCACCATATTTTCCCTCACGTTCGAATCTTTTCAGGGATTCGCTGGAAAAGCTACTGATCAGCAGGTTGAATTTTTTGAGGTGAAATGGGGTGCCCCCACGTTCAAATTTTTTAATGATTTGCAGGTTGCCCTCATGAATAATGAACCGGTCGAAGTAAAGTAGTTTAAGAATGGAGCGCAGGCTGCTGTAGGTATTACCTATGACCTGAGAGGTGCTGACCGGTTTTTGTTCCTTTTCTTTCAGTAAATCGACTTTAATGGAAGGTTGGTCGCAGTAAATGGAATCTATGAGTAATTCTTTCCTTAAAAGAGGCAGTATTGCTTTCAATTGTATGGTCACCCTGGGGATGTCCATACTGTAAGCGTTAGGCTGATCCTGGGTGGCGGTGGCATTTACTTTAAGTCCATAAATGGTTATTCGCTCCTTTAGTAGGTTGAGCTTAAGGTCTTTAATGGTTGTATTGGCCTTTTCATGGTCAGTGGCATTGGTGTTGATGTACCTGATCACTGCCTTTTCAAGCTGGCGGTTGATAACAGGCCGGAGAATGGTAAGGATAGCAGCCAAACTCAACAGGATAACCAGGAATATTTTAATTCTCCTTCCCAAGTTCCGCTATTCTTTTGTCATTTAGGGTGTATTGATTGGTGGACGGTTGTCAGCAGGCATGTTGAATGGCGCTTTACAAGTAGGCCTGGTTTCACCGCAAAGTCTATACATGAATATAAAATTATTTTGTTAATAATTGAAAATGTTTAAGTTTTGTATAGTGTAATGTTGTTTTGTGTGGTTTTTAATTCCTGATCAATCACTTCCTTTTCGATCGGTTATAGACCCCGCCCTCTGAATGGATAATGGTTAAGTGGCTGCATAGTAGAATAAGGTTTTAATGGAACTTTTTTCATATTCATTACCCACTAAACTTTTATTTATGAGATCACTCCTGCTTTCATTGGTAACACTGCTTACCGTATCATTCGTTTCAGCCCAAACCGTATTAAAGCCGACAGCTGGTTTGAATTTTACTGATTGGTCCAAGGATGAGGGCGGTACCGTCAAGTCCAAGACCGGATGGCAGATCGGATTAAGCGCTGAGATTGGAAAGAAAATTTATTTTGAGCCTGGTTTGTATTACGTTGGTAAGAAAACGGAAGTTTCTGTCATAGACCAGGAAACAGAACTGAATTTTGATGCTGATGTTAACGGTATCCGTGTGCCCCTTGCCGTGGGTATCCGTTTATTAGGTGATCAGAAGACCGCTGTCCAGTTAAGGGGTTTTGGCGGGGTTTCCGGGTTTTTCATCACTAGTGTTGGTGATGAGCTGGATGAAGATGCTATAGAGAAAACAAACTGGGGCCTGTTTGCAGGAGCTGGTGTTGATATCTGGAAAATTTTCATTGACCTTTCTTATGAGTGGTCGTTAACGAATGTCCAAAAGGATGTCGAAGCCATTGATGTTGGAAAGGCCAGGTCCCTTTATATCCAGGCTGGTTTACGCCTGAATATTGGGAAATGAGTAATTACTTAAAATAAGAAGGCGCCGATCATTGGTCGGCGCCTTCTTATTTTATGCAATCTTTAGCTTACTCCCGCTCCCGGGTTGATTATATTTTCGGGTCGAACAAAATGCAATTTGCCCTTGCTGTCTTCTGCCATCAGGATCATTCCATTGCTTTCGATGCCCCTCATCTTCCTCGGTGCGAGATTGGTTACTACTACCACCTGCTTGCCTACGATCTCTTCCGGTTTGAAGTGCAAGGCAATTCCACTAACAATGGTGCGGGTTTCAAAGCCCAGGTCTACGGACAACTTCAGGAGCTTGTCTGCCTTTTCCACTTTTTCAGCAGCCTGGATAGTTCCCACTTTCAGGTCGATCTTGGCGAAGTCGTCAAACACGATCTCAGGTTTCACGGGACTTTCCTTGATTGCTGCGGGGGGATTAGATTCTGCGGCCGGCTGTTCTGTTGATGCGGCGGCAAGGGTAGCCTGGCTATTGGCTTTTAATTTTTCTACTTGTTCTTGTATTTCCACGTCCTCTATTTTTCTGAATAACAATTCCGGGGCCCTAAGGCTATAACCCACACTGAGCAATTTGGTCTTGCCTGCGTTTTCCCAATCCAGCATCTTTTCCACCACTTTCATCATGTGCAGCATTTTCCTGGCCGTATTGGGCAGGAAGGGGTTGATGAGGATAGCCAGGTTGGCGCATAACTGCAGGCTGATGTGCATGCAATTATCAATCAGGGCTTGCGCAGCGGGCAATACTTTCCCGTTTTCATCTACTTGCTTGGCCTTGATCCAGGGCTCTTTTTCCTGCATATAGCGGTTGCCTTTACGGGCAAGGTCGATCACTTCGAACTGTGCCTCGCGGAACTTGTATTGTTCCAGCAGCTGCTCAACCCTTTCTTTGGTTGAGGAGAACTCTTGCAGCATGCCCTTATCCTTCTCATCCAACAGGTGTTCATGCAGTGGCGGAACTTTTCCGGAGGTGAGTTTATGCATCAGGACAAATGCACGGTTCACGAAATTGCCGAAGATGGCCACTAACTCGCTGTTCACTGCATCCTGGAAGCCTTTCCAGATGAACTCGCTGTCCTTGGTCTCGGGTGCTATCTGGGTCAGGTAATAACGAAGGGCGTCCACCAATTGGGGACCACCATTCTCCTTCTTCACGAAATCATCAATATAGTCCTGCATATCGAGCTTCCAGTTCCGGCTGGTGCTCATTTTGTCACCTTCAAGGTTCAGGAACTCATTACTGGGGACATTGTCGGGCAGGATATTGCCATGCAGCTTCAGCATTACAGGGAAGATGATGCAATGGAATACAATATTATCCTTCCCGATGAAATGAACCAGTTTAGTATCCTTATCCTGCCAATAGGGTTCCCAGTTCTTATCATTATCGATCGCCCATTGCTTGGTGGCGCTTATATAACCGATTGGTGCGTCGAACCAGACATACAGCACTTTCCCCTCCGCTTCCGGGAGTGGTACCTTGATCCCCCAATCCAGGTCGCGGGTAACTGCCCTCGGTTGCAGGCCGCCATCTATCCAGCTTTTACATTGCCCAACAACATTGGCCCGCCAATCTTCTTTGTGTTCCCCCAGGATCCAGTTCCGCAGGAAGTCTTCATGCTTGTTGAGTGGAAGGTACCAATGGGTGGTCTTCTTTTTCACCGGGGGCTGGCCGCTGAGGGTACTGATCGGGTTGATCAATTCGTCCGGACTCAGTGAAGTCCCACATTTTTCACACTGGTCGCCATAGGCTCCGTTGAACCCGCATTTGGGACAGGTGCCTTTAATATAGCGATCCGCAAGGAAGGTTTTGGCTGCCTCATCATAGTATTGTTCAGTTTCCCTGGTCTCCAGCTCGCCTGCATTATTCAACATGGTGAAGAATTCCTGCGAGGTTTCGTGGTGGATGGGGGAGCTGGTCCTGTGGTAAATATCAAAGGAAATGCTCAGGTCCTGGAAGTTCTCCCTGATGATCCCATGGTATTTGTCGATAATGGCCTGGGGGGTACTGCCTTCCTTCATGGCCTGGATGGGAATAGCCGTACCATGCTCGTCAGAGCCACAGACAAATACTACATCCCTTTTCTGTGCCCGGAGGTAACGGACATAGATATCCGCCGGAAGATAAGCACCTGCCAGGTGACCAATATGTTTCAATCCGTTGGCATAGGGCAGTGCCGCGGTGATCAGGTATCTTTTTGGTTGATTCATTGTCTTGCTTTTGTTTCCCCGTGGAGACGAACATGGTCCGGTCCTCCTTGGGGGAGGGCAAAAATACCGTAAAGCAGGGGATGCCCCAAAAAACGGGGGCAATCCCTGGTGGTGGATAGCTCCGAAACCCTTATCAGCGCTTATTGCTGATGGCTGAATTCGGATTTAGGGTTATTTTAGAAGATAATGAAACGCAAGGATTTTATTGGAAACGGGCTATTGTTGGGCCTTGGACTGCCTCTGGTCAGCAGCTCCCCTGAACCTGAACTCCCGGGGAAGCAGCCTCCTTTCCTTAAGCCTGGGGATACTATTGCCATTACCTCTCCTGCCGGATTCGTGACCCTTGAAGAAGTGATCCCGGCAGTCAGGCAAATGGAATCATGGGGGCTTAATGTTCGACTGGGAAGCACCATTGGTAAGAAAGATGGGACTTTTGGCGGTACGGATGAAGAAAGGGCCGCCGACTTTGAGGTATTACTGAAAGATCCCACTGTTAGCGCCATAATGTGTGCAAGGGGTGGCTATGGCTTTGTCCGGATCATTGACCGGATCGATTTTGGGCACCTTCGCCGCCATCCGAAATGGCTTATTGGGTTTTCTGATATTACAGTTTTGCATAACCACGTGAACCGGCATTATGGTATCGCGACCCTCCATTCCAAGATGTGCAATAGCTTCCCCACAGACTGGAATGCAGCTGAGCCGATCCAGATGGAGACCATCCTGTCTATCAAGCGGGCCATCATGGGCGAGCACCTGTTGTATACAGCGCCGGCCCATCCGCAGAATAAGCAGGGTAGGGCAGAAGGGGTATTGGTTGGAGGAAACCTGAGGATTTTGGAAAACCTTGCCGGTTCTGCTTCGGATATCCATACCCGTGGGAAGATCCTTTTTGTGGAGGATACGGGAGAATATCTATACAGTATTGACCGGATGTTTTGGAACCTGAAGCGTTCCGGGAAGTTGGAGCATCTTGCCGCCTTGGTAGTGGGGGGCTTTAAGGTCAAGCCTGCTGAGAAGCCGGAAGAAGAATTTGGGAAGAACCTGGTGGAAATTGTACTGGAGAAGATGGAGGATTGTTCCTATCCGGTATGCTTTGATTTTCCGGTTGGTCACCAGAAAAATAATTTCGCCTTAAAATGCGGCCTAAGGCACCAGTTACAGGTCACCGAAATTGGTACAACTTTGAGGGAGATAAAATAAACAGAATTTTCACCTGCCTCATTTTCTTCGGCTACCCCTTTTGCCCATCCTGGTAATAAGGGTATCCAACTTTACCTGTTGTTCCGGGTTGCAGATCTTCCTGAGTTCCCTGAAATGCCGGTAATTATTCAGGATGAGGGTTTGTTCCATTCCTGCCATGGAGGCTGAGGTAATTGTGATCAGGCTATCCGGCTGTGGCTCCTGTTTCAGGTAACCATAAAGCCTTTCCCTGGCTGTTCTCAATGAGTCATACAGGGCTTTGTTCCTATTACGGTTAGCCTCCCATAAACTCCTGAACTGTTCGGTTTGTTGTTGGTCCAGTTTCAATTCCCTGGTCATATACTCTACGGGCGACCTGTCGCTGCCCGATCTTCCATGCTGGCTGCGGTTTCGGATGAAGTAAGTTCCCAGCAAGATGATATTCGATGCCAGTAAAACGGTGATGATCACCAGCAGGGTTTTGGGATTCATTTGTTTCATGGGGTGAGGGTATTGGCGTCTGCTAATGATGACTGGTCAAAATTGTATTCCTGGGCAAGCGCTGTTAATGGTTCTGTTTTTTCCTCTGCAGTAGAGGCGTTCTCCTTGAAGATGATCCAGCCATTGACAAGGATCAACAGCAGTGCCAGCGTAAAAGCAACCATGGGTCTTGAAAGGAATTCCGCCGGCCTGCTCCACCATTTTCCGGTAGTGGAAAGCCGGGCACTCACCCTGGTGTAAAGGTGCGATGGGGCAGTAGCTCTCTGGATCCCGTCAAGGCTATCCAGGATGGAGTTAATCTTCTGCTCTTCAGGTGTGTTGCCGGTCATAGTTGGTTATTTTGTTTCAAGTAACTGTTCAGGTATTTTTTCAGGTTCGTTTTAGCCCGTTGTAACAGCGATTCCACTGCGCCTTCCGAAATCTCCATGATCGCACTGATCTCCTGTTGGCTTAAGCCTTCAATTTTCTGCAAACTGAAAGCTATCCGTTGGTTGCCGGGTAATTGCCTGATCGCTGTCAATAAGATGGCAGCCTCCTGCTTTTTCTCCAGCAATACCCCCGGATGGTGAAATTCCAAAGCATTATTTTCCTCTGGGTCCTCTTCCCGTCCCGAATGAAAGAGCTTGCTCCACAGTAACTTCCTTTTTCTCTTCCGTAGCAGGTCCATGCATTTGTTTACGGTTATCCTGTATAGCCAGGTGGTAATGCCAGCGTCACCCCTATAGGAATTCAACCCTAACCAAGCCGATACGAATACTTCCTGGGCGATATCTGCTGCATCTTCTTCATCCTGTACCAAACCCAGGGCGGTATTATATATCCTGTCCTTCCAGCCTTCTACCAGGATCCTGAAGGCTGAATCATCTCGCTGAATTAATCTTTCGAACAGTTCCTTTTCGTTCAATTGCGGCAGTTTGCTGATCTGCTAATTTAGCTTTTTCCACCCGGCCTAAAAGAATGGGTTGCCAGGTCCCGTTTGCCTTCTTGGGGCGGCGGGAGCCTTGCCAAAATTCTTGATCCGGTAATAGAAAGTAAGCATAAAGTATTGGGTCAGCACCTGCGTCTGTACATCTTCTATATAGTTGGCTGCAATGGTCCTGCTGATGCTCCTGTTCTGCTTCAGGAGGTCGAATACGGATAGCCTGAGGTCCCCTTTCTGGTCTTTCAGGAATTTTTTGCCAATGGCCATGTTCCAGAGCCAGAAATCCTGGTTAAAAGCTGCTGTTAAACCGCGATACAATTGATTGTTGATCTCTGTCTGGAACAACCAGCCTTTCTTACTGGTAAGGTTAACCGAAAGTCCGGCAAGCTGGGAAAAATAATTATTGTCAAGTGTTTGCTGGAAGCTGTTCTTTACCTCGCTGTAATTGGCCGTGTAATTCAGGTTGAAGTCGACATACTCACTGATGTTACTGGCCAGTACCAGTCCCCCGGAATAGGTAATGCTATTGGCAATATTGCTGGCATTGTTGATGAGACCGGGCGTGCGAACAAAGGTCAGGCCTCCATTCAGGGTAAGGTTTGATTTGATCGGTTTTATTGGAAAGGAATAGGTCAGCAGTGAATTGATATTCCAGTAGCCATCCAGGTTAATAGGCTTTGATAATTGCGATCCCCTGAAAAGCGTAACTGTAGGGGTAAGTACTGAATCCTGGAAGGCTGTATACGTTGCGTTGGTGATAAAGTTATCTGTCTGGTTAGCGAAAAGGTTAGCGAAGAAGCTGGTGCCCTTACGGCTATTGGTATAACTATACCTGCCGCCAAAACGGTTGGTCACCGACTGTTCGAGTTCCGGATTACCGGTTGTCAGGAACAATGGATTGGTATTGTTGATCACATTTTGCAATTGTCCCACACCCGGATTATTGGTATTGCTGCGATAGAACAAACGGATATTGCTCTTGTCGCTGAGTTTCCAGCGGAACATGGCATTGGGTAATACGTTACTGAATTTTTTATTCAGGACACCTTGCTGCGGGTAGGTCTGGTTGTTCTTCAGTGTGGCTTCCTGTGCATCCAGGCCGATGGCTAGCATTTTATCCCTGTCGCCGTAGCGGTAGGTAATACCTCCCCTTTGTGTAGTAATCTGGTTGCTGAAAACATTGGATAAGCTGGTGTCCAGTTGGCTGAATTTTCCGGTCGACTCATCAAACTTCCAGGTCCGCTGGTCTGCATCGCTGTTGGAATAGGAAGGGTTATAGCTGACCTGCAATGTCCCTTTCTTACCAATCGGTTCATTGTACGTGATATTGGTGGAAAGGGAATACCCTTTTGTTTCAGCTATCTGCTGTTGCAGGAGGGAGTCCACATCCGGGGGGATTGTTTTGTAGAAGGTTGAAATGGCTGTTACCTCCTGCGTTGAATTTCGGTTGTTCAGCCCTGTTGTGATCCCTACGGCGATAGACCTTCGCCTGTTGTGGAAGGCGTGCCTGAAAAGGACAGTATTATTAAAGTTGTAACCATTGCCAGTGGTCCTGCTAAGGTTTTGGGTAGCACTGATCGGATTGGAGCTTTGGAGGCTCTGGAGACCACTAAGGTCAGACCTGTTATTGTTTTCCTGGAAGTTGAAAGATGGGGTAATGATCAGGGTGTTGTTGGAATCTATCTTATACTCCATCCGCATATTGATCCGATGGCTGCTGGTATTATTCCGGGCAGAGGACACTTCACGATAGAACGTGCTTGAGTCAGGTGTGATGAACTGTTCCCGGTTGGAAACCGAATTATTGTCGTTTTTTGAGTTGTTGAAGAAGTAGCTGCCTGATACGTTGAAATTCTTTCCCCAAAGGTCGCTGAAGTTGACCCCTACTGAGTTAGTGGTGGTGATGCCCCTTTGGCCAGCTACCTGGAAATTGTCGCTATTGCCGCCACCGGGACCACCCCTTCCGCTGCCCCCGCCTCTTCCGCTGCCCCCGCCGGTCAGTCCTAGGATGTCGGAACCGGTGAAGTTCTGCTGGTTGATGTTGTTAAAAAGTCCAACGATCGATATCCTCCGTTCCTTATTGAAAAAGTTGACTGATCCCCCCGCCTGGTAGCGGTCATCGGTTCCATAGCCTGCATATACCCTTCCAAACTGTCCATTCCTGCGGTCCTCTTTCGTAACAATATTAATGGCCTTGTATCCTTGCCCGTCATCAACACCAGTCAACTGTGCCTGGTCGCTTAAGCGGTCAAATACCTGTATCTTGTCCACCACATCCGCGGGCAGGTTGCGCAGGGCTGCAGTAGCATCATCCCCAAAGAATTCCCTGCCATCAATGGTTACCTTCCTGACATTTTCCCCCTGAGCTTTAACCTGGCCATTTTCTACCTGGACACCCGGCATTTTCTTGACCAGGTCTTCAACATTGGCGTCCGCATTTACCTTGAATTGGCTTGCATTGAACTGGACTGTATCGCCTTTCTGCTGGGCTGGCGGTGTCGTTGCTTTTACCACGACCTCATCCAGGCTTTTCGAAGATTTGTCCAAGGTGATGGTGCCCAGGTCAATAGGCTTGCCCTGAAGGGTGATCACTTTTTCCCAGGCTTCAAAACCAATAAATGATACCCCTATTTTGTAGGAGCCGTTGGGGATTCCCGAAAAACTGAACTGGCCATTGGCTGTGGTAACGACATTGCGGGAAAAACTGCTGTTGCTGATCCTGACGGTTGCTCCGACTAGTGGCTTGCCATCCTGTTTGCCCGTGATCACTCCCTTTACGGTTTGCTGTGCCTGTAGTTCCAGGCATGAAATAATTCCGATCAATACTACTACAATGATTCGCATACTTATTCTTATCGACCCTATTAGACGGATGTTTTCAATGAATCCTTCGCCCGGCTCCGTATTTTTTTTCATCTTCGCCAAAGGGCTTAGAGGGAGCGCCTGTTGACCTTAATTAAATTTGAAAAATGGTAGTACCACCTTATCTAAAGAAAGGAGATTGTATCGGCCTGGTTTGTCCTGCTGGCTTCATGCCGATGGAAAGATGGAAGACATGCACTGATGTCCTGCAGGAATGGGGATACAGGGTGAAACTTGGCGCGACCATGATGAGCAGTTCTGGCAATTATTTTTCCGGCACGGATGCCGAAAGGTTGGATGATCTCCAGCGGATGATCGATGCCCCTGAGGTGCAGGCAGTGCTTTGTGGAAGGGGAGGCTATGGTTTGGGTAGGATTGTTGAACAAATCGATTTCAAACGCTTCCGGAAATCACCCAAATGGATCATTGGGTTCAGTGATATTACCGTGTTACATGCCCACCTCAACCGCAACCTGAAGATAGCCTCGCTCCACGCTCCCATGGCAGGGGCATTCAATGATGGTGGTGACAAGACGGAATATGTGCTTTCCCTTCGCAAGGCGCTTGAGGGGAAGAAGGGAAAGTATTCAGCCTTGCCCCATCATTTCAACCAACCGGGTGCGGCCGAGGGAAGTCTTGTCGGCGGCAATCTCACGCTGGTAGCGCATTTGATTGGAACCGGGTCAGCTTACAAGACAAAGGGTAAGATCCTTTTCCTGGAGGACGTTGGGGAATATTTATACAATATCGATCGCATGATGTACCAGTTAAAAAGGTCCGGGGTTTTGGATGGACTCGCCGGATTGGTGATCGGTGGTTTTACAGATAGTAAGGATACTGAGCGACCATTTGGAAAGAACGCTATTGAGATCATTAAGGATATAGTGCAGGAGTATGATTATCCGGTTTGTTTTAATTTTCCGGTAAGTCATGGCCAGGAAAACTATGCACTGAAAGTTGGCCTTCCCTATAAGTTGAAAGTTGGCAAGGATATTGTTCGGTTGTCTGAACGCTAGATTTTTCGTTTATGTTTTGTTGAATAAATGGTAACATATAAGATTAAAAACAATTTGTTTTTAATAGGTAAATACATTTAATTTTAATAAGGTTATTTTGGTAAAAGAAATCAGGGTTTTCTCTCGTTAAACCAAAGGATATTTATTTAGGTTTTGAGCATGTTTAATGATCTGGTTCCACCAACCGCCAACTGATTTCCCTCTGACGAGTTAGCAGTAGACTTCATTAAAATTTTTTTTCTTATGAGAGAAAGAGAACTGGATCGCTTATTGTCAGATGACTCCTTTATCCATTTCTGTAGCGGCACAAATGAACTGGACCAGGCTTATTGGGAAGCGTACCTGATCGCTAATCCACATTTGAGGAAGGAGATCGAAAAACTTAAAGAGTTAGTGCTCTATACTGCTGCCACCGGATTGGTAAAGGATGTCAAGCAGCCCGCAGCAGATCATAAAAATAGTGGGTTAAAAAGAGGCCGGGATCGCTGATCATACCTAACCATTAGACCTAAAAACGAAAGCCGGATTTTTCACTTATTGGTTATCGTTAGTGTAGCAAGATACTGAATGCCTTCCCTTACGGTTCGTGTAAGGGAAGGCATTATGTTTTTATGCGCGTCCGGCCTCCTTCACATTAGCCCATTCCCAATATTGGTAATTGATTAGCTTTGGGATTGTTATAGATAAAAACTATCAGATGACAATCGTTCAGTTAGAGTATATCCTGGCTGTGGATGAGCACCGGCATTTTGCAACTGCTGCCGCCAGTTGCTTTGTAACACAGCCTACCCTGAGTATGCAGATCCAGAAGCTGGAGGAAGAGCTGGGGATCAAGTTATTTGACCGCAGCCGTCAACCCGTTGTGCCTACAGCAATCGGGGAGGTGTTACTGGTTCATGCGAGGAGGATCATCAACGAAGTGAAACAGCTGGAAGATGTAGTGAAGGAAAAACAGGGGTTGATTCATGGTGAGCTTAAATTGGGCATCATCCCGACATTGGCGCCCTACCTGCTTCCCCTTTTCCTGCAGAGTTTCCTGGATAAATACCCTGATGTGCAGTTAAAGGTGAAGGAAATGACCACTGACAGTCTGGTGGAAGCCTTGCATAAGGGGCACCTGGACATGGGGTTGATCGTTACCCCATTGCAACATAATTCTATCCGGGAGTATCCCATGTTTTATGAAGAGATGGTAGCCTATGTCTCTAAAAAGAATGCTGCCTACAAAAAGACCTATATGCTGGCCAAGGATATTGATGTGCATGACCTGTGGTTGTTGGAAGAAGGGCATTGCTTTCGATCCCAGATGCTGAACCTGTGTGAGCTGCAGAAAGCCCATAAAGACCTGCTCCTATTTGAGTACGAAGCCGGAAGCCTTGAAACCCTGAAACGGATGGTTGAGATGAACAGGGGAATTACTATTCTCCCGGAACTGGCTACCCTTGACCTTACTTCCAGCCAACAGAAGCTGATCAGGCATTTCCGTTCACCTTCGCCGATGCGGGAAGTGAGCCTGGTTACGACCAAAACCTTTGTCAAACAGAAACTATTGCAGACGATCAGGGAGGAGATCCTTGCCAGCCTGCCGGACAAACTCAGGAAGAATAAGCCAAGGAATATTATCCCGGTCAGCGAGTGAGGATGGTATCCAGCTTTTTTTGGTAAAGGGGATATTTATCCAGGTCATTGTGGCTTCCGCCATCAATGGTGATGAATTCATCAGATTGCTTCAGCAATGGCTTCAGCCTGGATGCCTGCGAATAGGGAATGACCCCGTCGTCGTTGCCCTGGAAAATGATGATGGGGGCAATGACCTTTGGCAGGTATTCATTGGTGGGTAAACTGTAATGAAGCATCCTGCTGATGGGATAGATCGGAAGGAAATGCCCAACAAGGTCTTTAAGGGAATAATAAGGGGTTTCCAGGATGAGCATACGGCAATCCTTAACCGAACCCAGTTGGGCGGCAATTCCCGTGCCCATACTTTTACCGTAGATGATGATGCTGTTCTTGTTGAAACGGTTTCTTGCCAGTTTGTATAACTGCCCTGCATATGCGTAAAGCCTTTCCTCGGTGAAATCACCGGTACTTTTCCCGAATCCGGGATAGTCTATCATCCAAACCTCGTAGCCCCTTCGGGTGAAATTTGGGGCAAAACGGGCATACCATTCAATATTTTTCCTGTTGCCGTGAAAATAAAGGACCACCCCTTTTGATCCTGGCTGCGCAGTGGTGAATTGGACAATATTCAGGTTAGAGTTGGCATCAAATGGAATGTTGATGTCTTTATGGGGCTGGTTGGTATTGAGCTTGGATGACCTGTTCAGGGGTTCGGGATGGAACAGGAAATAATCCTGCAGGTAATAAACTGCTATCCCGATCAGGGCATAAAGCAAGATTGCCAATTTTAACCAGCGGAACCATCTCATAATGAAACGCAAGGTAGAGGATTTCTGCTTTGTCCGGAATTGTTGTTGCTACTCAATATTTCAGGATATCCCTGATGAAATTGTGGTAATCGTCGAAATCAGGGAGATTATTATGGCCCCCACCATGGATGCGGATAAGGGTGATCTTCCCCGGATTGATCTTTTGTAATCGCTCGCTGTGTTTGATGGGGATCAGCCAGTCGCGGGTGCCATGGATGATATAGGTATGGCAGTTCACATGCCTGATCCATTTGTCGGTCCTGAGGTGGAACCGAAGTACCCACCTGACAGGCAGGATGGGCAGGAAACGTTCCACAACTTTGCGGAAGCTATAGTAGGGAGCATCCAGGATCAGGTACCTGGGCTTATTGTCGGAAGCGATCTTGGCTGCAAAACCACTACCCATGCTCCTGCCATAAACTATGATATGGTGTTCGGGGTATTGAACTGTGAGACTGTCGTAAACATGCTGGATATCGGCCAGCATTTCCTTTTCACTTCTCTTGCCCGTACTTTTTCCAAATCCCCTGTAATCAACCAATACAACATCATAGTTGTAGCGGTAGAAATCCCTTGCATATTTTGCCCAGCCTTTGATGCTGCGGGTATTGCCATGAAGGTAAAGGACAAGGCCATTCGGTGCGTCGCGGTAAAAATGCAGTCCATTGATCCTTACCCCCGGTTCAATATCAAAGAAAAGTTCCTTGAAGGGGATATCATACCTGAATTGGAAATCCTGATCCAGCTTCTCGGGTTTGAAGATCAGTTTCTCTTGTGCAAAGTAGGCGATGATACTCAGGACGGCTATGTCGCCTATTACATACAGCAGTAGTTGGTTCAAGGTGATGCGATTCTTATGCCTAATATAAGAAACTTTATGCCCTTTAGCCTAAGGATGTCCCTGTGTTTTCTTCCATTCTTCCATACCGCCCTGCAGGTTCAACAGGTTGGTATAACCGAACCTTTCCTGCAGGCGTTGGATGGCTATGGCACTCCTGATGCCCCTCTTGCAATAGACCACTACCGGCTTGTCTTTCGGGATGGATCCTGCGGAAGACATGAGCTCACCCAGCGGCAGCAACAGGCCCCCGATATTGAAGGCTTCGTGTTCCTCCTCTTCCCTTACATCAACCAGTAAAAGGTCCTGGTTCTCGTGCAATTGCTGCCTGAGTTGTTCCGCAGTGATTTGTTGCATGCCTATATTACTTCTTCTTCATCATCATGGAATACCCTTTTTAACTTGATCTGGGTAACCGGTGCTACAATTAACGGGAATTTTTCTACCACAACATTGGCGGGGTCAAGCCCGAAGCCCCTTTCCTCTGAAAGACTGATGTCCTTCAGCCAGAAATAGGTCTTCATGATGATGCGCTCGAATAATGGCAGTTCATTATCCTGGCTGAGGTATTTTTCCATTACGATGAACTGGAAGTCACCCACGACATTATTCCTTTCCAGGCTTTCATAGCGGCTGTAGATATTCACTTCCTTGTTGTTCACCAGGTCTTCCACTACTTTCCTGAAAAGCAGGTTGATGCGGGGTTCCATCCGGAATCCCAGCCTGAACTCCACCCTGATGATATCATTGGGGATGATATGGTCAACTACATACTCACAGGTATAGGGGTCATCAAGGGTGTCCACATGCACGAACCAATAGATGTCGGCCCGCTTGGGCTTTTTGTTCAGTATGGAGTAAATGATCTTATGCTCGATCTCTTTCGGGTTATTGGCGCTGGTCATGTACACCAGATGGGTGGCATGTTTGGGAACTGTTTTGTCGTTACTCAGTTCCTGGATCATGGGGATATAGTGTTCCAACCTGACGAATTCAACATAGCGGTTCTTGATCTTCCTGCTACGGTACCAAACGTACATGATGGCAAACAGGCCACCGCCGATCACCAGGGTAACATAGCCGCCGTGTTCAAACTTTTCCAGGTTGGCAAAAAGGAAGCTGAATTCTATGGAGAAATAAACGGCAAGGTACAGGTAGATCAACAGGGGGTTAACCCTTTTGGATACCAGGTAATTGGAGAAAAGGATAGAAGTGGCGATCATACACAGCGTAATGGCCAGGCCATAGGCGGCTTCCATGTTGCTGGATTTCTTGAAGTACAATACCACTCCCATACAGCCCAGGAAGAGGATCAGGTTGATGCCAGGGATATACAATTGTCCCTTTGCTTCGGTAGGGTAGTTGATCTTCAGTCGGGGCCAGAGGTTGAGGCGCATAGCCTCGCTGATCAGGGTAAAAGAACCACTGATCAGGGCCTGGCTGGCAATAATGGCTGCAACGGTAGCGATGGTGATCCCCCAGAAAACGAACCATTGGGGCATCAGGCTATAGAAGGGGTTCATGTTGGCCGTATCGAAAAGTTTGCCTTCGTAATTGGCCAGCAACCAGGCACCTTGTCCAAGGTAGTTGAGGATAAGGCTGCTTTTTACAAATATCCATGAGTAGCGGATGTTTTCCTTGCCGCAGTGGCCCAGGTCTGAATACAGGGCCTCGGCACCAGTGGTACAAAGGAATACGGCACCCAATATCCAGAACCCTTTGGGGTAAGTAGTGAGTAGGTCAATTGCGTAGTGGGGGCTAAATGCCTTGAATATTCCCGGATCGTCACTCAGGTGGATGATACCCAGCAGTGCAAGCATGGTGA
Source organism: Flavihumibacter rivuli (assembly GCF_018595685.2). Lineage (NCBI taxonomy): Bacteria > Pseudomonadati > Bacteroidota > Chitinophagia > Chitinophagales > Chitinophagaceae > Flavihumibacter > Flavihumibacter rivuli. The sequence continues at coordinate 4,271,633 of NZ_CP092334.1, forward strand.
ACCAAACCATCATGATCGGGCCAAACAATTTTCCGATTGAAGCGGTACCAAACTGCTGAACGAAGAATAAAAGTGAGATGATGGCTAGTACAATGTACACCACCGTTGATTGCTGGATCTCGTGGAGCCGGGGCATCTGGCGAAGACCTTCAATGGCTGAGGTAACGGTGATCGGTGGAGTGATCATGCCATCCGCAAGCAGGGCAGCGCCTCCGATCATGGCTGGTATGACGAGCCATTTCCGCTGCCTTCTCACCAGGGCATACAGGGAAAAAATCCCTCCTTCACCCCGGTTGTCGGCCTGGAGGGTCAGGATCACGTACTTCACCGTTGTTTGGAGCGTGAGTGTCCATATGATACAGGACAAGCCACCCAGGATGAGTTTTTCGGTAATTACTTTGTCTTTGATGATGGCGTTCATTACGTAGAGCGGGGAGGTACCGATATCGCCGTAAATAATGCCTAGTGCAACGATTAGCCCTGCGAAGGTGGCTTTGTTCAAATGTTTGCCCACAAAAGGTATAATTAAGTTAGTCTCCAACGGGTTCGACAGGCTGGCCAACCCATCATTATCCCGATACTATGCAAAGGTATAGTTAAAAATATGATACAAAGGGTATATGTTTCCCCAACAAACTTGCGGGTTTCTTGTAAAATTGTACAGAATTTGCCTTGTGGAATAAGTATATTTAAATAAAGCGTACGTCATGAAAATCTGGTACGGAATTGTTGTCGGCTTTTTTTTCCTTTTTAGCGCTGCGGTTTTTGGACAGAACCCTCCGCGTGTAACCTATTCCGAGCCGGAAAAGGATGATACACGTCGAACTAATTTCGAGATCGTGGGTAAGATCAGTGCTAATTACCTCATCTATAAGAATAACAAGACGGATAATGCCTTGTGCATTTATGATGAAAATATGCTGCTCAAAAAGCGGGTACCCATGGATTTCCTGCCTGAGAAAGTGACGAATGTGGATTACATCACCTATCCTGACCGGGTTCTTGTTTTTTACCAGTACCAGAAGCGAAGGGTGGTTTATTGCGATGCCGTAGCCATCAATGGGGATGCGAAGGTGATCGGTGGTCCGGTTACCCTGGATACCACAGAGATCAATTACGCTTCGACCAATAAGATGTACACGGTGGTTCACAGCGATGACAAACAAAAGATTATGCTGTTCAAGGTGAATAGTGCCAATCCCAGGCTGTTCATCATAAGCACCTACCTGTTGAACAACCAGCTGAACCTCTTGTCGCGCAGCCGGAGTGAGGTCCAGATGGAGGAAAAGAACGAATTCTTCACCGACTTCCAGCTATCCAATGATGGGGACCTGGTAGTTGCGAAATATGCCAGGACTGGCTCCAATAGTGAATACATCGCCAAAGTGGACATGATGATCAAATACCCTGACTCGCTCGGATTCAGCATCCGCAAGCTGCAAATGGGTAAGCAGGTGCTGGATAATCTTTTACTGAAGGTGGATAATACCAATAAGCGGGTGATCCTCACTTCTTTCTATGCCAAACAGAAAAGGGGAAATATTGAGGGTATCTATATCGTGGATTGGGATAAGCAGAAGAATGAAAAGCTGGTTGATACAGCCCTCGTGTTTACGGATGAGTTGAGGATATTGGCAAAGGGGGACGATGGCAACAAGAAAACAGCACTCAATGATTTCTTCATGAAAGGGATCTACACCCGAAGGGATGGCGGTTTTGTGGTGATCAGTGAGGCTTTGTACACCTCCTCCCGTTACAATAACTTCAATCGTTGGGATTACTGGAACTATGGCAGCCCCTGGATGTCGCCCATGTCGTATTCTTATTGGTCGCCAGTGTACAGCCCCTGGATGATGCCCTGGAATCGTTATGGGTACAACAATACAGTAAGCCGCTATTTTGCGGATAATGTTCTGGTTTTGTCATTTGATAAGGATGCCAACCTGACCTGGTCAAATGTTATCTCCAAAAGCCAATATGATGACGAGTCGGATAACCTGATTTCTTACGGTACCATGAATACAGGGGGAGAAGTACATTTTCTTTTTAATATCTTCGAGCGAAGGACTTTCGTCCTGACCGACCAAAGTATGGATGCCTCAGGAAAGGTTACCCGTTACCCTACGTTCAAGAACCTTGATAAGGGCTATGAGTTTATGCCAAGATTTGGCAAGCAGGTAGCAGCGCGGCAGATGATAGTACCTTGTTTGTACAGGAATTTCCTGTGCTTTGCGAAGATCGATTTCTAAAAACCAGCCATGTGATAGGAATTTTCCGGCAGAAGAATCCGGGCAATGCGCTCGTTCTGCTCATTTATGCGCTTATCTTAAAGTTCCCCCTCTTTCTTCATGCCAAGGTTCCCCTTCGGCAGGAAGATGATAACTATTTATACAAAGTGCTACTGGATTTCCTGGAGAACGTCGGGGGAAAATCGGGCTTCCTTTACCCCCTGCTGGCATTCCTGGTCTTCTATTTACAGGCCAGCCTTTTCAACCGGATGACCAATTCAGTCAAGCTCTTCCCTAAGCCAGGGTACCTGGTCGGGATGTCCTACCTGCTGGTCACTTCCTTGCTACCGGAATGGAACCAGTTCTCTTCTACATTGATTGTCAATTTTTTATTAGTGTGGATATGGTATGGGATGGTACGTTGGTACAATAGTAATAAACCAATGGCCGTCATCTTCAATACCTGCCTGCTCATTGGGGTCTTACCCCTGGTTTACGGTCCCTCACTCGCCTACATCATCATGGTGGTACTGGCCATGATCGTAACCAGGCCTTTGAGGGTGGGAGAGTGGATCGTTGCTATCATCGGGTTTCTGGCCCCTTATTATTTCCTGCTGGTCATCCTGTTTTTGACCGATAACTGGAATACCTCGGGGATCCTGCCGGCGGTAAGTTTCAATTGGCCAAAATTGCCCGGGTCCTTATGGATTACCGGGGGGATCCTGCTAATGGTGGCCCCCTTCCTGGCCGGTGGCTACTTTGTGCAGGATAACCTTAACAAAATGCTTATCCAGGTGAGGAAATGCTGGAGTCTCCTGCTGGTAGTGGTGCTGGTAGGCTTGATCATTATCCTGCTCAACCCGGGCGACAGCTACCAGAACTGGCTTTTGAGTACCATACCTATTGCTGCCTTCCATGCGGCTACCTATTACTATGGGGGAAACAGCCTCTGGGCGCTCGTGCTCCATTGGGTAGTATTCGCATTTGTGGTGGTGGTCAATTATTTCCCGCAGTTTACCTGAGTAGATTTCCGACAGAACGGCTACCTTTGCGCTTTCTTCAATAAATACCCAATATGAAATTCGGTGTGGTAGTTTTCCCGGGATCCAATTGCGACAGGGATATGCAGGACGCCCTGCAGAACGATCTTGGTCAGGAAGTGATTATGTTATGGCATAAGGACAAAGACCTGAGCATGTTTTCCACTGAGGACTGTATTGTGCTGCCTGGTGGATTTTCCTACGGTGACTACCTCCGCTGCGGTGCCATTGCGCGCTTCAGCCCGATGATGCAAAGTGTGATCGAATTTGCCCAGAATGGCGGTAAGGTATTGGGTGTGTGCAATGGATTCCAGATCCTTTGCGAATCCCATTTGCTACCTGGTGTATTGCTCAGGAATGCCAACCAGCAATTTATTTGTAAGAATGTTTACCTGAAAGGCCTCGGCTCTGAAAAGGCCCTCCAGATCCCTATCGCCCATGGAGAGGGCAGGTATTTTGCTGATGAAAAGACCCTGGATGGTCTTGAGGCAAATGGCCAGGTGATCTATAGGTATTGCGATGCCAACGGGAATATTACCCCTGATGCCAATCCCAATGGTGCATCCAGGAATATCGCCGGTATCCGGAATGCGGCAGGAAATGTATTCGGCATGATGCCCCACCCTGAACGTGCCTGTACCAGTGCACTGGGCAATATAGATGGTCGCATCATCATGGAAACCCTGCTGATGAAATAATACCTGATTACCCCAATTTTAGAATTTAATTAGGACTATTTGCCGGAGATTTGCATCATCATTCTTACGATAAAAAATGTCCTTCATGAAAAGGTTTTACACCCTGATCCTTGCCCTTTTTTCCGCTACCATCCTGCTTGCCCAGAGTGACAAACAGGTGAAGTGGAGTTTCCAGGCGAAGAAAATTGCCGAGAATACATATGAGGTCCACATGACCGCCAATATCAACGGAAACTGGCATATATATGCGCAGAATGGCGGTGAAGGCCCTGTTTCTACCTCCTTCAATTTTGTCAAGAACCCTTTGCTTACTGTGGACGGAAAGGTGAAGGAAGTAGGCAAGATGAAAAAGGTTTTCGAGGAAGCGTTTGGCTCTGAGGTTAGGTATTATGAAAAATCTGTTGAATTCGTACAGGTGGTGAAAGTAAAAGGTAAGGCCAAGACCAACCTGGCGGGCAAGGTAGAATTCATGGTATGTAATGAAAAAGAATGCCTGCCTCCCTCAACTGTGGATTTCAAAATTGCAATTGGCGGATGATCGGCGAAGCCGAGTAATAATAGTACAACGAGTTCTTCCAGGGACTCGTTTCTTTTTTGAACCTGAAGAATAATCTAATGATCAAGAAAATATTCTTGCTTGTAGTCTTATTGGCTACAGTGGTTGGCGCGTGGGCTCAGGATAGCAGCACAGTGGTTAACTGGACCTATGAAGCGGTGAAGAAGGAAGGAAAGGTCCATGTGATTTTAAAAGGGCAGATCGCCCAGGGTTGGAAGCTTTTTTCCACTACCATGAAAGATGATGAACCTAATACGAGGGTAGCCCTTGATTCCGGCTCAACGGGTACCATTGCCGCTATTAAAGAGAATGGTAAACTGCTTTCACAGCCGGAGCCTTTGTTTGATAATGCCCTGATCAAATACTTTGAGGGCGGGGTTGAACTGGATATCCTGGTGGATAATGCCCAGTCCGGTAGCGCTATCAAGGGTAACCTGATGTATATGGCCATGAAGGGGGAGGAGATAGTCGGACCTGAGGCAAGCCCATTCAAAGTAGAGATCAATACCGCAGGAGAGGTGATAGCCAAAGCAGCAGGTTTGCAGGAACGTTCAGGTGCCAGCCTCAAGCGGGAAGCCATAAAGCTTGACTCTCCGGTCAACGATTGCGGCGGTACGGGTATAGAAGAAAGCAAGGAGAAGGGCTTGCTAAGCATTTTTATACTTGGTTTCCTGGGTGGACTTATTGCCTTATTCACCCCCTGTGTATTCCCCATGATCCCGCTGACGGTTTCTTTCTTTACCAAGAAGACCCAGGACAGGAAAAAGGGAATCACCAACGCATTAACCTATGGATTTTTCATTCTCCTGATCTATGTGCTTTTGTCGATACCGTTCCACCTGATGGACAGCCTGAACCCGGAGATACTCAATAATATTTCCACCAACGTTTGGCTTAACCTGGTATTCTTTGTTATATTTATTGCTTTTGCCTTGTCATTCTTTGGCTTGTACGAGATCACCCTTCCCAGTAGCCTGTCCAATTCAGTTGACTCAAAGGCTGGGGTAGGGGGAAAGCTGGGGATATTCTTCATGGCCCTTACACTGGCCCTGGTATCCTTCTCCTGTACAGGCCCGATCCTGGGTTCTTTGCTGGCAGGATCACTTTCCACCAATGGTGGTGCCTGGCAGCTGACAATAGGTATGGCGGGCTTCGGTTTGGCACTAGCCCTCCCCTTTGCGCTTTTTGCCTTGTTCCCCAATTGGCTCAATGCCATTCCCAAATCCGGTGGTTGGCTTACCACGGTCAAGATCGTACTGGGCTTCCTTGAACTGGCCCTTGCCATCAAGTTCCTTTCCAACGCCGACCTGGTAAAACACTGGGGACTGTTGAAGCGTGAGGTATTCTTTGCCATCTGGATCATCATCGGTATTGCCCTTACACTATACCTGTTTGGAGTCCTCAGGTTCAAGCATGAAGGGCCGGTGAAGAAGTTAAGCAAGCTGAGGATCGCCATTGGGGTGATCGCAGGATTGTTTACGATCTATCTGCTGCCTGGCCTTACCAATACATCCTATGCCAACAGGGCACTGATCAGTGGGTTCCCACCACCCCTGACCTATAGCATATACGGCGAAAAAGCTTCCGGTGGGAAAGGGGTTGAAGCCAATGTGGTTAATGATTATGAGAAGGCACTGGCAATGGCCAAGGCAAGCAATAAGCCACTCTTGATCGACTTTACCGGTTGGGCATGCGTGAACTGCCGGAAAATGGAGGAGAATGTTTGGACCCAACCAGAAGTGAAGGAATTGATCGAGAAGGAGTTTATCCTGGTATCCCTGTATGTGGATGATCGCAAACTGCTTCCAGACGATGAACAGTTCCTCTATACAACTGCAGAGGGGGTGAAGAAGAAGATCGTTACCGTTGGTGATAAGTTTGCGACCATGGAAACAGAGAACTTTAAGAATGCTTCACAACCACTTTACGTTATTCTTTCACCAGAGGAAAAATTGCTGAACAAGCCTGTGGGCTATACTCCTGATGAAAAAGAATACCTGGAGTGGCTGAAGTGTGGGATAGATGCTATGCGTAAATGAAAAATGTAACAACAATAGTTCCCTTAGGTAAAAATAAAAAACCTCCCATCGGGAGGTTTTTTTATAATTAGGCGTCATTCTGCAACAGCCTTCTAACGGGCAAGCGAATCAATTAGTTGTCAGAGGGAGGTACAGAATGACAAGAGCTTAGGTCTGATTTACTTTCCAAAATTAAAAGACAGAAGGATACATCGGTGTCAACCTGCCTTAAAATTTCTTTAAAAGCTTATAGCGCAATATTCTTTTCAGTCATCATTTTGCGCAGGTTGATCAATCCATAACGCATGCGACCCAAAGCTGTGTTGATGCTGCAATTGGTAAGGGCAGCGATCTCCTTGAAGCTCAGTTCGGCATAGTGGCGAAGGATGATCACCTCACGCTGGTCTTCCGGTAAGAGGTCCAGCATCTGGCGAACCCTGTCATGGCTCTGGCGCTTCATGATCTTTTCGTCAGCGCCGGCTTCTGTGAAGTTCAACACTTCGAAGATGTCGCGGTCATCGCTGGTCTTGATAGATGGTGCGCGCTTAACCTTACGGAAATGGTCAACACAGAGGTTGTGTGCAATACGCATGGCCCAGGGCAGGAATTTGCCTTCTTCAGTGTAGCGTCCGCCACGTAAAGTGTCGATGATCTTGATCAGTACATCCTGGAAGATATCTTCGGCAAGGTATTTGTCCTTTACCATGAAGAGAATGGATGTGTAAAGCTTGTCTTTGTGACGCAGGATAAGGGTTTCCAATGCGTTCATGTCGCCATCTACGAACAGATGGATCAGTTCATTGTCAGTTTTAGTGCAATGTGATTTCATAAACTTCTACGGTTTTTGAAGTTAAAGGATATTGGTTACAGTAATTAGGGAATAAACAGTTGGAGTAGAGTATCTATACGATAGGCGTGAGTTTTTGGTTTTTCAATTTTTGGATGATTGGTACTCTAAAATAATAATTTTTTGAAATAAAAAAGATTTTAGGAAAATTTTTTTTCGAAAATCATAATAAAATAAAACTGGGCCACAGCACAATAAGCAATTCATATTCCTTGTATATATCGTCCTTTAACTTTTTATAGCTCCCTGTTGTTATCACTGCCTGTTGAATTATCCAATACTTTTGCCCCATCATTATTACTATGGCAGTTCGTGCGAATAAGACCCAAAAGAAAGACCCGGAGCCAGCGGATGGCCTCCCCAGGGATGGTATATATATTAAAGGTGCAAGGGTCCACAATCTCAAGAATGTTAGTGTGTCCATACCCCGCAGCAAGCTGGTGGTGGTTACCGGGGTGTCTGGATCTGGCAAGTCTTCCCTCACTATCGATACGCTTTTTGCAGAAGGCCAGCGCCGCTATGCGGAAAGCCTGAGTGCTTATGCCCGTCAGTTCCTGATGCGGATGAACAAGCCTGATGTGGATTATATCAAAGGCCTTTGCCCGGCTATTGCCATTGAACAAAAAGTGATCACGCGAACCCCCAGGTCTACGGTAGGTAGTATGACAGAGATCTACGACTACCTGAGGTTGCTCTTTGCAAGGATCGGCCAAACCATTTCCCCGGTATCGGGAAGGGTGGTGAAGAAAGACGATGTGAGTGATGTAGTCAGTGCCATCAAGGAATTGAAGCAGGGAGACAAGGTGCTGGTCATCGTACCCTTCCGCCAGCACAGCAACAGGAAAGTGGAAGAGGAGCTGAATATCCTGCTCCAAAAAGGTTTCAGCAGGCTATATAATAATAATGAGATTTTCCGGATCGAAGACCTGTTGGATGCCCAGAACTGGCACCTGGTCGAAAAGGCAAAGTCACCTTTTTACCTGTTGATCGACCGACTGGTGGTGAAGGATTTTGATGAGGATGACCTGCACCGGATCGCCGATTCCGTAGGTACGGCCTTTTATGAAGGGGAGGGGGAAATGCTCCTGCAGGTAAATGATAAGATCCAGCTATCCTTTTCCAATCGCTTTGAATTGGATGGGATAAGCTTTGAAGTGCCGGTACCCAACCTTTTTTCCTTCAATAACCCTTTCGGCGCCTGCCCTACCTGTGAAGGTTTTTCCCAGGTTTTGGGAATTGACGAGGACCTGGTGATTCCTGACAAACGTTTAAGTGTATACGAAGGGGCGGTTGCACCATGGAAGGGCGAGAAGTTGGGATGGTGGAAAGAACAATTCATCAAGGCTTCCCGTTCAAATGGGTTCCCCATTCATAAGCCCATCGCAGACCTGACCACGGACCAATACAGGATGCTATGGAAGGGTTCCGGCTCCGCCTATGGGATCGACGATTTCTTTAAGGAGGTTGAACAGAACCTTTACAAGGTCCAATACCGGGTGTTGCTGTCGCGTTACCGGGGACGTACAACCTGTCCCGACTGTAATGGCTACAGACTTCGGAAGGAGGCCCTTTATGTGAAAGTGGGCAATAAGCATATCGGGGAATTGTGTGAAATGCCGGTAAAGGACCTGATGCGATGGTTTGACGAGTTAGCATTGACCGAATATGACCGCAATGTTGCCAAACGGATACTGATCGAGATCGAGACCAGGATAAAGACACTACTGGATGTAGGACTCGGGTACCTTACCCTATCCAGGTTGGCCAATAGCCTGAGTGGTGGTGAAAGCCAGCGCATCCAGCTAACACGAAGCCTTGGAAGCAATCTTACCAATTCCCTCTATATATTGGATGAGCCATCTATTGGACTCCATTCCCGCGATACTGAGCGATTGATCGGTGTGCTAAAATCCCTTAGGGACCTGGGCAATACCGTTGTGGTGGTGGAACACGATGAAATGATGATGAGGGAGGCCGACCATATCATTGACATGGGACCCCTTGCCAGTCATTTGGGTGGGGAAGTGGTGGCAGCCGGTAATTACGGGGAGATCGTGGCAAATGATAAAAGCCTGACCGGTAAATACCTTTCTGGCAAGCTCGCTATTGAGCCGCCATCCCGTATCAGGAACTGGCGCCGTTCAGTGATCGTAAAAGGTGCCAGGCAGCATAACCTGAAGGATATTGATGTGGAATTCCCGCTTGGGGTATTGACCGTTGTGAGTGGTGTGAGTGGAAGTGGCAAGACCACTTTGGTCAAGCAGATCCTTTACCCGGCTTTGCAAAAGATAAAAGGGGAATTGGCTGATAAGGTGGGCTTGCATCGGTCCGTTGAAGGGGATATTGACTTTGTCAGCCAGATAGAACTGGTGGACCAGAACCCGATCGGGAAGTCATCCAGGAGTAACCCGGTGACCTATATCAAGGCTTATGATGAGATCCGCGACCTTTTTGCCCGGCAGCCATTGAGCAAGATGCGTGGATTCCAGCCCAAGCATTTCTCTTTCAATGTGGATGGTGGACGTTGCGATGCCTGTAAGGGCGAAGGCGAACAGATCGTGGAGATGCAGTTCCTGGCCGATGTTCACCTTACCTGCGAAGTTTGTGGTGGTAAGAAGTTTAAGGAAGAAGTATTGGAAGTGAACTACAACGGCAGGTCGATTTATGATGTACTTGAAATGAGTGTTGATGAAGCGCTTGAGTTCTTCGCCGAAGAAAAGGATGTGGTCAATAAGATCAAGCCTCTTAGTGATGTTGGTTTAGGCTATGTAAAATTGGGCCAATCCTCTGATACCCTTTCCGGTGGCGAAGCACAAAGGGTGAAGCTGGCATCCTTCCTTGGTAAGGGTAAGTCACAGGGGCATATCCTGTTCATCTTCGATGAACCGACGACTGGTCTGCACTTTCATGATATAAGGAAATTACTGGCTTCTTTCAATGCCCTGATCGACCAGGGGCATTCCATATTGGTGATCGAACATAACACGGATGTGATCAAATGTGCGGATTGGGTAATTGACCTTGGGCCTGAAGCGGGTGACGGTGGCGGTAACCTGGTCTATGCGGGAGTGCCTTCGGGATTGAAGAAGGTTAAGGAAAGCCGGACCGGGAAATTCCTTTAGCGAAAGCAATAAAAAAGGGAATGGATGATCTCCATTCCCTTTTTTATTTATGTTATATTATTTCATTAGCGAAGCCTGTCGAGGCTTTTCACCAGTTTTTCATCCTTCCTTATACTACCGGATGCCATAAAGAGCAGTATCATCATCGCTATTGGCAATAAACCGCCCCATTGGTAGGTGCCCTGGGTGATGGGGGTACTTTTCTTGAAAGCTTCAATATAATATACCTGTAAGCCTATCACGACAATGGATAAGAGGGCGCCGGAAATGGCGAGCTTATATTGGGTAGGCCTGTTCTTGTATAGAAAAATAGCAATGATCGACATGCAGGCAATGCCCACGATCAATGCAAATGCCAGCAAGTTTTCCGTTGCCAGGAAATTGCGCGAACTGCCGTCTGATAGTGTTGCATGGAAGAGGGGAACCTTGGCCATGGTGAAGCCACAAATAGCAGCGAGGGCCAGCCAAACCGTCTGAATTCGTTGAATCATAAGCGTTACTATTTGCTGTAAATATAGGTCATATTGGTGCGATATAAGGGGAGTTTGCGGATATTGTATCGGTTCACTGAGGCGCTTATTTAATACTCCCGAACGACTTCTTGTCGTTTTGTTGCCGCTGGTATATTAGCCGGCGGTAGTAGTCAATGGCAATATCCCCATAATTGTAGGCTGTGTTGCTCATTGAACTGGTTTTGAAATAGGATTGCCTCATTAGTTTCCTGATCCTGTCTTCCGCCAGCCAGTAACCACTATTATAGGCTGTTGCATAAAACCTGATTTTCTCTTCCCTGGAGGCCCAGGTCTGGCTTCGATACCGTTGGTCCATCCACTTGAAGAACACTGTCAGGTAGGTCAATTGTCCGTCTAGCCTTGTCAGCCTCTCCAGCCTTCTTTCCCTTCCCGAACTTGAATTGAACTTGTCCCTGTCCTGATCGGGTCCCACCCCCTGGCCAACCCAGTGGGATGTGAGGCCAGGTTCTGACTCCAGCCTTTCAGCAAAGGACGGTTTCATTTGCAGGGGGCCAACAGAGAAATCTGAATACTGGGTTCCGAACTGAACATACATTACCTGCAGGGCTAGCACCTCAAGGCTATTGCTGATATCACTGTACCGGATCAACTCGGGGAAGACAATAGCCATGGCTTCCTCGGGGACGATCCCGAATGATGCCAGCTTCCTGAATTGGCTATCGTTTTCTTGCAGGAATTTTTCAGCTTTGGGATAATCCCTACCCAACAAGGAAGCAAATCTACCCTGTGCCATTATGCTGGCCGTTCCTAATAACAACAGCCAGGAAAAAAGCAGGTACCCTAGCCTACCAGGGCATGGTACACTGTATGATCTCTTTGTTTTCATTGATACGCAGGAAATGAAGTTTGTTACCGTTGGCCGTTCTTTCAACCGTTGGAAGGATGCCTGTTCTTACCTGGCTGCCATCAGAAAATTGGAGACCACGGTATGAAACAGTGCAGTACTGGCTGCCATCCGCATTTAACACCAGCTGGGTTCTGTCCTCCAGGTCTAGTTCATGGATCACTTTCCCGGCTTTGTAGATCTTCGTTGTGTTGTCGTTATCACCCCGGTCTGCCACCACATAGTCTTTTCCATTGGCCAGTTCAAACACCCTGGAATTCTGTGAATAAGGTCCTGTATTTTCACCGTCTTCATTGCAGTACTCAGTCTTCAGGTCAAAGGAATTGATCTTGTAAAGGAACCTTCCCGATGAGCGGTTCTGCAAAACTTCGGCCATCATCGCATTCGGAAGTTCAATGTTCTTTTTGGTTTTAGGTTGGTGTACCGTTATGAGGTTATTGCGGTCTCCTTTTTGTCCCATGGTGATATAGGTAAGGAAATCCCTGTTGGGGTCATAGGCTGCTGCCATAGGCGTAACGCCCTGGTCAAGTGTGGTCAATACTTTTCCATTGTACTTCAGTACCATTTTGTAGTCTGGGGTATAGGCCATCATGTCCTTCAGGTTAGTGGTTGTCCCCTCCCTATATTCTGACAGTGCCATGCCTGTAGATTTTTTTGATCCCAATTGTTCTTTGCTAAGGCTCTTGAATGGACCCTGCCTGCCGGAGGAACTAAGGATGAAAAAGCCTTCCTTGGTCCTGGTAACGATCAGGTAATCATTAACGCCATTGCTGCCAATGATCAATTGTGATTCATCGCTTATGATGTATTCTCCCGCTTGTAATTGTCCCAAAGATTTTTCAGTTAACGCATTGCCTCCGGGTAATTTATCCTGGTTGCTTTCCGGGGAATTTGGGCTGCTGTTGCCCTGGTTATTACCGGAAGAGGATTTGTTGTCTGTGCTCCCGGATGGTTTGTTAATGGCCTGGTTTACCTTGTTCTTTACTTTGTTCAGGATGCCTTGTGCAGGGGCCAGGTTGGCCGCCAATAAAAGCATAAGAATGAAGGCTGGCATGCATGATTTTTTCATATAGGTCTGTTTGAAAATGGGGTGATGACTAATGTGCTCAGGCCTTATGTAGCTTTCAATGAGTGTGACCGGAATGAAGGGGTAGGGAAGGAGAATATTGGACAGGAAACAATTCTTCTTTAAGATACAAAATAGAATTGATACTGGCCGGAAATGATGGTATTTCGGCCATTTAGTTGATCGATGTGAGGACTGCTGCTTAGCAGGTACATAAAAAATGCCATCGGCTAACCCGATGGCATTCCTGGAAGATCTTTCGGAACTATTATCCTAACTCAGGATACAATGGGAACTGTCCCATGAATTCATTAACTGATTTCCTTACGGCTGCAATGATGGCTTCGTCATCTGCATTCATCAATACCTTGTCAATGGCGTTGATCACAAACTCCATATGTTCTTCTTTCATGCCACGGCTGGTAATGGCCGGCACACCAACCCTGATACCCGAGGTCACGAATGCACTCTTGTCATCAAATGGTACCATATTCTTGTTCAGGGTAATATCCGCCTTGCCCAATACCTGTTCGGCCTTTTTACCACTGATATTCTTGTTGCGAAGGTCGATCAGCATCAGGTGGTTGTCGGTTCCATCACTGATGATCTTGTAACCCCTGTCAACCAAAGCTGTCGACATAGCCTGGGCGTTCTTCACGATCTGCTGGGCATAGGTTGTGAATTCATCACTCAGCAATTCCCCAAAGGCTACAGCTTTGGCAGCGATCACATGCTCCAGCGGACCGCCCTGGGTGCCGGGGAAAACAGCCATATCCAGCAGGTTGCTCATCATGCGGATATTGCCTTTTACATCTTTCAGGCCGAAGGGGTTCTCGAAGTCCTTTTTCATGAGGATGATACCGCCGCGAGGACCCCGCAATGTTTTATGGGTAGTAGAAGTAACAAAATGACAATGTTCGAAGGGAGAGCTAAGCAATCCCTTAGCGATCAGGCCTGCAGGATGCGCCATATCACAAAGCACAAAAGCGCCAACCTCGTCTGCCACCTTACGGATGCGGGCATAATCCCAGTCACGGCTGTAGGCAGAAGCGCCACAGATGATCAGTTTGGGTTTTTCCTCGCGGGCAACTTTTTCCAGCATGGCATAATCCACCAGGCCAGTCTCTTTTTCCACACCGTAGAAGAAGGGTTGGTAAAGTTTTCCTGAGAAGTTTACCGCTGAACCATGGGTCAGGTGTCCGCCCATGCTCAGGTCTAGGCCCAGGATCTTGTCCCCGGGTTGGAGAATGGCCAGCATTACTGCAGCATTGGCCTGGGCACCACTATGGGGCTGTACGTTCGCATACTCACAGTCAAATGCCTGCTTGATGCGGTCGATTGCCAGTTGCTCGGTCTGGTCAACGATCTCACAACCGCCATAATACCTGCGTCCGGGGTAACCTTCAGCGTATTTATTGGTCAATACACTTCCCATTGCCTGCATTACCTGCAGTGAGGTGAAGTTTTCGGAAGCGATCAATTCAATTCCGTGACGTTGGCGATCCAATTCCTTGCGGATGAGGTCGAAAACCAGGGCATCGTGTTGCATGAGTCAAAAAATTTGCCGCAAAAATACGGCAAACTCGCGGGATGGCCACTATAAACTAAGGGCATCCTGCTGTTCAGCTTCAGGACGCCCTTTTGCTATGATTTATCCAACATCAATGGATTTTGTCTTTTTTTCTGCTGCCACGGCTTTCTTGGGCACCATTAGTTTCAGGATCCCATCTTCATATTGGGCCTGGATGCCATCATCCTGTGCATTCTCGGGTAGGGTAAAGGAGCGGCTGAAGCTATTCCTCAGGTATTCCTTTCGCGTATAGTTCTTTTCTTCCCTGGTGGTTTCTGAGGATGATTCAGCGCTGATGTGCAGCATATCATCCTCCACCTTTACCTTGAAATCGGTTTTTTTAAACCCTGGTGCCACCAGTTCAATCTGGTAATTGACGGGTGTTTCAGCGATATTGATCGCCGGCATTTTTTTGTTGAACTCTGAAAAGAAATTGTCGTTGAAAATACGATCCATATCCAGCCAGTCGGACCATGTCTTGCCCAACGGGAACTTGCTGGTTGTTGTCAGGTTTGCCATATAGACCTCCTTTTTTAGAAGTCTAAAGTTCGCCAGCTTCTTGCCCACAAAGAATTATCCCCGTCAATTCCATGGCTGATTTTCATCAGTATTTGGATTAGGATTCATCATAAACTGAAGGCTGGGTAATTTTTCGTTATTTTCACGCCTTGTTAAGGCCTACAACCAAACCCTGGCCACTGAAAAAATTTCAGATGAAAGCGATCATTCCCGTAGCAGGTGCAGGTACCAAACTACGCCCCCATACATATACCCAGCCAAAGGCATTGATCCCACTGGCCGGTAAAACCATCCTGAGCATCATTGTGGACCAGCTGGTGGAGGCCGGGGTGAGGGACTTTATTTTTATTGTTGGTTACCTGGGCGATAAGATCCAGGATTTTGTGAAAGAAAAATATCCCCACCTTCAAACCCATTTTATCCAGCAAAATGAAAGGCTGGGTACAGGGCATGCCATCCTGTTGACCCGTGAAATTGTCCAGTCGGATGAAATGATCGTAGTACTGGGGGATAGTATCTGCGAGTATGATGCCCAAATGGTGGTGAACAGTGACCGTTCCCTGCTTGGGGTAAAACGGGTGGATGACCCGCGCGATTTTGGGGTGGCGGAGATCAGCGAGGATGGTTCTATTTCAAGGGTAGTGGAAAAACCACAGATACCCAAGTCGAACATGGCGCTGGTGGGTATCTACAAGATCCGCGAGTCGGGTGTCCTTTTTGAATGCCTGGAAGAGAATATCCGCCACGGTGTTACCAGTTATGGGGAGTATAACCTCACCGATGCCTTGGAGTGTATGTTGACAAAAGGGGTGAAGATCAATGCCTTCAAGGTCCAGAACTGGTTCGATTGCGGCAAGAAGGAAACCTTATTGGAAAGCAATGCCACATTGCTGAGAAAGATAGGCCAGAATATTTCGGCCGAACACCAGTTCGCGAACACGATCATTATTCCCCCGGTCAGCATTGCAGCAGGTTGCGATATTTCCAATTCCATTATTGGACCCAATGTGGCTATCGGGGAATGTGTTACCATCAATGATTCGATCATCAAGGACTCCATCATTGGCGCTTTTTCAGACCTTAAGGATATAGTTCTTACCCATTCATTGATAGGAAGTGATACCGAAGTCCGCGGGGAAAGCCGTAGTCTTAATATAGGTGACAATACAGAAATTGACCTTGGGAAACGTTAATCCCGCGTGGTTTCCATGGTCATTAAGGGGTAGGAAGGTGAGCGTGCCGGCTGTTGTAAAATCTGCCGGCGATGCAGGTTTTGACCGGTAGCGGTTTTCATATAACGACGCCCATATAAAATTTGCCAAATGCCTCCAGTTTTTTCCAATCGAATTACCAGGTTATTTGAGATCGATTACCCTATTATCCAGGCCGGTATGATCTGGGCCAGCGGATGGCGTTTAGCCAGTGCCGTTAGTAATGCCGGTGGCCTGGGGATCCTTGGTGCAGGCAGCATGTATCCCCATGTGTTGAAAGAACATATACAGAAATGCAAGGCAGCAACAGAACGTCCATTCGGGGTAAATATTCCGCTCTTGTATCCCAATATGGAAGAATTGGTCAGGATCATTGTGGAGGAAGGGGTGAAAGTGGTTTTCTCTTCTGCAGGAAACCCCAAAACCTGGACCCCGGTATTGAAGGCCAATGGTATAAAGGTTGTTCATGTGGTGAGTAGCAGCAAGTTCGCGCTCAAGGCCCAGGAGGCAGGTTGTGATGCAGTGGTGGCCGAAGGCTTCGAAGCAGGTGGCCATAACGGCAGGGAAGAAACGACCACCCTGGTATTGGTACCTGCTGTTGCACAGGCAGTGGAGATTCCCGTTATTGCTGCCGGGGGGATCGCCACCGGCAGGCAAATGCTGGCGGCCATGGTGCTGGGGGCAGAAGGGGTACAGGTGGGTACCCGTTTTGTGGCCAGTGAGGAGGCTTCCAGCCACCAGGCATTCAAGGATGCTGTGATCCATTCCAACGAGGGGGATACCCAGCTAAGCATGAAAAAACTGGTTCCGGTGCGGCTCCTGAAGAACAAATTCTATCATGAAGTGTTTGAAGCTGAGCAAAGAGGGGCTTCTGAGGAAGAATTGAAACAGTTATTGGGAAGGGCCAGGGCAAAGAAAGGGATGTTTGAGGGGGATATGGATGAGGGGGAGCTCGAAATTGGCCAGGTAAGTTCCCTGATAAAAGATATTCTTCCAGCTGGGAAAATTGTACGAAATTTATGGCAGGAGTTTCAGGAAGCCCTGGAATCCCCGCTTGGTCACCATTAATAATTGCATCATGAGAAAACTGGGTTGCCTGCTGTTTCTTTTGGGTAGTTGGACGCTTTCCAGCTCCGCCATGGCCAGTGAAGGGAATTCTGGGAAAAGCGAAGGTGTGGTGCACGGATATGTTGTAGATGCTTCAACCAAAAAACCTGTAGCCGGTGTTATTGTTTCCGCTTCCACCGGGAAGAATAAGGTCAATAAGGAAGTTTCAACAGATGCTTCCGGCTATTTCAAATTGCAACAGGTGCCAGCCGGTGACCTTTCCCTCCAGTTTGAAAAGAAGGGTTATCGCAATGTGAAGAAAGATGCCGTTCAATTGAAGAGTGGCCAGGTGATCAAGGTTAATGTGGATATGCCTGTTGAGAAAGCTGGAATGGAACCTATGCATGAATTTGAACATCCCATACTGCGATTGGTGGATGGTATCATTTAATCTGATTTTATATTTATAAGAAAAGCGGGATCACTCCCGCTTTTTTTCTTTGGACAAGGTTTAGATGCAGAACTGCATTTACTGGTTGGATTCGATTTCAAATTTGCCTTCGGTTTTTTCCAACCTGGTAGCGTTATGTTTAAAGTACTTGCGGTATTTTTCTGTTATGGTATTGGGTTGCTCCTTACCATTGATCGATAGGTTACCGCTTTTATATTCGATAGTGTAATCTTTTTTGGTGTCTATTAAACCATTCTTTTCCATGTCTGCGATCATGGTCTTATACCCTTCAAGTTCCTTCTTAGCGGATTCCAGGCTTTTCTTCGCTTCCTGAAGACTTTCCTTGATCTTTAACTTGTTCCCGGAGATTTCCTTGCGCGCTGATTCCAGGTGGACGGATAGATTGGCCTTGTTCTTTGCCATATCCTCTTTTGCTTTTGATAGTGCTTTCCTGATCTCATCTTCGTTGATCCTGGCTGCATTCTTTGCGGCAATCCTGGCGCTTTCGACTGCTTTCTCCATTTCCTTTTCCCAATTGGCCGACCTGCCTTCCTTCTTCAGGTCCTCCATGGCACGTTGGATCTCTTCCTGCATTTTGGCAAGGTCCTCCTGCATTTTTTTCTGGTCCAGTTGCAAACTGGCCATGGCCTTCTCGGTTTCTTCCATCGCCTTTTGGATCTGCTGCTCCAATTCCTTATCATCAATACTGGCCAGGGATCTTTGGATATCTGCTTCTATCTTTCCCCAGTCCTTATCCATTTCGCGGTCCAGGTCCTTGCCTGCTTGCTCAATATTCCTGATATGGTCATCCAGGGTGGCAGCGCCCGACCAGGTAATGGTTCCCTTCTTTTCCCCCTGGCGGCCGGGTACGGTATCTGATGCCGGGGTATCATACCAGTTGTTCAGGGCACTGGTATGGATCACTTCTGAAGTCCAGCTGATATTGGCCAGGGCCAGGCCGGCTATGAATGGAAGTGTCAGGTAAGCCCTTTTTTTCATGAATGGTAACATACGAAAGGTTTTAATTACGAATTTGTTCGTATAAAAATACGATACTTTTCGTATTGCAAGGGGTTGTTTTCTTTATTGGGGATTTTTTAACAGGACGGGAAGGCCTTAGCCTGCCAGCGGGGATTCGTGGATGACGCGCCATTTGCCCGGACTGTATTTCAGCAGGGAAACTGTTTCTGCCTGCCAGTTGCTTTGGTAACCCATGCTATGGAAATAGGCCAATGCCTCATTGAAACGGCGATGGGGAATATCGCGGTTGGCAATGGTCATATGGGGATGGAAGGGCCTCTTATCCGGTTCAAACAGCAGGGGCCTGAAATGGTGCAGTTGGTGTTGGAGGGAGTCGAATAGTTTACTTAAAAGTGGGTTGGACAAAATGTTGACAAAGATCACCCTTGGTGGGAATGCATCGAACCCATTCAATTCAATAGGGAATGCCTGGTGCGGGGCAACAATTTTATCCATGGTAGCAGTAAGGGTTTCTTCCTCCCTTTCATCCATTTTGAAGGGTGGTACCAGGGTGATATGTGCCGGTGATTTCAGGGCCACTTTACAACCATAAGTTTCAAGCATGTACTGTTTGAAACCACCCACACTGGTTTCCACCGGTTCCGGTGCGACCATGGCAATGAAATATAATTGGGTTCCCGACATCTTCCCTAAAGTTATCATTCCTTATTATGGCAAAAAAATAACCGGCCTCGGCCGGTTATTCGATCAGATCTTGGCAAATGCCCATTTCCACAATTCTTTCCAGGTAGGCTTCTTGCCATACATCAATATGCCTACCCTATAGATCCTTGCGGCCAGCCAGGCAGTAAAGATGAAACCAAGGATCAGGAGCACAAAGGATAATGCCAGTTGCCATGCCGGTACACCGTAGGGAAGCCTTGCCATCATGACGATGGGTGAGGATAAGGGGAAAAGACTGCCAAACAAGGCCAGTGCCCCATCTGGTTTGTTGATGGCCTGCGTCATGATCACGAAGGAAAAAATGATCGGCATGGTGATGGGGAGCATCAGGGATTGGGCATCTTGAGGGTCTTCGTTAACTGCACTACCCACCGCTGCAAAGAGGGAAGAATAGAGCAGGTAGCCACCAAGGAAATAAAAGAAGAAACAAAAGACGATCAGCCCGATATTCACGGAGTTGAGGTTTTGCATGACCTGCCTGATCATTTCCACCTGCTTGGTATTGCCATTCATATTCGGGAGATCATTGGAATGCTGGGCGGCTACTTCCATGGCTCCGGGGAAGAATACCGGCACCAATGCCTGCAGTGCAAAGATCAGGACACCCCAGATCAGGAATTGGACCAGCCCTACCGCGCCGATACCAATGATCTTTCCCAGCATGAGTTGGAATGGTTTTACACTGCTTACCATTACCTCCGCGATGCGGTTGGTCTTTTCTTCCATTACACCGCGCATCACCATGGACCCGTAAATGAAGAGGACCATATAGATGAGGATGCCGCAAATGAATCCTAATGCATAGGCAAATCCTGTGCTGCCACTCTTCTCCCCGCCCTTGGCCACTTTCAGGTTGACGGATGATTTGGCGCTGTCTACCTGGGCCAGGGTAACCCCTGGTGCAAGCAGGTTCTTCAGCCTGTTCTTTTCAAAAGCAGCATTGATCCTTCGTTCTATCTTTTCCTTGGTCATGAGGCCCACGTTGGAATTGCTGGCATAGACCAATGTGTCCCCTTTCTCTGCATTGTAATTGGCCGGGATGATGATATAGCCATCGAATTTCTTTTCATTGAGTTGTTGTTGCAATGCAGCTGCATCGGCCTGGTCAACCTGGATAAAGTTCAGTGAAGGGTCGCTCTGCAGTTTGTTGCTGATCTGTTGACCCTGGTCGGCGATCGCGATCTTCAGGTTATCCTCGCTCTTGACACTGAAATAAATGATAAGGGCGTAGAATCCAAAAATGAATAGGGGGAGTAATATCGTAGAGAGCAGGAATGTTTTTTTCTGCACCCTGGAAAGAAATTCCCTTTGTATGATGATCAATATCTTGTTCATGGTCTGTAATTGGCTTAATGGTTAGTTGGCAAGAAACTGGCGGGTAGTGGCAGTGCTATCATTCACCAGCCTGATAAAGATGTCGTTCAATGAGGGGAGCACTTCCTGGAATCCCCTGATACCATGCCCTTCGCCAATAAGTTGGGAAAGGACATCATTGGTGGACTGTCCATCTTTCAGTTTGATCATTGCCTCATTGCCTTTCTGGCGGATAAGTTCAAAGCCGGAGGAGGTATGCAGGGCTGTCTCCTTGTCAAAGCTCAGTTTGAAAATATTCTCCTTGAATTGCTGCTTCACACCGTCTACATTGCCATCTAGGATCTTCTTCCCTTTGTTCACCAGGATGATATGGTCACAGATCTCTTCCACCTGCTCCATCCGGTGCGTGCTGAAGATGATCGTGCACCCCCGCTTGGCCAATTGGTAGATCTCATCCTTGATGAGGTTGGCATTCACGGGGTCCAGCCCGCTAAAGGGTTCGTCCAGGATGATGAGTTTGGGTTCATGCAGGACCGTGGTCACGAATTGCAGTTTCTGGCCCATGCCCTTGCTCAGGTCTTCCACCTTTTTGCTCCACCAGCTTTGCATGTCAAACTTGATGAACCATTCCTTTACTTTTTCCAGTGCCTCGGCCTTGGATAATCCTTTCAGTTGTGCAAGGTAGAGGGCATGTTCACCGATCTTCATCTTTTTGTACAATCCCCTTTCCTCAGGCATGTAGCCAATGCGTACAATGTCGTTGGCAGGATCGAAGGGTTTGCCATCAAAAATGATCTCTCCCTCATCGGGAAGAAAAATGCCGGTGATCATGCGCAGCAAAGTGGTCTTGCCTGCACCGTTGGGACCAAGCAGTCCGAATATGCTGCCGGGCTGGATGGAAAAGCTGATATCATCCACCGCTTTCTGGGTAGCGTAATACTTTCTGAGATTCCTGACATCCAATAAGGCCATAAGGTTGATTTGATTCAAAAATAAGTGCAATGGAATTCCCCTGCCCAAAATCACGATGACTGGGTAGTTTCCTTATTGGTCGCCGTCAATGGCTGTTTATTACAAAGGGATCAGAATTCTTTTCCGGTAAGTGCGGTAATGATGGCACGGGCAACTTTTTCCCCGTCCATAGCTGCACTAATGATGCCGCCTGCATAGCCTGCACCTTCGCCAGCGGGATAAAGCCCTTTCACCTGTGGGTGCTCCAGCCGGTGGGGGTCCCTGGGAATGCGGACAGGGGAGGATGTCCTCGATTCCGTGGCTACCACAACAGCATCCTGGGTATAATAGCCCCGCATCTTTTTGCCGAATTCTTTGAAAGCTTCTGCCAGGTTGGTGTAAACGAATCCAGGAAGTACATCCCACAGGGCAGCGCCATTAATGCCGGGCAGGTATGAGCAATCGGGCAGGGAAGTGCTCACCTTCCTGTTGGCAAAATCTGTCATCCTGAGGGCCGGGGCTACCAATTTTCCCCCGCCAGCTTCGAAGGCCTTCCTTTCCACTGCCTCCTGGAAAAACATTCCGGAAAGGGGTGTTCCCATTAACTCACGGGAAAGCATAGCCGATTCGGAGCCTACCGGGATCTCAACCACCATGCCTGAATTGGCAAAGGGATTATTTCTTTTGGAAGGACTCCAGCCATTCACCACCAATTCGCCCGGGTTGGTCGAAGCAGGGGCGATGATGCCTCCGGGGCACATGCAAAAGGAGAAGACGCCACTTCCATTTACCTGTTGCACCAGGCTGTAAGAAGCAGGCGGCAGGTATTCACCCCTGGCAGGACAATGGTATTGGATACTATCGATCAGTTCCTGGGGATGTTCTATACGAACGCCCAGCGCAAAGGGTTTGGCTTCGATAAGGATCTGATGGTCATGCAGGAGGGTAAAGATATCCCGGGCCGAATGGCCGGTGGCAAGGATCACTGCATCTGCATGGAATCGGTCGCCCTTTGCCGTTATGACCCCATTGATGGTGCCATCAGCGACCTGGAAGCCGGTCACTTTTTGTTCGAACAGGAAATCACCACCTGCCTCCTGGATCTGTTCACGGATAGCGGTGATGATATGGGGGAGTTTATTGGTGCCAATATGCGGGTGGGCTTCATAAAGGATACGTTCATCGGCCCCAAACCGCACCAAAAGGTGGAGGATACGGTCGATGCTACCCCTTTTGTTACTGCGTGTATACAACTTGCCGTCACTATAAGTGCCTGCTCCGCCTTCGCCGAAACAGTAATTGCTTTCCGGGTTGACCACACCTTCCTTGTTCAGGGCTGCCAGGTCGCGCCTCCTCGCCCGCACATCCTTACCCCTTTCCAGGATAATGGGTTTTACGCCCATCTCTATAAGTTGCAGGGCGGCGAAAAGGCCGCAGGGACCGGCACCAATGATGATCACCTTTTGGCTGGCCTTGCTTACATCATTAAAATGGATGCCGGGAATGGTCCTTTCCACGAAGGGCTCGCCTATGAATGCGTCCAGTGTCAGGTTGATCCGCACATTCCTCCCTCTTGCGTCAATGGATTTTTTCAGGATATGGAACCCCGTTACCTCTTCCGGCCTTCGGGAGCTGGCGCTGGCAATATATTGCTTGATGGACTGGTGGTCTGCGGCTTCAGCCGGGCTCACCTGTAGACTGATGACTTGCTTCATGGTTAGGTAGTTATCCTAAAAGATTGGGCAAAGATAGGAAGGAGGGAGGAAGTGGCCCGCCTTCGCTGAAGCTTCGGCGGGCGAGGTGACCCGCCTTCGCTAAAGCTTCGGCGGGCGATGTGTAGAGCAATATAATGTAATGATCCTTGCTTTTCAATTGTGAACAACTGTTAGCAGGATGTGTGGTTTGATTACAGTCAATAATTTTTAACCCTGTTTTCTTTGTCTTTTACTGGATAGCAGGCTGGTTGAGTTTTTTATTTCCATTTATGTTTGGGAACTTTGCGCCCCTTACAAAAAGGATGGTATGAAAGAAAAAATAATTTGTACCTTTTAATCATTCGTATGAATAATTGGAAAAAATGGGTCCTGGTAAGTAGCTGCCTTCCACTGGCTTTGATGATGGGCGCTTGTGCCCGTCAATACACGGCCGGCTCCATGAATTATACTGCTTACCGGATCAGGAATACCATGCCTGCAGACAATGCTTTGCAGGATATGCTATTGCCCTATGCGGATAGTGTGAACAAAAGCATGAATAAGGTGATCGCTGAAGTGGAAGTCGCCCTAGATAAGAAGCAGCCAGAAAGCAAACTGGGCAATGTGCTGGCGGATGCGATGAAGCAGGAAGGGGAGCGATTGTATGGCATGGCCATCGACGCTGCTTTCGTGAATTATGGTGGGGTAAGGTTGACACAGCTTCCTGCGGGGCCGCTGACCATTGGAAAGGTTTTTGAAATAATGCCTTTCGATAATATCCTGGTGTTGCAGAAACTGCCGGCCTCTACTGTCAAGGAACTATTGGACCATATAGCGGCTCGTGGCGGCTGGCCCTGCAGTGGGGTGCAGTTCCAGATCAGGGACAAGAAAGCAGAGTCCATTTTGATCGGTGGGGAGCCTTTTGATCCAAATAAGGAATATGTCATTGCAAATGCTGATTTTATTGCCAATGGCGGTGATGATTGTTGGATGATGAGGAAATACCCCCAGATCAATAAAGGTTACCTGGTGAGGGACGCCTTCATCCAATACTTTAGCAGGCTTGGCCAGGAAGGAAAGAAAATCAATGCAGAACTGGAAAACAGGATTGTCAATGCTCAGTAGGAGAAAATTCATACAAAAAACGGCTTTAACCGGTGGGGCATTACTGGCTGGTAGCCCCTTGCTCAACGAATTGAAAGCAGAAGAACAGCCGGAGCGGCTCGTGATCCTTCATACGAATGATGTACATAGCAGGTTGGAACCCTTCCCTATGGATGGATCAAGGAACCAGGGGCTTGGCGGGGTTGCAGCCAGGGCTGAGGTGATCAGGAAGGTGAGGGAAGAAGGCAAGCATGTATTGTTGCTGGATGCCGGGGATATATTCCAGGGGACACCTTATTTCAATTTTTATAAGGGGGAGCCGGAA
The DNA here is from genome assembly GCF_018595685.2 of Flavihumibacter rivuli. Lineage (NCBI taxonomy): Bacteria > Pseudomonadati > Bacteroidota > Chitinophagia > Chitinophagales > Chitinophagaceae > Flavihumibacter > Flavihumibacter rivuli. The sequence goes on from NZ_CP092334.1 coordinate 4,296,475, forward strand.
ATGAAGGCCATGGCAGCAATGGGTTATGATGCCTGTACGATGGGTAACCATGACTTTGATGCTGGCATGGAGAATTTTGCCAACCAGCTGGTAAAAGGCGGTTTCCCCGTTTTGGTCAGCAACTATGACTTTACCGGTACGCCGCTTGAACACAAGACCCTGCCTTATACCATATTTAAGAAGGGGAAGCTGAAGATCGGTGTGACAGGAGTGGGAATTGAATTAATGGGACTGGTGCCCGATAACCTGTTTGGTGCCACTAAGTACCTCGATCCGGTCCAGTCGGCTAACAGGGTGGCGCATCACCTGAAGACAAAGGAAAAATGTGATATGGTCATCTGTTTGAGCCACCTGGGTTACCAGTATAAGGAAAATAAGGTGAGTGATGTGGTTTTAGCTAAGGAATCAGACAATATTGATGTCATAATAGGCGGTCATACACATACGTTTTTTGACTCACCTGTTGTGTATAAAAATATTTCGGGTGATGATGTTGTGGTCAATCAGGTGGGATGGGGTGGAATCGTTCTAGGCCGCATGGAATTTGCGTTTCAGCGAAATAGGAAGAAAAATTTGGAGGCTTCCCACACTGTTGTTATTGGCGAAAAATCAAGTGAGTAAAAAATTTTTTTTTCAACAAAAAAATTTGATATTCGTCCCCCTACGAAAAATTTTCAATCCAATTTCTTTGAAGACGTTGTTGCGCAGGAGTGCAGGAAGAAGAATTCGTAACTTATTATAATAAACTGCTTTTTCACCA